>JAYEGM010000205.1:0-2203 GCA_034659075.1 Pseudomonadota bacterium
TTAAAAATATTTAATTTAACAATATAATTAAAATCAATAAGTTATTGAATAAAGTTAAAGTATAAAAAATTCACATGTTTTACCCTTATTTAAGCTTGAAAGTTCTCAAAAAGTTCACTATCCTAGCAAGGGAGCATTATGAGAACTTTAAGGTAGCAAAACATGCTGACAACACAACAAAAACGGGTACTGGACTTCATTCGTGCCTTTATTCACCGTCATGGTCACTCTCCCAGCCTGCGGGAAATTGGTGAAGGAATCGACATTCAGTCGCGCGGTGCGGTGCACCGCCATGTGCAAACCCTGATCGACCGCGGCGTGCTTAAACGCACCCGCAGCGGCTGGCGCACGCTGGAACTGGTTAAAACAGATGAGACCTCACCCAGCCTCCCCCTGCTCGGTAAAATCGCCGCTGGCCGACCGATTGAGGCCATTCCCGGCCATGACGAGATCAATATTGCTGAAATGCTGTTGGGTGAGGAACGTTACGTTCTACAGATCCAAGGCGATTCCATGATCGAAGCCGGTATTCTTGACGGTGATCTGGTGGTGATTCAGCACGCCGACACAGCGAATGACGGTGACATCGTAGTCGCCCTGATCGACGATCAGGAAGCGACTCTCAAACGCCTGTTTCATCTCTCCGGTCGACGTATCAAGCTGGTAGCTGAAAATCATAAGCTGTCGCCACTAATCTACCCGGCTGACCGTGTCCGTATCCAGGGCGTGCTAACCGGACAATTACGAAGCTACCGCTAATGGAAACGCCTGCCCTTTACCCTGCTAAGCCCGCGCAATGCCAGCAAGAATGGCCACGCGCCATCATACTGGCCGATATGAATGCCTTTTTCGCTTCTATCGAACAGCAGGACCACCCGGAATGGCAGGGTCTGCCGATTGGCATTACCAATGGCCGTCAGGGCACCTGTATCATTACCAGTTCCTATGAGGCGCGCGCTTATGGCATCAAGACCGGTATGCGTGTCAAAGAGGCATTAAAACTCTGCCCTGATTTCATTCAGTGCCCTGCCCGCCCGCAACGCTACGCACAGGTCTCCAGCAACATTATGCGGTCGTTGCAGCAGGTTACCCCGTATATCGAGATATTCTCTGTCGACGAGGCCTTTCTCGATGTCACTTATTGCCAGAAACTGCACGGGCAGCCGGAAGAGATTGCGCGCAGCATCAAGAAAATCATCTATCAGGCCTCGGGAGTGCTGTGCTCGGTGGGTGTCAGTGGCGACAAAACTACCGCCAAATATGCCGCCAAGCTGAACAAGCCGGATGGACTAACAGTGATTCCACCCTGGCAGTCGCGAGAACGATTAAAAAATGTGCCGGTCACCGAACTGTGCGGTATCGCCGGTGGTATTGGCCGTTTTCTTGCCAAACATGGGGTATATAATTGCGGCGACATGGAAAAGCTGCCAATCAGCGTACTGGCCCGCCGTTTTGGCAACCCCGGACGTCGCATCTGGTACATGTGTCAGGGCGCAGACCCGGATCCGCTGCAGCTCAATGTGCCGCCACCCAAATCCATTGGCCATGGCAAGGTAATGCCGCCCAACACACAGGACAAGGAGATACTGTTATTATATTTACTGCACATGAGTGAAAAAGTGGCCAGCCGCTTACGCAAACACAGTCTGCAGGCACAGCGGTTTTATATCGGCCTGCGCTGCTCTGATGGCTGGCTATCGAGCACGCAGCGCAGCATCATCGCCACCGATGACGGTCTGCAGATCATGGCATTGTGCCGCCTGTTCCTTAGCCAGTGCTGGCAGGGTCAGGGCATCCACCAGGTGCAGGTCACAGCACTCGACCCCCGCGCTGCCCGTGGACAACTGGATATGTTCAACCATGGAGATGAAATGAAACAGGTCAATGGTGTCATGGACAGCATCAACCAGCGCTACGGTGAATTCACCCTGGCCCCTGCCCGGCTGCTGAATCGCTCCAGCATGCCGAATGTGATAGCACCGGCATGGAAGCCGACCGGACATAGGCAGACGATATGAAAAGAAGTTTCAAGTTTCAAGTGTCAAGGTACAAAAATTGAAGTTTGCTTCATGGGCTAGTCTCGGCTTTTCTTGAAACTTGACACTTGAAACTTGAAACTTGACACTTGAAACTTGAAACTTGAAACTTGAAACTTTATTAAACCATGTGCGGCGGCGTCTACTACACTCATAACAGCCAGGAT
>JAYEGM010000206.1:0-2185 GCA_034659075.1 Pseudomonadota bacterium
GGTCAAGTGAAAGCAGATTTTATGGCCCGTTTCACGGCGGCTGTGGATAAGGATGATCCGGTGATTCTGATCTGCCGCACCGGCAGCCGCACCAGCGCGCTGGCGTGCCATCTGGTTGAGAAATGAGTTTTACCCAGGTGTATAATGTGCGCAATGGCATCACTCGATGGATCAGCGATGGACAACCGATAACACGCTTGTAAAAGCCCTAATCAGACATAGAGATACCGTATCAGCAACCTACCCTGCTACCTCCGCACAAAAAGTGCCTACACATAAACCACGCCCACTGATTGACCTGTTGATTGGTATTGTTATTCCCTTCGTTGTCCTGATGAAATTGAGTGGCAACAACGATCTTGGCGCGACAGGTGCTCTGATCTTTGCTGATCTGCGCTGGAGCTGGGCCATAGGCCTGGGTTATGCCGCCAGTATCTGGGTGCATTTTCTGATCAACGCAGAGAGCTTTTAAACGGTCGCATTGATTTACATTTCTTATTCAACAACTATATTTATATGAATAATTATTTATATTGTATTGAATTTGGAAGATATGAATCATGGAAATTGATCTGTTTGGTGACCCGCCAACGGCAAAGGAAATCGGGACGGAGCGCGCAGCACTGGACAATTCACGACTTTTGATCGTGCAAGATGATGCTTATGTTGCCGAACTTTTTCACAAGTTGCTGATCAAGGCGATAGCCATCGCCGTGATGCTGGTAATTGTAGGCATACTCTTTTTTATCTTGCCTGATGGGATGTTCGGTATGGTGAATGGCCGGACTATAATAATGGTGACTGTAAGTCTTATGTTATTGTCATCACTGCTCTGGATAGGCAGGCGGACATGGAACGATGCACGTTCTATAGTGCCCAGCAGAGGGCATAGCATAGCCCGATTGCAGCGTGTTCAATCCAGGGTGGCAGAACTGGCAGATATTGATGTAAAACTGCGCCTGAATGTGCTTAACTGGAGCAGAGCGGACGGGGTGCTGACTGAGTATCTAAAAAAGACTGCCCGTCAGCATCGGCATCTTATTGCTTTGGAGTACATAGCAATCAGGAAATTTATTGAAAAATCTGTGGCCAGGCACTCAACGTCATAGCTTGAAGTAATAAACCCGAACTTACCTGAGTCGTATTCTCTACCTTGAGACCTTCATCTTTTCTTTTTGCAGTTTTTTTCATGCTGTTGCTATGGTCTGATGCCAGCGCGCGGCTACTGGTCTCAGCCACTGTCCCGGCACAGGCATGGCTGGTAAAGCAGATTGCAGGTGATCGTGTCGATCTGCTGACAATGATACCTGAAGGCCATGTGGCGGAGACTGCACAGCCCGGTCCGCGCAAACTGGCCCGCTCCCGACAGGCCGATATCCAGTTCATAGTCGGCCATCCTGCGTTGTTTTTTGAAGCAAGGTATATCAATCCAAATAGAAAGCCTGACAGCAGGGCAGTGTGGATCAGTCTATTTGATGTGGCGAAAGAGGCGCAGCCGGCAAGGGTGCTAAAAGACACTGATCCACATCTCTGGACAAGTGTATCGATTATGATGGCTGCGGCAAGTATTGTTGCTGACAGTCTTGTTCGACTGGATCCCGATAATGCGGATAGTTATCAAAAAAACCGGCTTAAGCTGGAAACTGCTGTAAAAAAACTTGATCAGCAGATCAGGCAGCAAGTGCTACAAAAAAAGATTCGTGAGTTACTGGTTTATCATCCTGCCTGGGGTCACTTTTGTCAGGATTATGGCTTGCGTCAGCTTGCCATTGAAGAGGAAGGGAAGCCCCCCGGCCCGGGCAGTCTTGCAAGCTTATTCAGGAAATCTGATGCAAATGATATCAATTCTATCATCAGTTCGCCTGGTGCCGATCAGCGCCTGGCAGGTATCATAGCCGCTCAGCTAAAGATTGAGGTGCTGACCGTAGATCCTATGGACCCGAACTGGATGCATATGATGGAGAAGATGAAGGCGGCGTTGGAGAAATTCGAGGAGCCCTTATGATTGATACGAAAATACCGCTGGTTTCTGTGCATGATGTCTCGTTCTCATACGGCTATGAATCAGTACTCAAAAATATCAGTCTGGATATCTATGCGACGGACTATCTGGCCATTATCGGCCCTAATGGCGGCGGTAAAACGACCTTGCTGAAGATCATCCTTGGGTTGCTGAAGCCTGATG
>JAYEGM010000207.1:0-2178 GCA_034659075.1 Pseudomonadota bacterium
TACGCAAAGAAAAATTGAAAAGTGGAAAGTGGTATGCTTTTGCACTCAAAGTAAACTCTGATTAATTCAATGACGAATAAATTGGAGGCTCCTTAAGCCTGGAACTTGAAACTTGAAACTTGAAACCTGAAACCTGGAACCTGGAACTTCAAGTACATACAATCTCCCTGCCATCAGCCATAACCTTACTGAGCCTCGGTCGGCCTGTATTAGATATTATTACTGCCCGGTTGTTGGCATCAGAAGTTCTGGCACAGAAGCGGATGGTTGTGTTGAGACCCCAGGCCATGCCTGAGGGATAGTAGGCGACAACCCTGCGATAATTTGATGAGGTATAAATCACTACCTTATCATTTTCACCCTGGTAATATTTAAGCAGCGGCTCGCTATTTTCACGTAGCTTGTTCCTGTCAATATCGACAAAAACAATATAGCCTTTTGCCCATTGGGTATAGTCAGAAATGCAGCTGGTGCCGTCCCTGCTGGGGCATAACACTATAAAACGGTTGCGTTTTAAAGCCTCTGACCGCGCAAGCTGCAGGTGGGAGACAAATACATTTACCGAGGCTGTTATTCGATTACGTTCGATAAATGACTGTAGGCCCGGAGCTGCGGCAAGCAAAAGTATGCTTGCGATAGTCAATGTGGAAACTAATTCTACCAGCGTAAAGCCGGTATTGATGCTGATGCGGAAATCCATTTCCGTCTCCTCCATGAGATGTTGTTGGCCAGATCCGTGGCCATTGTCAGGTTTGTACTAAATCAAATATTACCTTTTGAGGCAGCGTTCCTTAATCACTCTTCAGGAATGGTAAAACCTGCGTTTTTAAGGATATCTTCCACCATGGTTTTCTCAAAACCGGTTATCGACTTGCTTCCTATTATGATGGTAGGCACATTTTTATGGCCAAACTGCTTCTGCATCAATTCAGCCTCAGCGGTATTTTCTGTGATATCAACTTCTGTTGTAGCTATGCCTTTTTCTTCAAAATATGTGCGCGCCTGGTCACATATAGGGCATTCAGGCTTTACATAAAATTTAACCGGCAGTGGTTCCCCGGCAGTTTGATCTTCGGGCTCATCTACTACATCGCTGCTTATTGTCGTCTTCTCGACTTCGACGGCATCACCGGGTGGCGGGCTGGCCTGATAGGTCACATTGCCTTGCTTATCTACCCATTTATAAAGCCCCTCGGCACTCACAGCTTGGGAGTAAATACCAATGAGTATGATCAGGGCCGTTTTAAACGAAAAATAACGATATAACATTTTCATAATTATTATCTCCCTTAATTCCTTTAGCAAAATACTGCAAATATCCTAACAGCATCATGGGGAAGAGGAAAGGTGAATGGTAAAAGGGGCTTTTACTTTTCCACTGAATCTAAAATCGCCCTGACCTGGCTGGCATACCAGAAGGCATTGCCGATGAGGGGAATGGCATCGTAGCCAAGGGCTGTTTGTACTTTTTCTGCAAGCTTTTTATTCTCGGTTTCTTTCGCCAGCCGGTAGCTGATGTTAAGCAGGGTTGAAGAAGGTGAGGCAAGCACCCCGTCCGGGATGATTGCCTGCCTTCCAGTCGACTCGAATGATGCCATGCTGCCGAGGCTCCAGCCTGCCGGAGTGTAGAATCGCTGCCAGGCTGCATCGACCACAGATTGTGCAAACGCTCGTTCATTTTTATCACCGGTTAACCGGTAGTAATCCCACAGTCCTTCTGCCACGAAGGCATAATCGGCAAGGCTTGCCTGGCCCATTGCCTTACCCGATTTGCGTGCGCGTACAAGATGGTCTTTCTGCCACAGATCACGGCGAATATACTGTGCTATCGAGTCTGCCGTTTTCCTCAGACCCGGCTCATCAAGGTCCTGTGCCGCCATTGAAAATGCGCTGAGCGCCAGGCCATTCCAGCCGGCGAGCAACTTGTCATCGACCGGAAGTTGACGATCCTGCTGGCGTTTGTTCAGCATTTTCACACTGGCAGATGATAATAATTTCTGCTCTATAGCAGAAAGTCCCTGCTGTGCAAAATATCCTTCCTGCCATCTGGGTAGATAGCCTGCATCAAAATGTGCGGCTGCATCGCCTAGCCAGACTTTTTCTACGACAGCCATTTCTTCTCGACTGAGCAGCGCCTGCAGCTCATCCTTTGGCCATAAATAATAACCGCCTTCTACA
>JAYEGM010000208.1:0-9004 GCA_034659075.1 Pseudomonadota bacterium
CTCAGCTTTGCCGGTATACTCGAACCAATTTCGAAAATGACTGAAAATAAAATCTTCCTGTAAGGATATACTGATGAAACGTTTAGTTCTGATTTCCCTGTTAACAGCCAGTTTACTCGCCGGTTGCGGTTTTCACCTGCGTGGAACGATAGTGTTGCCCGATTCTATCCGTGCAGTTGCTATTTCATCACCTGATGGCAAGCTAAAGGACATCCTTGCCGACAGGCTGGAAAGCAACAATGTAACCGTTGTCCCTGGTCCAACCGCAGAAAGTGCACATATTAAAATCGCCAGCGCCAACTTTGGCCGTGAGGTTAGAACGATTGATGATCGGGGCAAGGCCACCGGCTACGTGCTCATACTCAGGGTTAACTATCAGGTCGTCGACAGCCAGGGCAAAGAGCTGGTCAAGCCGTCAATCTCTTCTGCACGACGTGATTACAACTTTAACCAGGATCAGCTGCTGTCAGCGACGCGGGAAGAACAACTGCTGCATGATGAAATGCGTGAAGATGCCGCACAGGGCATACTGCGCAAAATGTCCCGTATTAAGTAGTTTATTACGAAAAGCCTGAACACCCTTGCGTGTAGCCATACAAAGTCTGTCTGCATCGGACAATAAAGAGCTAAAACCTGTCTATCTGTTGTTTGGCAGCGAAATCCTGCTGCTTGAAGAAGCCTCTGATGCTTTACGCAAACAGGCACGGCAGCAGGGTTACACCGAGCGTGACAGCTTTGTCGTTGAGCAGGGCTTCGACTGGGGGGCACTGTTGCAGTCGGGCAGCAGTATGTCCCTGTTCGACGAAAAACGATTGATAGAACTGCGTATCCCGACAGGTAAAGCAGGCCAGATTGGTAGTCGTATGCTGGCCGAGCTGGCTGAAAACTTTCCTCCTGATACGCTGCTAATGGTTATATGCGGCCCTGTAGACAGGGCGGGGCAGAACCAGAAATGGTTCAAGGCACTTGATGCGGAGGGCGTTAGTGCAGAAGCCAAAGAAGTTAAGCTGGCAGACTTTCCCGGCTGGTTGTCACACCGCCTGCGTAGCAAAGGGCTACTTCCTGATAAGGAATCTATCGACTTATTAACACACTATTTTGAAGGAAACCTGCTGGCTGCCGCTCAGGAAATCGATTTACTGGCGCTGAATATTACATCGGATAGTAGCGTCCCCGCCGATGCAAAACAACAGCTTGCAGTGCTGCAGTCTTCGGTATCAGATAACTCCCGTTTTTCAGTCTTCGGTTATCTGGAGGCCTGTCTGTCCGGTGACTGGCAGCGAACCAGCCGCATACTGGATGCCCTGAGAACGGAGAAAGATCAATCAGTTTTTCTCATTATCATGCTTAGCCGTGAGGTGAGAAGGCTGACGCAAATGTCTGCAGCGCTGGCTGGCGGCGCAAATAAAGGGCAGGTCTTCAAGCAATACAGGGTATGGGGAGCCGATCAGAACAGGATTGATGGAGCAATCAAACGCCACGGCAGGGATCAGTGGCAGCGAATCCTGCAGCAGATAGCAAAGCTTGATAAAATCGCCAAAGGCAGAGCGAGCAGTGAAGGGGTGTCGATCTGGTTCGATATCGAAAAGCTGTCGATGAAAATCTGTGGGCTTAAGACTATTTCATAGCAACACACGATCAGGTTTAAGGATATGAATACACAATCGATAGCGCAATATATGGATCAGCTGGGACGCCAGGGTAGAACAGCCAGCCGGCAGGCTGCGGCCGTGGACAGTGCGGCAAAAAATAAGGCCCTGCTGGCAGCCGCCACGGCAATTGAAGATCAGGCTACGAGTCTGGCAATAGAAAATAACAGGGACCTTGAAGCCGGGCGTAAGCATGGGCTGGATGCGGCACTGCTGGACCGACTCGAATTGACCGTAGAGCGTATCGCCGGTATGGCTGAAGGACTACGCCAGGTTGCGGCTTTACCTGACCCTGTCGGTGAAATTACCAACCTGCGCTATATGCCTTCCGGCATCCAGGTCGGCCATATGCGCGTGCCACTGGGTGTCATAGGGATCATTTACGAATCACGCCCGAATGTTACAGCCGATGCGGCTTCCCTGTGCCTGAAATCAGGCAATGCCTGTATTCTTAGAGGAGGCTCGGAAGCCTTGCACTCCAATCTGGCTGTTGCAGCCTGTATCCGGCAGGGGCTGCAGGCAGCAGGTTTGCCTGAAACGCTGGTCCAGGTAATTAATACCACGGATCGTGCAGCGGTGGGTGAACTGCTGACCATGGATCAATATGTTGATGTCATTATTCCTCGCGGCGGCAAAGGCCTGATAGAGCGGGTGATGAACGAATCCAGCATACCCGTCATCAAACATCTGCACGGTGTCTGTCATGTCTATATTGATGACCAGGCCGATATCGACAAAGCCGTTGAGATTGCCTATAACGCCAAAACGCATCGCTATGGTGTGTGTAATGCGATGGAAACATTGCTGGTTGCCGGTTCGCTGGCAGCCAGCGTATTGCCTCTGCTGGCACGGCGTTATGCCGAGAAAGGTGTGGAGTTGCGCGGCTGCGAAAAAACGCGGGCTATTCTGCCTGATATCAGTGCGGCCAGCGATGAAGACTGGCAGGCAGAATACCTGGCACCTGTACTGGCCATACGCATCGTCGATGGCATTGATCAGGCCATTCAGCACATCGATCAATACGGCTCGCAGCATACCGATGCCATCGTTACAGAAAACTACAGCAAGTCTCGACAATTCCTGCGCCAGGTGGATTCCAGTTCAGTCATGGTCAATGCCTCCACTCGTTTTGCCGATGGCTTCGAATACGGACTGGGTGCCGAAATCGGCATCAGCACCGACAAGCTGCATGTGCGTGGTCCGGTAGGGCTGGAAGGTCTGACATCGCAAAAATATATCGTACTGGGTGACGGCCATATACGACAGTAGAGCAAAACACCTGGACGCCGTATGCCGGGTCTGATCTGCCTATATGGCGGCACTTTTGACCCGGTGCATTATGGTCATTTAAAGCCGTTGCACGAGTTACAGCAGAAGCTGGCTGCCGATGCCTTTTATATACTGCCGGCTTCAATTCCGCCACACCGGCCGGCACCACAGGCCAGCAGCCGGCAGCGAGTAGAAATGCTGCAGCTGGCATTGCAGGATTATCCTGATTTTATTCTGGACAGCCGCGAGCTGGAACGCAGCGGACCTTCCTGGACTGTGCTGACCCTGCAGTCTTTCCGGCGACAGTATCCCGACGACAGTCTGTGCCTGGTTATGGGCTCAGACGCCTTCGCCGGTCTGCCTACGTGGTATCATTGGCAGGAAATTTTTCAGCTGGCCAATATCATCGTCATCGAGCGGGCCGGTGAAGCGGCTTTTTCGACACCTGACTGGGCAGCTGCCTATATGATTGATGACATGTCCAGGCTGCGTGACCGGAAATGCGCCAGTATTCTGCCTGTTCGCCTGCAAGGCTATGATATTTCAGCAACAGATATCCGGAAAAGGCTGAATGAAGGACGGGATATTGATGACATGCTGCCTGCTGAAGTGATTGATTACATACATCAATGCGGGCTTTATTAAAACGAAAAATGCGTATTATTAGTTTATGAGGAAACAGAATTGTCAATGACACTCGAACAGGTAAGGGATACCGCTGTAGCCGGGCTGGAAGAAGCCAAGGCGCAGGATATCAAAGTGATGGATGTCAGGGGGCTGACCGATGTTACCGATTTCATGATACTGGCAACAGGCACATCGTCCCGTCATGTTAATGCCATCGCCGACAAGCTGGTTGATTATATGAAAGATCATGGCCATCGCCCGCTCGGTGTAGAAGGACAGGATGAAGCGGAATGGGTACTGGTAGATCTGAACGATGCCATCGTACATATCATGCAGGCAGATGCCCGGGTATTTTATGATCTGGATAAACTGTGGGGCGAGGAGCTGCGCCAGATGGTCGAGAAAAACAGGGAAAGTTAGAGGCTGAAAGTAAAAAGCCAAAAGAAAAAAGCAGGGCAGAGACTCACCTTATGCAGATTCATCTTATCGCCGTCGGTCGCAGGATGCCGCAGTGGGTCGATCAGGCCTATGACGAATATGCTCGCCGCATGCCGCGTCATTGCTCATTGAACCTGATTGAAATCAATGCCGGAAAACGCAGCAAAAGTGCCGATGTTGCCCGCGTCAATCGTGAAGAAGGTGAGCGCCTGCTGCAGGCCATACCGGGTGGTTCACGAGTCATAGCATTAGAGCGTAGCGGTAGAGAAAAGAGCACCGAACAACTGGCTGCAAGTATGGAAAAATGGCTGGCCGGCGGTCAGGATGTGGTGCTGCTGGTCGGCGGCCCGGAGGGCCTTTCTGACGACTGTCTTAAGCGCGCCGATGAGTGCTGGTCGCTGTCAAAATTGACCATGGCGCATCCCCTGGTGCGGGTAGTCCTGGCAGAACAACTTTATCGTGGCTGGAGTATTATTGCGAACCTTCCCTATCATAGAGGCGAACAGGGTGGCTGACTCAGGTGTGGCTGGCATCGATCTGATTCTGGCCTCGGCTTCCCCCCGTCGGCGGGAACTGCTAAAACAGATAGGCATTAAATTTGAAGTAATCAGTCATCTGGCGGTTGATGAATCTTTGAAAAGCTCAGAAACGCCGGAGCAGTATGTCTGTCGTCTGGCCAGGGAAAAAGCACGAGCCGGTTACACAGAAGTCTATAGCCATTCAGAGAACAGAAAGGTTCCGGTGCTGGGAGCAGATACCTGCATAGCCCTGGACGGAGATATACTGGGCAAGCCCGCTGACAGAGAGGAAGGTATCGCCATGCTGCAGCGCTTGTCCGGCCGCTCACACCAGGTGCTCACCGCACTTTGTCTTTACGATGGGCAGCTTGCGCGCGTGGCATTGAGCCGGAGTACGGTTTTGTTCAAAGTTATTGAATCGCATGAAATAGAACAATACTGGGACACCGGGGAGCCTGCCGACAAAGCCGGTGCCTATGCTATCCAGGGCGCTGCGGCGAGGTTCATTGTTGATTTACACGGCAGTTATAGCGGGGTGGTTGGCTTGCCTTTATATGAATTGAGTCAGTTGCTTGATGAGTTTATATCATTTGATTGATGCTTCCTTTTTTACTGCTGTGTAGGGGGGCGTTTGGCCAGTAGCAGTTATTGGCTCATGGCGAGTTCAGCTTAACTGACTATCGTTTATAAGCATGCATAAGCCAGCAGAAGGTAAGCACTGACTTTACTGCAACTCGCTGCTTGCGTGGACTGGTACAAGTATGTTCTGATTTGCGTGATTCTAAACAGGAGATTTTACTATGCGCTATGCTGGATTGGTTCTTTTTGCCGTACTTCTTTCTCAACAATCGGCTGCAGGAGAGTTGTCACAGGAGGAGCAATGCACGAAATTAGGTGAGGTGGCTGAACAGGCCAGTCGGTCAAGGCTGGAAGGTCTTAATATGAACAGGGCAATTGATGCTGCACTTATCGACCACGATGCTGAAAAGCTGGGTATTTCCGAAAAGAGAGTCATGGCAGCAGTGCGGATCAGCTACATGGCAAAGATGAAACCTGAGAGTATGCGCGAGTACTACATTTCGCAATGCAAGAAAGATATTCTTCGCTGATGGCATTAATTGATAATTCGGACGAAAGTGATGATTGAACGTTTGGAAACAGGCCAGCGCATGAGCCGAATTGTTAAGCATAACGGTACTATCTATCTGTGCGGCCAGGTGTGTAAAGACGCGTCTCAGGGCATAGAAGAACAAACCGCAAGTATGCTGGAGAAAGTCGAAGATTTACTCGAGCAGGCTGGCAGCGATAAAGCCCATATTTTATCTGCGACTATCTACATCAAAGATATGCAGTATTTCGGCAAAATGAATGAAGTGTGGGATGAATGGGTACCGGCAGGCCATGCTCCTGCCCGTGCCTGTGTTGAAGCCAGCATGGCACGGGATGTCTTGCTGGTAGAAATCTCTATCGTTGCGGCAGAAAAATAACCCGTTTATATATAAAAAATAGAAAAGGGCCGGTGATCCGACCCTTTTCCTGCGATAGATTTATGTAATCAGGCAACTTCTTTCTTGCAGAAGTACCAGTCGACACACTCGTAGCCTTCTTTCATGCGTGCTTCAGCCGCTTCTGATGTGGCAGGTGGCGGTACGATGACTTTGTCACCTGGCTGCCAGCCTTCCGGGGTAGCGATACCGTTTGCATCTGAAGTCTGCATGGCCTTGACCAGTCTGAGGAACTCATCGATAGAGCGACCATTGCTCATCGGGTAGTAGACCATGGCACGCAGTACACCTTTATCATCAATGATGAAAGTTGCACGTACAGCCGATGTGTCAGCGGCCCCGGCATGAATCATGCCGTAGCTCTTTGCTACTTTCATATCCAGGTCAGCAATGATCGGGAAAGGGATATCCACAGCGAATTTTTCCTTGATGTTGCGGACCCATGCCATGTGCGCATAGTGAGAATCTATAGACAGGCCGAGCAGCTCGGTGTTGAGCGCCTTGAACTTTTCTGCACGTTTGGCAAATGCGATGAACTCGGTGGTACATACCGGTGTGAAGTCCGCCGGGTGGGAGAACAGCACCAGCCATTTTCCCTTATAGTCGTCGAGTTTTTTAACGCCGTGAGTGGTGACTGCTTCAAAGTTGGGTGCAGCCTGGTTTAGCTGTGGCAATGCCACCTGTATTTCGTTTACCAGTTCCATTTTTGATACCTCATTCAATAGTTGGGAGATAATCCTGGCCACTGTTGCGACCTGTTGAGGGTATATTAGAATAGGCTAATACGTTTGTATAATTGATTGATGTGAAGTATATGATTGATATTATCAATAATAGGCTGTTCGCCGGCAGGAATACCCTTACCTACCTTTCCGCCCCCGGTTTAACCTCAAGCGCACAGGGTAGTGGAAGGTCAATCCGGGAAATCAAATTATAATTAACTCACAATGTATCAATTTGCTTTTATTCGTCACCAGACATAAAGTCAATAACGCACTATTGCCCATAATACTTTATAAAGCCAAATTCAATGCCCCAGGAAATATTAATCAATGTTACCCCGCAGGAAACGCGCGTAGCCGTGGTAGAAAATGGACTGCTGCAGGAGTTGCAAATTGAGCGAAGCACGGCACGCGGTATCGTCAGCAACATCTATGTCGGCAAGGTGGTGCGAATACTGCCGGGAATGCAGGCGGCATTTATTGATATTGGACTTGAGCGCACGGCATTTCTTCATTCTTCCGACATAGATCCGGGTACCATGGACGGGACGTCCGGCAAGGTCAAAGAAGAAGACTGCATCTCGCGCAAGTTGCATGATGGCCAGAAACTGGTTGTGCAGGTAATCAAGGACCCTCTTGGCAGCAAGGGTGCGCGGCTGACTACCCGGCTGGCGATTCCAGCCAGAAATCTGGTTTTCCTGCCATACTCGTCCCATATCGGTATTTCACAAAGAATTGAAGGGGATAATGAACGAATACGACTGAAGAGCATAGTACAAAGTCATGTTAAGGATGAAACCGGCGGATACATCATTCGAACTATTGCAGAGACAGCAACAGAGGCAGAGATACATTCAGATGTCGCGATTCTTCAGAAAATCTGGCAACAGCTGCAGCTGAAACTCAAAGGATCCGAGATCGGTGATGTCATCTACCGGGATCTGCCGCTGGCCGTTCGTACGGTGCGTGATATGGTGCAGGGTAATGTGGAAAGATTGCGCATCGATTCTCGTGAGACCTGGCAGCTGGCCAGTGAACTGGCGGCAGAATATTTACCGGAGCTGGCAGCAAAAGTGGAGTACTATCCCGGCGAACGGCCGATCTTTGATCTGTATTCCATTGAAGATGAGATTCAGAAGGCGCTGAGCCGTGTGGTACCGCTTAAATCCGGCGGCCATATAGTCATCGACCAGACAGAAGCAATGATTACTATTGATGTCAATACCGGGACTTTCGTCGGTCATCGCAATCAGGAAGAGACGCTGTTCAAAACCAATCTTGAAGCCGCTCAGGCCATCGCCAGGCAGTTGCGCCTGCGCAATATTGGCGGCATTATCATTATCGACTTTATTGATATGGTCGAAATCGAGCATCAGCGGCAGGTATTACGAGCACTTAAACGCGGTTTGTCAAAAGATCCGGCAAAAAACTATATTACCGAAATGACCTCCCTGGGTTTACTGGAAGTAACGCGCAAGCGAACACGTGAAAGTCTGGAACATATACTTTGCGAAGTTTGCCCGGTTTGTCACGGCAAGGCAGTAGTGAAGACAGCCCAGACCATCTGCTACGATATCTTTCGTGAAATCATGCGTGACTCGAGGGAGTACGAAGCGGTCAGCTACCGTATTCTTGCTTCGGAAAAGGTGATAGATATGTTGTTAAATGAAGAGCAGAAGAGTTTGGCCAATCTGCAGGAATTCATCAACGCTAATATTGAACTACAGGTTGAAACGCTCTATATGCCAGATGAATACGATGTTGTTATGGTTTGACCAGGTGTGCCGGGCTTATACACAGTAGCAATACTTATCTCAGCTCTTTTTGTGAGTGCGTAGCTGATTGAGTCTTTTGTTGATGCGTTTTTCGGTATTACAGCAAATATCCTTCAGTTCATCTTCTATCTCGTTTGCCATGTAAATGGCTATTTCAATATTGCCTGCAAAGCTATCCAGTACGGGTTCAATAGGTGTTTCCATTGTTTGCTCTCTCTTTTTGCTTCTTTTAGTGACCAAATGCTGTTATCTAAAATGTAGATTATGTATGAGAAGAGTAAAGAAAGGGCTGATGAGAGAGGTATTTAGGCTGACGAGTGGTAAATGCGGTTTCCACGCGGGTGAACGTTGATTATTGTAGAAGCAATGTAGTAGGAATCCGGGTTCAGAAAGGAAAGGGGATATAAATCATGTTTGATAATATAATGATTTTACACATCACAAGTATTTTTCGTATGAACTAATGCGTAGCAAACAGGAAACCAATTTACTGCCAGGCCT
>JAYEGM010000209.1:0-2160 GCA_034659075.1 Pseudomonadota bacterium
GATTCTGTATTTCCACCGTGACATCGTTCGCTTCCTGATTCAGTTTTGGTAATAGCCCCGTGCCAGGAATGCTGTCCTTGCGGCAGGTATCGCAGGTGGTCACGATATTCTCCCCGACCACATCAACAACCCAGTCGCGGGCATCGGTGGGAGTCGTCCAGATTTCGGTTAACCGTGCCCCTGATGCACCGGGACCTGTCGCGGTGATAGGACGATTCATATTGATGTTGTAGCCTGCTTTTACGATGTCACCGGTAAACTCAAGTACCGGTTGCCCTGCACCACCTGCCTGTCCACCGAGCCAGGGAACGCCGTTGTCTCCATTTGATGTCTCAACCGCATCCTTTGCCGTTACTGCATCATTGCCACCGATCCCCATCTGGTATTTCCAGTCGTTTCCTTTTGAAATCGTAATGAGATCTGCATAGGGATTCTTGCCCTTCGCAATTTCAGCTTCCATCTGTTCGCAGGATTTTGTGGCCAGTTCCAGCGTCGCTTCTGCGCGGAGCAGTGCATTCTGAAACAGGTCATAAAGACCAGGATTGGCTCGTTGCAGAATCAGGGCTGGCAGTGCAGCAATCGCCGCACCGGCAGCTGCCATCATGGCATTCATCATGTTGTCTATGCCGGTTCCAATCTGGTTCAGTGTGTTGCTCACAGCTGCCACGGGATCGAACTTGCCACAGCTGTACCCTGCTCCTAATTGTGCCGAACCACCCAGCGTCATCGAGGTAACAAGCGGGTTCGCAGGTACTGAGACAGGTTGTGCCCCGCCAATCTCGTAATACCAGAGACCATCTTCAGTCGGGCTTTTAGTCACGGCATAGGCATTATTGAAAATAAGCACTCCGATAATCAGCCAGCTAGCGTGGTGTTTGAATAGTGATGTTTGTGGTGGTTTGTTATTCATATTTATTCAAATGTTTTAAAGTGGATAACGTGTCCAATCAATAGAATATAAAAATACCTGGCCGCGCCGCTGGCAGCATTTATAGGGTCGCCACAGATTCCATACATAGTCACCCGCTGGATCGACCCGACCTCCGCCCCAGCCATTTACACTGGCAAGATCATTTTTACCGAAAACACTGCAAGTCAGTTCAGGTCGTGGTGCCAGCATCTGCCAGGTTCCGGTGTGTCGGTTCTTTTCTTTCAGTGGTCCTGGTGGCCAGACTTTCTGGTTAGTACTGGATGAACCTGATATCGCCCTGTAAATATGCGGTTGTCTCCTACGGGTGACGATGTCACCGGCACGCTGGGCGTTGATCGCTGCCGCTTTGGGTTCTTCTGCCTGAGTCGTCCAGCCGGTACGCGGGTAGACCCCGCCCCATGTTTGTAATGGCCAGCTACCGATCTCTCGCAAACCAGGAATAAAACTTGCCGGGTAAAACATCTCCGGTACGGCAAATCGCCAGGACAAAGCATCAATTCCAGATTGAAAATAGGGATAGAATGAAGTCGTCTGGGAATCACACACTAAACCGACTCCCGATACGTAGCCTGATAGAGAACTCAGTGGATGGCCGATGGCATCGGTCTCTCGAAATATGAGGTTTCTGTGGTCTCGCCCTGTTGTCCCTTCTGTTCGATTGCCTGCGCTGTCTACGGGAATACGTAGCAACGCACCTAGTAGGCCATTGGCAGCTGCTTTCTGAGCGAGACCGAGAACAGCCCGTATTTCTGCCCATGGATTACCACCCAATTCATTGTAACTACTGACCACCAGATCCGGATTGTAATGACCGACCTTGATTGAGGTTCTGACGCTGCATTCAAAAAGCGAGCATTGCAGCCAGAAACAAACCCCAATAGGCATCCACTGCATACAGGACACAGCGGCACTGGTCGTTTGGGCCGTTATTTGAGCCGTCGTAATCGTTGCCGTGAAGCCTGTAACTGGAAACCACACCATTGATGCAATGATGAGAGGGATTATTCGTCTTAATGTCACAGTTTATTCCCTGCCCGCCATGACTGATATTGCTCGAATGCTGTTTCCAGATCAGTGACACCGTATATAACGACCTGGCCATCAAAGATAATGGCAGGATAGCGATCAATTCCGTACTGCATGGCTTTGGTGATACCTGTGGCAGAACGCTGCATACGCGCATTTGTTTTCTCATCCATATCTTGAATGCGCTGTAGGAGTATTTTTTC
>JAYEGM010000210.1:0-28245 GCA_034659075.1 Pseudomonadota bacterium
GTGTGGTCGGTCTCGTCTCCATAACCAACAAAAGCGAGGGTAAACTTGCCGCCTGGATAGTCCTTGCGGCGCAGCAATTTCATACCGAGTATTTCGGTATAGAATGCAATCGATCGATCAAGATCACCAACCCGCAGCATGGTGTGCAGCATGCGCACCTTAGAGACCTTTTTTGCCCGCGGCGATGCGCAGGCGCAGGGCATTCAGGCGAATGAAGCCTGTCGCATCGGTTTGGTCGTAAGCACCGGCATCATCTTCGAAAGTGGCGATATTTTCGTCGAACAGGCTGTTATTTTCTGATTTTCTGCCGGCAACCATAATGCCGCCCTTATACAGCTTCAGGCGTACACTGCCGTTAACCGTTTGCTGTGACTGATCAATCATGGTCTGCAGCATTTCACGTTCAGGACTCCACCAGTAACCGTTATAGACCAGTTTGGCGTAACGTGGCATCAGTTCGTCTTTCAGGTGCATGACTTCGCGATCCAGAGTCAGTGATTCCATTGCGCGGTGGGCCTTTAACATGATGGTACCGGCCGGGGTTTCATAGCAGCCGCGGGATTTCATGCCGACATAGCGATTTTCAACAATATCATCACGGCCTATGCCGTTTTCACCACCCACTTTATTCAGGTATTCCATCACTGTTGCCGGGCTCATCGTCTGGCCATCGATAGCAACGATATCGCCCTGTTTAAATTCGAGCTCGATATAAAGTGGCTCGTCCGGTGCCTGTTCAGGTGATACCGTCCATAGCCACATCTCGTCTTCCGGCTCATTCCAGGGATCTTCCAGTATGTCCCCTTCATAGGAGATGTGCAGTAAGTTAGCATCCATCGAATAGGGGGATTTCTTACCGCGTTTTTTCTCTACTGCTATGCCGTGTTCATCGGCATATTTCATTAATTTATCACGCGACAGCAGATCCCATTCACGCCATGGTGCTATGATCTTGACATCAGGCATCAGGGCATAGGCACCCAGCTCAAAACGTACCTGATCATTGCCCTTGCCGGTTGCCCCATGTGAAATGGCATCAGCACCGGTCTCTCGTGCAATTTCTACCAGTCTTTTTGAGATTAATGGACGTGCAATGGAGGTTCCAAGTAAGTACTCACCCTCGTAAATAGTATTGGCACGAAACATCGGAAAGACATAATCACGGGCAAATTCCTCGCGCAGGTCTTCGATATAGATTTCTTTAATGCCTGCGGCTTCAGCCTTGGCTCGTGCCGGTTCAACTTCTTCGCCCTGCCCTATGTCGGCGGTAAAGGTAACGATTTCGCAATGATATTCTTCCTTCAGCCAACGCAGGATGATGGAGGTATCAAGACCGCCGGAATAGGCGAGGACAACTTTTTTTACTTCAGACATGGTTTCAAATCCGTAATATGTGATCTATTTTGTGTTTGTTTTGGGAGGCGCGGCCTCGCGGCAGTTTATAAATCAGGCTAAAGGCCAAAGGCTAAAGGTTAAAATCTAAGATCAAAACCAACCAGGGTTTTCCTTTCACCTTTAGCCTTTTACCTTTTACCTTTCTTTCCAGGAGGCATCAAATCCGTAATCGTGCCTTCCGCCATTTCTGCGGCAAAGCAGAGTGTCTCGGACAGGGTCGGATGCGGGTGGATCGTCAGACCGATGTCTTCGGCATCAGCACCCATTTCCAGGGCCAGCACGGCCTCAGCGATCAGTTCGCCGGCGTTCGGGCCGACGATTCCGGCACCGACGATGCGTCCGGTTTCTTTATCAAATAATGCCTTGGTCATGCCGTCATCGCGACCGATAGAAAGGCTGCGGCCACTGGCGGCCCACGGGAAAGCGCCCTTCTCTACGGCTATCCCTTCGGCTTTTGCCTGCGCCTCGGTCAGTCCCATCCAGGCAACTTCCGGATCGGTGTAGGCCACGGATGGAATGGTCATCGGGTTGAAAATGGATTTCATGCCGGAGATCACCTCGGCGGCAACTTTGGCTTCATGGGTTGCTTTATGTGCCAGCATCGGCTGCCCTACAATGTCTCCGATGGCAAAAATATGAGGAACATTGGTTTGCTGCTGTTGATTGACAGAGATAAATCCCCTTTCATCCACATCGACACCGGCTTTATCGGCATCAATCAGCAGGCCATTAGGATTGCGGCCAACAGCGACCAGGATGTGGTCAAAGGTATCTGATTCTGGTGCAACTTTACCGTCAAAAGAGACTTTAAGGCCAGTTTTCAACGGTTTTATATCAGTGACAGCAGTTTTCAGATAGATGTTTTCGTAGCGCGACTTTAATCGTTTAGCCAGTGGCCGGATGATGTCTTTATCGGCACCTGGTATCAGCCCATCCTGCATCTCAACGATGGTGATTTTCGCTCCCAGGGCATCATATACGGTTGCCATCTCCAGGCCAATAATGCCGCCGCCGATGACCAGCAGGCGCTTTGGAATCTGTTTAAGCTCAAGCGCATCAGTAGAGTCCATCATGCGTGGGTCATCATTCGGGAAGCTCGGAATTTTTGTCACCCGTGAGCCGGCAGCGATGATGCAGTGATCAAAGGAGATGCTGATATCACCGTCAGTTGTGGCAACGGTAATGTGATTAGGCGAGCTAAACCTTCCTTCACCGGTAACGATTTCCACCTTACGCTGTTTGGCCAGCATCTTAAGGCCGCCGGTAAGCCGGTCAACGATAGAATCTTTCCAGCCGGAAATCTTTTTGATGTCGACCTTCGGCTTGCCAAAGCTGACGCCATGTTCTTTCATTTCTTCAGCTTCAGTGATCACGGCGGCAGTATGCAAAAGTGCTTTGGAGGGGATGCAGCCGACATTCAGGCAGACACCGCCAATACGTTGATGGCGTTCGATCATGATGACCTGTTTGCCCAGGTCGGCTGCCCGGAAGGCGGCGGTGTAGCCACCCGGGCCGGAACCCAGTACCAGCACGTCGGCGTGCTTATCACCCTTGTCGAAATTTACCGGTGCTGATGCTATAGCTGCTGTGGTATCTGCCGTAGGCATTTCAATGGCTGCCTGGTCGGTGATTGTTTCAGCGGCGGCTGCCGGGGCCGTACCAGCGGGTGAGGAATCATCATTTTCTTCACTGCTTGCTCCAGCCTGCTCTTCAAGCATCAGTATGGCAGCACCTTCTGCAATTTTTTGCCCTACCGAGACCAGAATTTCTTTCACCTGGCCAGCTGCAGGTGATGGGATTTCCATGGTTGCCTTGTCGCTTTCCAGGGTGATCAGCGAATCATCCTGTTCTACGCTATCGCCGGCAGCAACCAGTATTTCGATGATTTCAACTTCGTCAAAATCACCGATATCGGGTAGATGTACTTCAGTCAGCTTGCTCATTGTTTCGTTCCTTGCGGTCTTACTTACTTTCTTACAGAAGTACTTTACGAATGTCAGTGAGCATTTTGCTCAGAAATGTAATGAATCGTGCACCGTCCGCTCCGTCAATAACCCGGTGATCATAGGAAAGTGCCAGCGGCAGCATCAGGCGAGGTTCAAAGTCCTCACCATTCCATACCGGTTTCATCTGTGAGCGGGCTACGCCCAGTATGGCTACTTCCGGCGCATTGACGATAGGGGTGAAATTGGTACCGCCTATTCCGCCCAGGCTGGAAATGGAAAAGGTTCCGCCCTGCAGGTCGGCAGGCAATAATGAAGCATCGCGCGCACGAGAGCTGATTTCCATCAACTCCTCGGCCAGTTCGTAATAGCCCTTGCTATCGACTTCACGTATGACCGGCACCATTAAACCATCGGGCGTATCAACGGCAACCCCGATATTGTAATAATTTTTAATGATCAGATTTTCTTTAGCTTCGTCTAACGAGGCATTGAACTGGGGGTATTCTTTCAGTGCCTGGACCACCGCTTTCATGATGAAGACCAGCGGGGTAAGCCTGACACCCTTGTGTGCCGCCTCTTCCTTCATGCTTTTGCGGAATTCTTCCAGATCAGTAGTATCTGCTTCGTCGAACTGGGTTACATGCGGAATATTCAACCAGCAGGCATGCAGGTGTTTGCCGGCAATTTTCTTTATACGTGATAAAGGCCGCGTTTCAATCTCGCCAAATTTTGCAAAATCAACCCTGGGTACAGGTGGAATAGCACTGCCGGTAGAGGACGCAGCGGCGGCGCCCTGCTGCATCGCCTGTTTTACAAATCCCTGCACATCTTCTTTCAGAATGCGGGCCTTCGGGCCACTGCCCCTTACCTGGTTCAAATTGACACCAAGGTCAAAGGCAAAGCGTCGTACGGATGGCGAGGCGTGGGAGCGCTGTTGACCTGCCGTAGTATCGGGTGCATAGGGAACGATCTCATCGGTCGACTCTGTAGAAGCAGAAGGTGCAGGTGTTTCTACTGGAGAGGAATCGGGTGCAGTTGGTGGGCTGTCAGCTTCAGCCTGAGTATCTGCTTCCTCGGTTTCTACTTCCGCAGTTGATGCAGCAGCGTCGCTGCTTTCCAGCAGCAGTATCACCGAGCCTAGAGAAACCTTGTCGCCTATCGCAACTTTAAGCTCTTTCACAACGCCAGCGGCAGGTGATGGAATTTCCATTGTCGCCTTGTCGCTTTCCAGTGAGATAAGCGAGTCTTCCGCCGCGATACTGTCACCGGCATTGACCAGAATTTCAATGACTTCAACTTCGTCGAAGTCGCCAATATCGGGAACCGGAATTTCAATTATATTTGCCATGATATTTTTTTGTGCTTAAACAGTGACAGGATTGGGCTTGTTGCCGTCGATACCGTATTTTTTAATTGCGTCGCTGACCTTTTTCACCGGCAGCTCGCCCTGCTCGGACAATGACAGTAGTGCAGCTACCACGATATGTGTGCTATTGACCTCAAAAAAGTCACGCAGAGCATCACGGGTGTCGCTGCGGCCAAAACCGTCAGTACCCAGTACGCGGTAGCGGCCGGGGACCGCAGCACGTATTTGATCGGCATACAGGCGCACGTAATCTGTGGCGGCGATAACCGGGCCATTTTTCTCCGACAGGTTTTTTGCAACATGACAGGTCCTGGCCTTCTTGCCCGGATTGAGGCGGTTCCAGCGTTCGCAGTCATCCATATCACGACGCAGTTCGTTAAAGCTGGTGGCGCTCCAGACATCGGCGGAAACACCCCAGTCTTTTTCCAGCATTTCAGCGGCTGCCTCCACTTCGCGCAGTATGGTGCCGCCACCGAGCAGTTGTACCCGTTGCTTCTTACGGCCACCTTTTTTCAACAGGTACATGCCGTTCAGGATGCCCTCTTCTGCACCCTTCGGCATATCCGGGTGGGTGTAATTTTCATTCATCAGGGTAACGTAATAGAAAATATTTTCCTGTTCATGATACATACGGCGCATGCCATCATGAATTATGACTGCCAGCTCATAGGCATAGGTCGGGTCATAGGAAACACAGTTCGGTATGCTGCCAGACGCCAGCAGGCTATGGCCGTCCTGATGCTGCAGGCCTTCGCCGTTCAGTGTTGTACGGCCAGCGGTACCTCCGAGCAAAAAGCCCCTGGCCTGCATATCGCCAGCGGCCCATATCAGGTCACCGACACGCTGGAAGCCGAACATGGAATAGTAGATATAGAATGGAATCATGCTGATGCCGTGATTGGTATAGGCAGTGGCCGCTGCAATCCAGTCTGACATGGCACCGGCTTCGTTGATGCCTTCCTGCAGGATCTGGCCTTTAGTATCTTCGCGATACCACATGATCTTGTCGTGATCTTCCGGTTCATATAGCTGGCCGGAGGAGGAATAAATACCCATTTGGCGAAACAGGCCTTCCATACCGAAGGTGCGTGCTTCATCGGGGATGATCGGTACCAGGCGTTTACCAATGTCATTGTCCCGAGTCAGGATCGACAGCATGCGCACAAATACCATGGTCGTTGACAGCTCTCGGTCACCGCTGTTTTTGATTACGGCATCGAAGATATCCAGGCCGGGTATATCCAGTACCGGCACTTCTGTTTTGCGCATCGGCAGGTAGCCACCCAGTTCCTTGCGGCGTTCATGCAAATACTGCATCTCTTCACTGTCTTCCTCGGGCTTGATGAAAGGGATTTGCTCCAGCTCTTCATCGGAAATCGGCAGGCCGAAACGGTCGCGGAAGTGCCTGATCTGTTCTTCGTTAATTTTTTTCTGTGAATGAGTGATATTTTGCGCTTCACCGGCGGTCCCCATGCCGTAACCTTTCACCGTTTTTGCGAGGATGACGGTCGGCTGGCCCTTGTGGTTGACCGCAGCATGATATGCCGCATAAACCTTGCGTGGATCATGTCCGCCTCTCAACAGATGCCAGATATCGTCATCTGTCATATCGGAGACCATTTCCAGCAGTTCGGGATACTTGCCGAAAAAATGTTCGCGGACAAACGCGCCGTCTTTGGATTTATAGGCCTGGTAATCACCGTCGACAGCTTCTTCCATGCGCTTCAGTAGTAGTCCATCTTTGTCCCGTGCCAGCAGCCGGTCCCAGCCGGAGCCCCAGATTACCTTGATGACATTCCAGCCAGCCCCCCGGAACAGGGCTTCCAGTTCCTGAATTATTTTGCCATTGCCGCGTACCGGGCCATCCAGCCGCTGTAGATTGCAGTTGATGACAAAGATCAGGTCATCGAGTTTTTCGCGGCCAGCAAGGCCAATTGCACCGACCGACTCAGGCTCATCCATTTCACCGTCACCACAGAAGGCCCAGACCTTGCGGCCATCGGTATCAAGTATCTCGCGGTCATGCAGGTATTTCATGAAGCGCGCCTGGTAGATAGCCATGATCGGTCCCAGGCCCATTGAAACCGTAGGGAACTGCCAGAAATCACGCATTAACCAGGGATGCGGATAGGAAGACAGGCCCTTGCCATCAGATTCAAAACGGAAGTTCAGCATTTGCTCTTCAGTGATGCGGCCTTCCAGGTAGGCACGGGCATAGATGCCCGGGGCAATATGTCCCTGGAAGAAAATCAGGTCACAGCCCTTTTCCGCATCGTGACCGTGAAAGAAATAGTTGAAGCCTACATCATAAATCGTGGCCGATGAGGCAAAACTCGCGATGTGGCCGCCAACCGCGCCGGGTCGCAGGTTGGCCTTAACGACCATGGCCATGGCATTCCAGCGTATATAGGACTTCAGGCGATTTTCGATCAGCATATCACCGGGCTTATGGCCCTGCTTGTTGGCAGGAATGGTATTAACATAAGCCGTGTTGCCGCTGAATGGCAAATAGGCACCGGCACGGCGTGCCTGGTCGACCAGCTTTTCAATTAAATAGTGTGCCCTGTCGGTGCCCTCGAATTCTATAACCGAATCCAGCGCATCCAGCCATTCCCGGGTTTCGCGCGGGTCAGAATCTTTTGCTGTCGACATTTTTTCCCCTTGATACAGGTGTGTGATACATGCCCCGGCAATCCCTGCAAACTACGATTGCTGTCTGGCAATGAGTTCTGTAAACGGGTATAGCCGTGCGATTACAGCGGCGCTGGGGTCATTATGACTCAAGCAGGCATGGCCTGTGAGCGTACAAAAACCTGAATATGATCAATTTGTGATTTTAAACGCGTATAATCGTTATTTTGGCTCTCAGGGTCAAGGTAAATAAAGCCTGTAAAACGTATGGTACAGGTTATTTATTCAATATATTCATACAGTTAATTAGAATTTTAATGAAATCTATTACTATCATAAAGCCGGATGACTGGCATCTGCATTTACGAGAGGGCCAGATTCTTGAGGCAGTACTGCCTGCTACGGTAAATTCATTCAGACGTGCGATTGTCATGCCGAATCTGATTCCACCGATAACAAATGTCGAAATGGCCATGACATATAGGCAGGATATTCTCAGCGCCTGCCCCGGTGATTGTGGCTTCGAAGCACTGATGACGCTTTATCTGACGGATCATACCCGGCCTGAAGATGTAAAAGCCGCTGCAGAGAGCCCGTATGTGCATGCCTTTAAACTATATCCGGCCGGTGCCACAACTAATTCTGCTTCGGGTGTGACCAGCCTGCCCGACCTGATGCCTACGCTGGAAGCAATGTCTGAATACAGTGTGCCGCTGCTGGTACACGGTGAAGTGACTGACCCGGCTGTCGATGTGTTCGATCGTGAGGCTATGTTCATCGAGCATGTTTTAGCACCCCTGCTGGATGCCCTGCCGAAACTAAAGGTGGTGTTTGAGCACCTGACAACACGACAGGGTGTAGATTTCGTTATAGATGCCGGCGACAATGTTGCGGCTACGCTGACGGCACATCATCTGCTATTCAATCGCAATGCCATGTTCGATAAAGGATTTCGTCCTCATCACTATTGCCTGCCGGTATTGAAAAGAGAAGATCATCGCCTTGCCCTGGTGGCTGCTGCTATCAGCGGCAGTCACAAATTCTTTCTCGGGACAGACAGTGCGCCGCACGGTCGAGCTCTTAAAGAATCATCCTGTGGCTGTGCCGGCATGTATTCATCTCCTGTTGCACTCGAGCTCTATGCGCAGATTTTTGAAGACAATGATGCCCTGGATAAGCTGGAAGGCTTTGCCAGCCGGTTTGGGCCGGAGTTTTACGGTTTACCGATTAACAGCGAACAGATAACACTGCAAAAACAGCAATGGCAGGTGCCATCGATAATTAAGGCCGGGACTGAAGAAATTGTTCCACTGTGTGCGGGTGAAATACTTAACTGGCAGCAGGCGTAGTGTTGTTTAATAGACAACCTGTGGGGGTATCACTGTTGCCTGAAGCGACACAATCAAATAAAATAATTAGTTGACAGTTTCACTCAACTAATAAAATTATACCTTTTCACCCTAGACTAGCCCGGAGTAAAAAATGAAAAACCCGCTTGATTCGGTTATTGGAACGATTATTGCAGGATTTGTCCTGACGGTCGTCCTGTTCTTCTTCGCAAAGAATTTTCTCGGTGGTTAGGAAGAACTCCTGCCATTTACAATCAGATAAATACGAATAAATACTGTTAAAAACTTAAGGATATTATTATGGATCTTTTAATCGACCGATGGCTGCACGTAATGGCCGGCATAACCTGGATAGGACTGCTGTATTATTTTAACTTCATACAGGTCCCTAGCATGGGCAAAATCAAGGAAGACGGTTCTGCCACGGCAATTACCAAATTTATTGCGCCAAAAGCACTGCTATGGTTCCGCTGGGCGGCGTTGGCTACCTGGCTGACAGGTGCCTACTACCTTGAAAGGAGCGGCATTGGCCTTGCAAATGCGTTTCTGCTTAAGGGCACCGCCGCCTACATTGGCCTCGGCGTCTGGATGGGTACGATCATGTTGTTTAATGTATGGGTGTTGATCTGGCCAAATCAGAAAAAGGTCCTGGGTATTGTTGACGCAAGTGATGAAGCCAAGTTAAAGGCTGGTCGCATAGCACTGCTGGCTTCCCGTACCAATACCATGCTGTCCATTCCTATGCTGTTTTTCATGATCGCAGGCAGTACTGCACACATGAGCATCATGGTTTCTTACTGATTTCTCAAGGGTGCCCCTATTTATTCATGAATAAATAGAGGCACCCTCAAGCATGAAATAAGAAATATGAACCCGACTACGGCCGGGTTTTTACTTTTCCAGTCCAGAATATTGTGATATAAAGTCTCGTTTCGCGCCCGTTAATGGGCGTTTTTGTGTTTTTATAGTTTAATAACATGCAGCATCTTATGTCTACATACAATCGTCTGCCTCTGACATTTTCACGCGGTGAAGGTGTCTGGCTGGAAGACATCGAGGGTAAAAAATACCTCGATGCACTTTCCGGCATAGCTGTCTGCGGGCTCGGTCATTGCCATCCGGATATCAGTAAGGTGATCTGTCAGCAGGCTTCAACACTGATACATACCTCAAATCTGTATGAGATACCGCTGCAGACAGAACTGGCTGACAGGCTGGCAAAACTGACGGGAATGGACAAGGTGTTTTTTGCCAACTCCGGTGCCGAGGCGAATGAGGCCGCAATTAAAATTGCACGCCTGTATGGCCACAAAAAGGGTATAGATACACCGTCAATTCTTGTCTGTGAAGGCAGTTTTCATGGCCGCACCATGGCGACACTGAGTGCGACCGGAAACCGCAAAGTCAGGGCAGGTTTTGAACCCCTGTTAAGAGGCTTTAGCCGTATTCCATACAATGACCTGGGTGCTGTGCGTGATGCAGCGATCAATGACCCCAATGTGGTGGCCATACTGGTTGAACCCATACAGGGTGAGGGCGGTATCAGGATGCCCGATGAGGGCTACTTAAGCGCATTGCGTGAAATTTGTGATAATAATGGCTGGTTGCTGATGCTGGATGAAATTCAGACAGGCCTGTGCCGCAGCGGCAAATGGTTCTGTCATCAACACGCCGGTATTGTGCCTGACGTTATGACCCTTGCCAAGGCGCTGGGTAATGGCATGCCAATAGGGGCATGCGTGGTGAATAGCGAAGCGGCAAATGTTTTCGAGCCGGGAAATCATGGTTCTACTTTTGGTGGCAACCCTTTGGCCAGTGCTACAGCACTTGCGGTACTCAATGTCCTTGAACGGGATGATCTTGCACAGCAGGCGGCAGGCTCGGGTGAGTTGCTGCAGAAATTATTTAACGATACCTTTAGTGGCAACAGACACGTCAGAGACATTCGCGGCATAGGCCTGTTATTCGCCATCGAGCTGGATCGACCCTGCGGCGAACTGGTCATGCAAGCTGCTGAAAAAGGATTATTGATCAACGTGACGGCGGAGAATGTCATTCGTCTGCTGCCGCCGCTGATTTGTACTGAATCGGATATCCGTGAGATTGCAGATCGCCTGATTCCCATTATTGAAGAGTTTCTTGTCCAATGATACGGCACTTTATCAGCCTGCTGGATCTCTCCCCGGATGAGTTGCTGTCCCTTCTGGATCGTGCGGATGCGCTGAAAAAAGAGATCAAAGCCGGACAGAGGTTACTGACCATGCAGGGCAAGACGCTGGCGCTGCTGTTTGACAAGTCTTCCACTCGCACACGCGTATCCTTCGAAGCGGGCATGAATCAAATGGGTGGCAGCACCCTGTTTTTATCTCCTGTCGATGCACAAGTCGGTCGCGGTGAGCCGATTGAGGATACCGCCAGAGTTATTTCCAGCATGGTGGATATTATCGCCATACGTACCGGTTCGCACGACAATATTATCCATTTTGCCGAGTACAGCACGGTGCCGGTAATTAATGCCCTGACAGATTTTAATCATCCCTGCCAGTTGCTGGCGGACATGATGACCGTGCGGGAAAAGCTGGGGAGGCTTCATGATATCGAAGTTGCCTATATTGGTGATGGTAATAATATGTGTCATTCCTGGATGATTGCCGCACGCCAGTTTGGTTTTAATATCAAGATTGCAGTGCCTGAAGGTTTTGAGCCCGAGGATGATTTACTGGAGGCCTGTAAAGACAGGGTGAGGCTTGGCCATCAGCCATTAGAGGCCGTTCGTGACGCCGATGTGGTAGTGACCGATACATGGATTAGTATGGGTCAGGAAGAGGAAAAACAGCAGCGTAAGCAGGCATTTGAGAACTTTACCGTTGATGCAAAGCTTATGGAAAATGCTATGCCGGATGCTATATTCCTGCATTGTCTACCGGCCTATCGGGGTTACGAAGTAACGGAAGAGGTGCTGGAAGGCCCGCAAAGCGCGGTCTGGGATGAAGCCGAAAACCGCCTGCATGCACAGAAGGCCTTAGTTGAATTTTTGCTTGATGGGAGAAAATAAGAAAGCACTGATCAATTCATAAACTTGTTTCTTTCGCCTAAAATATCCAGCTCACATCCGATTTTTGCCTCAAATCCGGATGTTGGGTCGTAATCTACTTCACTCAGGCATATCACGAGGTTCCTTAAATATAAGGATAAAAAATATTTCCTTTATTTTAATGCCTGACTTTGTAAGAATGTTCAGCCCTTATTCAGGTTGGACTGTTTAGAATGTCTTTAAGCCGGGATAGACACATATTGTGTTTGTTCAGGAAAACGTTAACAAAATTGGAGAATTTATATGAAATTATCTACAAGCCTGGTTGTTGCGGCATCATTAATTACTTTTTCTGGTATGGCTAATGCAGACGGTAAAGCACTTTATGATACCAAGTGCTTCACCTGCCATGCCTCCGGTGTAGCGAATGCACCAAAATTAGGTGACAAGGCTGCCTGGGCTCCACGTATTGCCACTGGTATGGATGCAATGCTGGCCGTCGCTATTAAAGGCAAAGGCGCTATGCCTCCTAAAGGCACCTGCATGGATTGCTCTGATGATGACCTGAAAGCAGCTATTCAGTATATGGTAGATACCGTGAAGTAATTGTTTTCTGAATCCCGGCTTCTTCTAAGGCCGATTAAAATGGCACCGAAAGGTGCCTTTTTTTATTGGGAAATACTGATTAATCATCAATAAACTGCAGTAGCTTTTTTTCACTCAGGCCACCCAGCTTTGCCCTTGTAATGACATTATTTTTTACAGCAAGCAGGGTTGGCGTGCCGTAGACGTAAAAGCCCCGTACAAAATCAGGCATTTCGTCCACGTTGATGTAGATAATGTTCGGGTTATGGGTTTGTAATTCCTTGATTAGCGGGCTCATCGACGAACACATCGGGCAGTTGTTCGACATAAAATAAAAATAAAGGGTTTTACTGGTATCCGCAGCTTCAGGCAATAGTTGATCAAACGAAGGGACAGTTTTACCCATCGCACGATTTGATGAAAAACGCGTAAATAGATACGGGACAGTAAAAACTACCGCGACAATAAGAAGGATGCTCAGACCAGTGTTATCCATTAAGGGTACCCTTAAGTTTAACCTTGTTTATCAGGTGGTTATTTCGTGGCAAGTTTATATTAAGGTGCCTGTACGTATAAATATGCTTCAGACTTATTTTAACGAACATGTCATGATGTATGCAGTGCAGCCTTCTCTTTTAATTCTACCGGTTTACCACGATGACAGATAATCTTATTGGCATGGGCCTCAGTGACAACATTATAGAGCCGGATGAAAAAACAGCTCAGCAAATGCAGCAGGAGCTAGCCGGCCTGCAAAAAAAGCTGGCAGATCTGCCCGATGACTGTGACCAGATTATACGGGAAAGGCTGCAGCTGGATATCGCCACGCAGCTGGTTGCTATGGATCGAAAAAAAGAGGCCTGGGATATTGCACGCCCGCTATTTGATGGTTTTGTAGCATTGGCTGCCTGGCAGGATGCTGTCGAAACCTGCGATGTGCTGTATGCAGCAGATCAGGATGATTCGATTATTGCGCTCGGTAATGGTGTCTGGCTGGCCGTAACATTCCCGGTCGATCCGACACTAAGCGTAAACATGCTGGATCACATCATTGAAGAAACACCCGCAGAATCAGATGGCGGAGCCGTTGCAGCAGCGACCGCCCATTATCTTGCAGAGTTACGTGCCGCAGATGATAAGCTGAGAGAAAGTCTGAGTTTTTTAACCGGGAATTTACTGGCCAGCGTTGCATACCGGCACAGTGGCTATAAAGACCGCGAAATGATCGATATGTGGGTAGAACGGCTGGAACTGAATCAGCCCGATAAATTTTTGCCGAGACTGGGCATGATGCTGGAAATTATCGTCGGCGATAAATGGTGGGTAGATCGTGATGCCTTGCGCGGTACATTGCCGGAGAATGCGGGTAGCTATTCAGAGGAATAAAAGATTATCACCACAGAGGACACGGAGGTCACAGAAGTTTTTAAATTATTCTTTAATCTGCACTTTTTTATAAAAAAGAATGAGGTTTTTGTTTCTTAATCATAGTTTTTTCTTTGTCTTTCCTCTGTGCGCCCTGTGTTCTCTGTGGTAAATGCTTTTGATTTTTTTGGCCAGGATTACTCAGCTAACAGTTTTTCAATTACTTTTACGATCTCCGGGTGATCGAATTCTCGCCCGCCTATCATGCGATAGACAATATTGCCCTGTTTGTCGATGATGTAAGTGGTGGGCAGTCCAGTAACGGCCCATTCAGATGAGACCTTCATGTCCTGGTCTAGCAGTATCGGGAATTCGGGCACGGGATCCAGGCCCCACAGGTAGGAAAGGATGCGTTCAGCGTCTTCTCCCTGGTTGATCGCCAGCACAGCAGCGGGTTTACCAGCTAGCTTGCGCCTTAGTCGTTCAAGTGAGGGCATTTCCTCACGACAGGGTGGACACCAGACTGCCCAGAAATTAACGACTGCCACCTTGCCGCGCAAATCTGAAAATTTATGCATGTTTTCGTCGGTATCAATAAGACTGAAATCGACACTCGGAACTGGATTTTTTAACGGGCTTGCGCGATGGCTGAGTTCGATCTCCTGTGCGTAGGCATCACCCATTAAAATGCTGAAAAGAAGGAGAATCAGGGTTAATAGTTTTGTTCGTATCCTGTTAGTCATTGGCACATTTTACTCCTTTGATGATACCGGTATTATCTTTACCATTGATGTTCCATTGGTAGTGCAGGTCGAAGGTTGCCCCATGAGGCAGCTTGTATGTGGTCATTGAACTAATCCAGTCACCGGGAAGGAAGGTTGGATTACCTGCGAGTTGTGAAAAAGCAAACTTGATACCCTGCTCTCGCCATTCCCTGATCCAGTCAGCCTTTATTTTTAATTTGTGGAGTTCACCATCAGCAGTCTGGTATCGCCATTTGCTCAGGTCATAGGAAAAAGGCAGGGAGCCAGTGTTTTCAATACGGGTTCCAATGACACAGTATGAGGCAATGGCTTCTATCATTTCAGGTGGAAAGCCACGGCCAGTAAAAAATGCCCTGATCCGGTCCGGGGTGATTGCTGTTAGCGCAATATTGAAGCCTTGATGCTTTGCCGACAGTTGCCAGGCCTCGGCAGTGGGTTTGTCCTGCTGTAGTGATTGAGTCTCTGCCTGGACAGTGGCCAAGCCTGAGAAAGTAAAAAGAACAAAGATTTGAATTGTTTTTCTGATTAATGTTATTCCGTCAGCCATTTCGCTCACTCAGTAGTCTTATTATCAAATTCTCAGCCTGCGCTGCGTATCCTCCACCAAAGAGATTCAGGTGATTGAGGATATGATAGCAGTTATACAGGTGTTTGCGTATTTGGTAGCCATTATCGAGTGGCCAGCAAGCTTCATATGAAGTCCGGAACTCAGTACTAAAGCCACCAAATAATTCCGTCATGGCAATATCTGCTTCGCGGTCGCCATAGTATGTTGCCGGGTCGAAGATCACGGGTTCTTTGTTTTCAAGAAAAGCATAGTTGCCGCTCCACAGGTCACCGTGCAGTAATGAGGGTACGGGTTTATAACCGATGAAGAAATCATCCAGGCAATTCAGCAGCACAGCACCGGCTTTTTGCAGCGAGCCTGTGTAGCCCTTTGCCGCAGCAAGCCTTAGTTGATATTTCAGGCGCTGGTCGCGGAAGAATTTTACCCAGTCATTGCCAGGGGAATTTATCTGTGGCGTAGAACCTATCGTGTTGTCCCTGCTCCAGCCAAAGCATTCTTGAGTAACACTGTGCATGGCTGCCAGCTGCTCACCAAGTTTCTGCTGATTGCCGTTATTTAGTAAAGGCAGGTGTTCCATTACCAGCCATGAATGGCTGTCGTACTGACCCGTGCAGACGGGGTGAGGTACACGGATGGTGTTCGAGCTTGCCAGTTCAAGCAGCGCCTGATATTCAGCTTCAAACATTGACAGCGAGCTGGCGCTGTTTAGTTTGAGGAAAAAACGCTGATTGCCACCGCTCACTGCATATGAGGCGTTGATGCAGCCGCCAGAAAGGGTGTTCAGGCCGGTAATGGAAAAATTCTTACCGATAGCGCCAGATATGGAGGTGGCAATATTTTTTTGCAGCTGTGCGTTATTTTTCATTCTTGTGTGATTATTGCATTACTTGAGGCATTCCTGAAAGTAGGGGTTTACCCTGAGTTCTTCTCGACGAAAGGCGGCATTTCACGCCTGAAACGGCTTTTCAGGATTAGCTATATAGCCTAAGTGGTTGATACTTCGTAAGGCCGGCGCAGATCACTTATTCACATTTTAAGGATTCCACCAGAAAGATGTAATAAACTAGTGGCATCGCAGGGCGCCTATATTAGCAAATAATTTAACATATTGTTTTTATTGATATTTTAGTAATATTTTTAAATAGTATCATTTTATCCTGGCATTTCCTGTAAGCCTGTCTACAGGCCAATTTTAGCTCTTTATCAACAAAGTTATCCACAGGCTTCCGGCGCCAGAAATGAATGCTTGCCTGCTAATCTTTTTTAGAAAGTATGTCAAATAAAAAAACTACAGCCAGCACACCCGAAAATCCGTCAAAAGCGACAAATGAAGGACCGGAGCTGACCGTTGTGGCGCGAGTGGCCCTGCCAGTTCCAATGCGTAAAACTTTTGATTACATCGTTCCTGCGTCCCAGGCATTACCCAGGGCAGGCTGCAGGGTAAAGGTTGGGTTTGGCAGCAGAACCCTGATCGGTCTGGTCGTTGAGATAAGCCATTCATCCTTGCTGGATATTAATAAATTAAAAACCGTTAGTGTGGTGCTTGATAGCGAGCCCTTGCTGGACAGTAAACACATTCAGTTCCTGTGCTGGGTGGCTGATTATTATATATATCCGCTGGGAGAGGTCGTTTTTTCTGCCTTGCCAAAATTGTTGCGTGAAGGAAAGCCTGTGAAGTTGGCAGACAACCCGTTCTGGGTAATCACGGCCGCTGGTGAGGAAGCGCTAAAGCAGGGGCCGGGACGTGCTGCAGTACAGTATCGTTTGCTGGAAATGTTCTCGAAGGCAGAAAAGCCGCTGGGTTCCGAACCGTGCAAAGCCGTCTCCAAAAGCTGGAAAAAAGCGGTTGAGGTAATCGAAGGCAAGGGGTTGATTGAGAGTATAGAAGCTGCGACTGGAGCGGAACTCGCCTGCCTGCCAGCACTAACCGCGACCCCTGATCAGCAACAGGCCATAGACGACATTAACAGGAGTTTAAACAGCTTCAAATGTTTTCTGCTGCACGGCATTACCGGCAGCGGCAAGACAGAAGTCTACCTGCGTTGCATAGCTGGAGTACTGGCAAACAGGCAGCAGGCACTTGTACTGGTACCGGAGATTAGTCTTACGCCACAGCTGGTCGACCGTTTCAGGCAGCGTTTTGATGCAGTAATTGATGTGCTGCACTCCGGTATGACTGATACGCAGCGTATGCAGGCATGGGAGCGTGCGCGACGTGGCGACTCGGCAATTCTGATCGGTACACGTTCTGCGGTATTTGTACCGCTGGCAGACCCGGGAATTATCATTATTGATGAAGAACATGACAGTTCTTTTAAGCAGCAGGATGGCTTTCGATATCATGCGCGTGACGTCGCCATCAAGCGGGCAAGCATGGAAAATATTCCAGTTGTAATGGGCAGTGCAACACCATCACTGGAGAGCTGGCACAATGCAAAGCAGGGCAGGTTCGGGCTGTTAACACTGGATCAGCGGGCGACGGCTGGCGGCTTGCCAGAAATTCATTTGCTGGATGTTGAAAAACAGCCGCTGGAGAACGGCATCAGCATCCCTTTGCGTGAGGGCGTCAGTCAGGCATTGAAGAAGGGCGAGCAAAGTCTGTTGTTTATTAACCGCAGGGGTTTTGCTCCTGCTGTCTGCTGCACAGCTTGCAATGCGCTGGCGCAATGTACACGCTGTGATGCACGCATGACCTGGCACAAAATGGAAGGCCGATTGCTGTGTCATCACTGCGGCAGGAGTAGTCGATGGCCGGAGCACTGCGACAACTGTGGCGGCACTGAAATGGTAACAGTCGGGCAGGGCACAGAGAACATACAGCAGACCATTCAGCAGATGGTGCCTGAGGCCACAATAGAGCGCATTGACAGAGATACTACCCGGCGTAAAGGTGAGCTTGAACGACGCCTGCAGCGTGCGCACAGTGGTGAGGCAGATGTGCTGGTCGGCACCCAGATGCTGTCCAAGGGCCATGACTTCCCGAAGTTAAGTCTGGTCGGCATACTCGATAGTGATCAACTATTATTTTCATCTGATTTTCGTGCCAGTGAGCGCCTGTTCCAGTTGATTACACAGGTAGCAGGCAGGGCAGGGCGAGCGGACAAGCAGGGTATGGTACTGGTGCAAACACGGTTCCCCGACAGTCCCTGGATGCAGGTTATCGCACAGCATGATTATAAAACTTTTGCCGAGATGGCTTTGCAGGAACGTAAAACTGCAGAGTACCCACCCTATACACATATTGCGCTGCTGCGTGCCGAAGCAGTAGAGCAGCAGCAGGCACTGAGGTTTTTAAATGATATGCATCGTCAGGCCAGAGCATTGATTGCTGCCAGTACAGCAATGCAGACAGTCAACTTATCCGAGGCTGTACCTTCGGTGATGGAAAAGCGGGCCGGTCGTTACCGGGCCCAGCTGCTGGTGCAGGCTACGAGCCGAAAGCCCCTGCACGATTTTCTTTTTCAATGGCGAGGAGCGATAGAGAACGACAGTGGTGCACGCCGTGTTCGCTGGTCGCTGGATGTGGACCCGGTGGATTTGTATTAACAGAGGTCAGAGGTTCCCTGGGATTTGACCGCCAGTATGCAAAGGGCACAAAGAAATCAAAAGAGTAAACCATTATGCTGCTTTAAAAACACTGTTTCCTTTGCGCCCTGGCAGTTCATATCATTCCCCCTTCAACCCGGGCTTTCAGAGATGCTACAATCCGCCACCCGGTTCCCATCTGAAGACAGCAATAAATGAAGTTGAAACCACAGTTACAGGCACTCATTAGCGATGCACTCAAGGCAATTATTGCAGAAGAGCTGCTGCCCGAAATTGATCTGCCTGAAATCAACATAGATCGAACCCGTCAAAAAGAGCACGGTGATTTCTCCTGTAATATTGCCATGCTGCTGGCAAAACATGCCCGTTGCGCTCCTCGTGAGCTTGCTCAATCGATCGTAGACAGGCTGCCTGCGGTGAGTATCGTCAGCAAGGTAGAGCTGGCCGGACCGGGCTTTATCAACTTCTTTCTTACCGATGAACCGTTGTATCAAACAGTCAGGGACGTCATTGCTGAAGGCAGTGAATTCGGCCATTCAGATATTGGAGATGGACAGAAGGTAATTGTTGAATTTGTTTCAGCGAACCCGACAGGTCCTTTGCACGTAGGCCACGGTCGCGGTGCTGCCTATGGTGATGCGCTGGCGCGTTTGTTGCGTGCTGCCGGTTATCAGGTCAGCACTGAATACTATGTCAATGATGCCGGCAGACAGATGAATATACTTGCCGTCAGCGTCTGGCTACGTTATCTGGAGCTGTGCGGGGAAGAGATTGATTTTCCAGCCAATGCCTATCAGGGTGATTACGTATGGGACATTGCAGCCAGTATACATCGCAGTAAGGGTGATGGGCTGCATCGCAAGATCGATGACGTGTTTGTGGGTGTACCACCTGATGAGCCGTTAGGTGGCGATAAGGAATCCCATATCGACGGTTTGATCAAGCGTGCAAAAGAACTGCTGGCAGACGACTATGAGCTGGTGTTTGATCAGGGATTAAACGAGATTACAGATAACATCCGGCGAGACCTGGCCGAGTTTGGTGTCGAGTTTGACCGCTGGTTCTCCGAACGCAGCCTGCACAGCAGCGGTGAGATGGAGAAAGCGATCCAGACACTGGAAAGTGGCGGCTATCTGTATGAGAAAGGCGGTGCCAAATGGTTCCGCTCTACCACTTTCGGCGATGAAAAAGACCGGGTCGTGGTGCGTGACAATGGCCAGAGCACCTACTTTGCCTCCGATATTGCCTATCACCTGGATAAGCTGGATAGAGGCTATGATCGCCTGATAGATATCTGGGGCGCAGACCATCACGGCTACGTAGCCCGGGTGAAGGCCGCATTGCAGGCGTTGAATGCTGAAAAAGACCGTTTTGAGGTGCTGCTGGTACAGTTTGCCATACTCTACCGTGGTGGAGAAAAGCTGGCCATGTCTACCCGCTCAGGGGAATTCGTGACCTTGCGGGAGTTGCGCAGCGAGGTGGGCAACGATGCAGCACGCTTCTTCTACGTTATGCGAAAGTGCGAGCAGCACATGGACTTTGACCTCGACCTGGCGAAGTCCCGCTCAAATGAAAATCCTGTTTACTATGTGCAGTATGCCCATGCACGAATCTGCAGCGTGCTGTCGCAACTGGCTGAAAAGAAAATGGAATTAGCCGACCCTGCCGAGGCAAAACTGGAATTGCTGACCGAACAACATGAAAAGGACCTGATGAATGAACTGTCCCGCTATCATGAAGTGATAGAAATCGCGGCGGTATATCATGAGCCGCACCAGATAGCCTATTATTTGCGAGAGCTCGCCAACGGGTTTCACAGCTACTACAACGCCAGCCAGTTTCTGGTAGAGGATAAGGCGCTACGTGATGCGAGGCTGGTATTAATTCAGGCGACGCGGCAGGTGCTGGCCAATGGGCTTGGCTTACTGGGTGTTTCTGCACCGGAGAGCATGTAATGCCAGCGAGAAAAAAGGCTAAGCGCAAAGGGGCCAGCCGTAAGGCTGCGCCATCTGCTAGCCGCTGGCCGACATTAATGACGGGTATGTTTATCGGGGCGCTGCTGAGTTTCGGCGGCATGTATCTTTATTCCAGCGGTATGAAAATGAACCTGGGTGCGGGGATCAAAAACCTGGTCAATAGCCGTCTGGATGATTCAGATGTCCGGGCCGGCATAAACAAAAAGAAACCCGACGAACCAAAACCGGTATTTGATTTTTACACGGTGTTGCCGGAATACGAAACAGTGGTCGATGAAAAGCAGTTTATCCGCGAAGTTCAGAAGCCGGCTAAAAAACAGGAAAAAGAATCGACCTACATCTTACAGGCAGCTTCCTACTCTTCATTTAAAGATGCTGATAAACTGAAAGCCAAGCTGGCTTTGAATGGTTTGACATCCCGTATCGAAAAAATATCGGTAGATGGCAAGGGTCAGTTTTATCGGGTCAGATTAGGGCCCTATAGCAGCACACGGACTAAGAAGGATGTTGTTAAGCGGCTGGGAACTTTGGGGATCAAACCTTTGCATCTTAAAGTTGATACGAATTAGGTTTTACGTATTACGTTTTACGGAAAATCAAAATCGTAACCCGTAACTCGTAAAACATCTATTGCCCTATTGCACCGCAGGTGTGCCAACGGTACACTTCGCGCCCCGAATTTCCCAATACTTTTCAGGTACAGGCCAATGCGTTCACTTGGGCATCAGATAATTGCTGAATTTTATGACTGCAATCGCGATTCGCTGAATGATGTAGATTTTATCCGTACAGCGATGGTAGATGCTGCTGAAAAGGCGGGTGCGACAATCGTTACAGAGACCTTCCACCATTTTTCCCCGCACGGTGTTTCCGGTGCGGTAATCATTGCTGAAAGCCATCTATCTATCCATACCTGGCCTGAATATGGTTATGCGGCCGTAGACCTGTTCACCTGCGGTAATACGGTGTCATCGGAAACAGCTTTCAATCACCTGCGTAACACGCTGCAGTCGACCCAGGTTTCAACCATGGAGCTGCATCGCGGACAGGTTGATATGATGGATCCGAAGGATGGCCCGGTGCGGCATAAACCTTTGCTGGTATCCAGTTACTAACGGCTTTCATTTATACAGGCCGTCCCGGGTCTGCACTTTTGCAACGTTTACCACTGCTGGTCTAATGTGCGTTTCAGATCGACTGCCAGCCAGTTGATTAATGTATGGACGCGGGCAGCCAGAAGTCGTGCGTGCTTGTAGATCAAACCCAATAGCAACATGTCTGGCTAAAAGTCACTCAGAACGATCTCGAGTTCACCACGTTGAAGCCATGGCTGCACCTGATAGAAAAAAATGCTAGAGATACCCGGGTGGGAATAGTGGTAGAAAACTACCATTCAGTACACATAGCATTATTGTGCAATAATTCATAAACTCGTTTGACTATACTTACATGCTTGTCAGGTTCAATCGAGTCTGTTCATGCAGGCATCACCAGCACGTTAATTTCAGGAACCCCTTAAAGTTTATAACAACAAATAAGGATGAGTATCACTATTATGATGATAACAAATTTAGAAATAGTACCAGGTAAAAAAATCAGTAAACATCTTGGTCTGGTACAGGGTAGTTCGGTGCGTACCAAGCATGTTGGCCGCGATTTAATGGCCAGTTTGAAGAATATCTTTGGCGGCGAGCTAAAGGGCTATACAGAACTATTGCAGGAATCTCGTGAAGAGGCCACAAAGAGAATGGTTGCTCAGGCAGAAGCCGTTGGTGCCAATGCAGTGCTGAACGTCAGGTTTTCCACCTCAAGTATTGCAGCGGGCGCAGCAGAATTATTTTCTTATGGCACCGCCGTTATTCTCGATTAAGCAGGAGGGCAGCCAGTATGGAGCTGATTATATTTCTAAGCCTGCTTGCGTTAGGGTACGGTTTTGGCAGACACGCGGAAAAAAATCATTACCGCACTATTATTGCCCGTGAAAAAGTACTGAACAACCTGCCGGTTATCGCTACAAAAATTATACCAACAAGCCACAGCCAGCATGGCAGTAATCTGGTTATGGGCAGCGTCGTAATATCAGTAGATTATTTCAAGCGATTCGCCGCCGTACTAAGAAGCCTGGTAGGCGGACGTATGACTACCTATGAAACACTGCTCGACAGGGCACGTCGTGAAGCGGTTTTACGGATGAAGGAAGGTGCCCGGTTGCAGGGTGCAGTTATCATATTCAACATCAAGTACGAGACTTCCAGCATCTATAAAGGAAGGAGAAATGCTATTGGTTCGGTTGAAGTGCTGGCCTATGGCACTGCTCTGATACCCAAATAGGAGTCATCATCCTGGACTATTCAAACCCTGAAATACCGGAAGGCATAAATACCAGCAAAGAGCACCCGTTAAAAGAATTTATTTTGTTGGCCGCTGGTGTTATGGGCGGTATTGCTGCACTGCTGCTAGTGTTGATTTTGCTGTCAGATTTTATCGTGGACTACATCCCGTATAGCTGGGAAAAATCTCTGAGTGAGCCCTTCACCCGTTCTGATGCAGCTGACAGTGATGATCAGGAGTCAAAACAATTAGAGGCATATTTACAGCAGCTGGCAGATCGTATATCTATTGTCCAGGGTCTTCCTGAGGGCATGACCATAAAGGTTCATTTTCTTAACAGGGATCCAGTCAATGCTTTTGCGACACTCGATGGCCATGTGTTCTTCTTCAGGGGCCTGCTCGAAAAACTGCCTAATGAGAACGCACTGGCAATGCTTATGGCCCATGAAATCGCCCATATTAAGTATCGTCATCCTATTCATAGCCTGAGCAGGGGTGTGCTGGTTGGCCTGGCTTTGTCTGTACTCAGCAGTTCTATGGGTGATTCCATCATGCAAAGCTTTATCAACGAGGCGGGAATTTTGACCGTATTGAAGTTTAGCCGCGACATGGAGGTGGAATCTGATAATGCGGCGCTGGATTCAGTCGTAGCACTCTACGGGCACACGAAAGGTGCCGGTGATTTGTTCAAGGTATTGCAAAAGGAAACCAAAGATAAAGAACCCTACGAAATCTTCAGCACCCATCCATTGACAGAAAACCGAATCAGCAATATTCGCGAGCAATCAGAACAACAGCTATCAAAGGATTCTACAGTAACACCGTTACCCGAAGGTTTTGCTGACTGGTTAACCAGCGGACAGGCAGCGTCGACGGAAAATAAGCTTTCCAGGTAAGAGACCCGGCTAATCCACCAGGTAACTGTATGCCGATAAACTGGCCTGCAACTCCTCCATCAGTTCGCCTCGTTCACTCTCGGGCAAATGACAATCCTGTGCCCTGTCCAGTATAAGTTGTCGAATGTGATCCGGGTCATACCCCACCCGGTAGAGTAACTGACTGACATTTTCACCATGAAAGATATTCTGCAAAATAAGCTTGCCATCCTTATCATGCAGGATATTGGCGCTGGCCGTATCACCGAACAGGTTGTGTATGTCGCCCAGTGTTTCCTGATAGGCACCCAGCATGAAGAAGCCCAGCAAGTATTGTTCGCCAGCATTGATATCGTGCAGGGGCAGGGTGTTTTCTATGCCATGCTGGTCGACATAAAAATCAATTCTTCCATCAGAATCACAGGTCAGATCGTGCAGTATGCCACGGTGGTCGGGTTGTTCATCGAGTCGCTGCAGCGGCACGACAGGGAAGACCTGGTCAATTGCCCAGACATCGGGCATGGACTGGAAGATTGAGAAGTTGCAAAAGACTTTGTCTGCCAGTATTTCCTCCAGTTCATTTCTCACAGTCTGCAGTGAATGATTGGCAGGATCGATTTCAGCATGCAGGCGATGGCAAACAGCATATTTAAGTTGTTCAGCCCTGGCCCGTTCACCCAGGCTTAGTGTGCCCTGATAAAACCGTTTCTGTATGTCCTGCATGGCAGAATCAAGATCATGATAGATTTCACGTATTGGCTTGCCCTGTTGCAGGGCATGAAGATGATTCCGCAGTTCATGTAGATAATCGGCTTCATTGTCCTCCTCAAGCGGAATTTCCACATCATGTTTTTCGACTTCTGTGACATTGGTGATTAGCACCGCATGATGGGCGGTTAGCGCACGACCGGATTCACTGAAGATGTCAGGCATTTTTATGCTGGCCTGTGCGCAGGCAGTGGCCAGTGCCTGTACGACTTTTTCAGCATAGTCGACCAGCGGGTAATTGACCGAGCACTCGCTGCGGGTGCGTGTGCCTTCATAATCAACCCCGAGACCACCGCCAACATCAATTACCCGGATATTTATGCCCATCTTTGTTAGCTGAACAAGAAACTGTGCAGTTTCACCGAGGCCTTTTTGAATGTCGCGTATATTGGAAATCTGGGAACCCAGATGAACATGCAGTAATTCAAGGCAGTCCTGCATGCCGGCATCATGCAACTGCTTAATGGCATTAAGCAGCTGCGAGGTGGTCAGGCCAAATTTTGAGCGATCACCACCGGAGCTTTGCCATTTACCACTGGCGATGGAGGCGAGTTTAAGGCGTATCCCTAGAAGGGGGGCTGTGCCGCTGCGTTGGCATTCATCAAGGATTAGCGGTAACTCAGACAGTTTCTCAATGACCAGGTAAACACGCAAACCCATACGATTACCGGCAAGCGCCAGACGGATATAGTCTCGGTCCTTGTAACCGTTGCAAACGATGACGCCACTATCCGGCGACAGGGCAAGTACGGTCAGCAGTTCAGGTTTGCTGCCGGCTTCCAGCCCCAGTCTGCCGCCTTTTGTTTTTAACAGCGCTTCAACTACGTGTCGGTTCTGATTTACCTTTATCGGGTAGATGGGCTGATAGCTGGCAGTTTGGCCTGACTTATTTAATGCGCAGTCGAAAGCCTGGCAAAGTTCATCAACACGCCGCTGAAGTATGTCCGGGAAACGTAATAGCAGGGGCAGTGAGAGACCCGATTGTCGTGCGAGTTCGGCAACCTGATAAAGATCTATGGCCGGTTTGCTGCGGCTGGCATCGACTTGCAGGTACCCAGTAGTAGAGATATTAAAGTAGCCCTCGCCCCATTTATCTATGTTATAGGTCTGCAGCGATTTTTTAGTGTCCCATGCAGGCATGCAAAGGTTCCCGGTGGTGATCTAAATAAGAAAACCTTAATACTATCATGCGAGAAGATATATAATCCGTCACAATTATACCTTTATGAGTGCAGCGCTGAATCAGGATGAAGTTGAATAGCAAAAAATGGTTTACCGAAGTTTATCCGGATGACGGCTGTGCGCTGTCTCTTGAGTTGTCGGAAAAGCTGCATGAGGAACAGACTGCATGGCAGAAGCTGGAAATTTATCAGACCATGGGCTTTGGCCGGTTGATGCTGCTGGATGGCTGTATCATGCTGACCAGCAGGGATAATTTCATCTATCATGAAATGATGGTTCATCCGGCACTGTGCATGCACCCGGCACCCGAGAATGTGCTGATTATTGGTGGCGGCGATTGTGGCTGCCTGCGTGAGGTGTTGAAGCATCCGACTATCAAAAATGTCCACCAGGTAGACCTGGATGAGCGTGTGACATGGGCCTCAAACAAGTATTTTCCTGAATTGTGTGAATCTAATAGTGACCCTCGTGCCGAGTTGAGCTTTACCGACGGTGTGGCTTTTATTGAGCAGGTAAAAAATGGCAGCTACAATATTATTATTGTAGATTCTGTTGACCCGGTTGGCCAGGCCGCACGCTTATATAGTGAAGAGTTCTATCTTGCCTGCTTTGACGGTTTGTCAGACGATGGCATCCTGGTCGCACAAAGTGAATCCCCTTTATTTCATAAAAAGCTGATAAATAGCATGCAGTCTCGCATGGTAAATGCCGGATTTACTGATACAGCGACCCTCTTTTTTCCTCAATGCACCTATCCTTCAGGCTGGTGGAGTGCAAGTATGGCATTTAAGTCTTGCCGGCCAGCAAATCACCGGTCAGTCGACATTGAGACAAAATATTATAATAATGCCATTCATCAGGCAGCGCAGGCCATGCCACAATTTATGTTGGATACTGACAAATAAGCATCGAAAATGAAAAAGCTTTCTCTTTCTCTTGTTCTTGTCTTTAGCCTGTCGGGTGCACCGATGCCCGCACAGGCGGCTAATGGCATGACCGACATGATGAGTATCATGATGCAGATGTTCCTGTGGATGATGAGTGGCGGCGGTGGTATGTCCGGTTTCAGTCCCTATGCGATGAACCCCTATAGCATGAATCCATATAGCTTTGGCGGACTGGGCGGACAGGGTTCTCCATATCAGGGTGGTGGATTTCCGGGCTACTATGGTGGGTCGGGCGGGTCGCCATATTCACCATACGGTTATGGGGCACGCAATCCCTACTATGATCCATATAAGAATCGGTACAGCTATAATAGATACGGATATGACGATCCCTACGGGTCTTCATATGCTCAGCATAGACCGGATTACCCGAAGCAGGAAAAAACCCCGCCCGTTGTTATTCAGCCGATTATCGTTAGCCCCGGTCAGCAAGTCGATGGAAGCCAGGCGGCAAAAGTCGAAGTTTTACCCGCTCAACCAGTAGAACCGACACCCCCTCGCGGCACGCCTACTTATGCTGCAGTACCCCCTCCACGAATAAACAAGCACAAATCCAGGAGCCTGGATAACCCGCTAGCCGGTAGATGGCAGGGCGTAAATGGAGAATTCCTGGAATTGGGCAAAGACAGTTTTCACCTGCGTTCGAACGGTTCTGATTTGCGGGGAACGTACCAGATAAAGAATGACATTATGAAGGTCGCAATTCTTAACCGCACCGAGCCTGTCTATATGCAGTATCGCCGGGCAGAAGGGAAGCTGGTATTTCGTTCTGAGGACGGGCAGATGATGCTATTCCGTAGACTGGATTGAACTGATTCGTTTTACGAATTACGTAATAGGTGTTACGTCATTACTGTCCCATAAAAATAATTACAATATCTGTTTTCTGCTTTGTAGTATTCGAAACAGATCAAAATTGACTACATTAGACATGAAAATAGATTTTGCTGTAGGTTGGTGCTGAGGCACGAAGCCCAACAGCATGGTTTCAGCAGATACCCTTGTTGGGCTTCATTCTTCAGCCCAACCTACAATTGCATTCAAGCAAAGCCATGACTAAACAGAAGTATATGGGTCAGCAATGGTGTTACGTAATACCTAAATCATAAACCGTAAAACATTCAGTTTTATTGTCAGGGTAGATCAACCCGAAACACTACTTTGTTATAGCCATGCACAGAGTCATGAGCACGGATAGAAACTGAGCTTGTTCCATGTGGGATCTTCACCCCGGAGAGGCTGCGGGTAAAGGGCTGTTCATCGACATGCGGGTGTCCCAGTACACGCTTGCCCAGGACTTCACCGGAAGGTAAAAGCACTTCCCAGCCATCGGCATAGTGATCCCAGCCGGTATCATCATGCCTCAGCGTGACATCGAAACGATAACTGCCCTGGCTGTTTGTTACCTTTACATCAACGATTTCAGCCTGGCCGGCGAAGGCTGGGCAGGATAGCAACAGCATTAATGGAATGTAAAATAGGGGTTTTGATAATTTCATAAATGATTAGTTTCAAGTTTCAAGTTTCAAGTTTCAAGTTTCAAGTTTCAAGTTTCAAGTTTCAAGTTTCAAGTTTCAAGTTTCAAGTTTCAAGTTTCAAGACGAAAGACGAAAGACG
>JAYEGM010000211.1:0-28110 GCA_034659075.1 Pseudomonadota bacterium
GAGCCAGTTCGCTTTGATGCTGAGGCCAAAATAGAGGAGCAGGTCACAGCCTACTTTAAGTGCCAAACCTGGCAATATGAGAATGTAGGCGCTCGCTTCTTTGTATGTATAAACAAGAAAGGCTGTATCGGCATCAGGGTGTCCTAGCACGACGCCAATGACAATATGCGAGAGTATGCCGCCCACATACATAATGGTGCCAATTTCCTGAACGAAATCTAAAACTTTCCTTATCATTGCTAGTTCCTCTCGATGGTTAGTTGCGGCGTCCAAACCATATGCGTGAAAACAAAGCATCTTTCCGTACATACTGGTGGAAAAGGAAGGCCAGCACATGACCAATGATTAGTAACAGCAGTATGGTTGCCAAAATACCATGAGCCTGGCGAGCTGGAATATTCTCAAATGAGGCAGGCAACGCTGCGCCAGACCCCACGAACAAAATATCCGGCAATCCCGCTGCTATAGCTATCGATAAACCGCTACCCGCCATCAGAACAACAACCAGGTAAAAGAGATAGTGGGTGGCAGTACCTAACTTGTTTAGCAAGCTGTTGCCGATATCCGCTGCGGCTGGCTTTGTAGTGAGAAAGCGGACACCCAATCGTATACTCATTAGCAACAGAATTATTGTGCCCATGGTCATGTGTATTTTTAGATAAAGCAGCTTTTCTGGAACATCGTTTGGCGTGGCACTGAGAACCCTTGATCCCATGATTAATCCAAGAATTAACATGATTGCTAGCAACCAGTGTAAAACTACCAAAGTTGGGTGATATCGTTTCATCGGGGTCTCCAGGACAGTTAGAACAGTTACCCCATAATATATTGCATGTGCTATGATTGCAAATGCAAGCATTGCATATGCTGCATATTATCTGCATAATAGCGTCATGAATGATCGCTCAAAAGCCGTATCGCCGGCTAAAAAAGTAAGAGAAACCAGTGTTGGCTGGATGCTAAAAGTGCTTTGCACTTCGCTGGATGAAAAGATGAACAAGGAAATGAAGCGACTGGATTTAAATATTGCTCAGTTTGCTGTCTTAATGAGTTTGTCTGAGACAGAAGGCTTAACACAAGTAGAGATAGGGAAAAAAATTAATATGCCAGGTTATGCTACCACCCGCACTATTGATGCTTTGGAAAAAGTACAATTTGTGGAACGTAAGAAGGATGACCGGTCACGACGAAGCTACCGAATTTATCTTACAGAGCAAGGTCGCAAAATAGTGCCTCAACTGTTTGTGGTAGTAAAAAAAGTGAATACCCAGCTCTTATCAACACTCACTCTAACAGAGAAAAAGCAATTGAATAAGATTCTAAATAAAATTGTTCATGCCAAATTTGAATGAGCAGAACAGGCGTCTACACAGTTGCGAATGTCAGATATGCAGTAATATCAAAGTGTATAGGCGCTACTAGGTACCTGCAGGGCTTTTAAGACGGTCAGTCTTTATGTAAATTAAAAAGCGGTTTTATAATTATGCTTCAAGGATACAGAGGAACTAAAAATCATGAAAAATATAATTAAATTTTGCGCAGTTTCGACCGTGGTGATTTTTTTACAAACTGCCAGCGCTGCATCGGATAAGGATAAGGATAAAGGTAAAGGTAAAGATATTTTTGCCGGATATTCAATGACCGAATCTCATAGCCATGCTAAATATAAGCAATGGTCTTTTGATGACAGCGTCGATATAGAAGAACTGCGCAAACAAAAGGGTAAAATATATTCGAACCCTGATGAGATTCGTGCGGTTTTATCCGGTGGTGTCAAAAACCCGACCGGTGAAAAAGAACTCTGGAAAGAAGGTTTGATGTTTGAAGGCATTGAGCCAATGTCTCACATGGTGTCTGCGGCTAACTGGTATCCTCGAACTGAAGATGTGTTGCCAAATGAAATGCGCATTACCTTTATGGGTACATCACCGATGATTCGCCCAGCTCAAATGAATACGTCTATTTATGTTGAGTTAGGTAATGGATCTAATTTCATTTTTGATTTCGGTGAAGGCTCTATTGCCAATTACGTTGCTGCGGGCGTTGCACTGAACGAAATGGATACCATATTTATTACCCATTTACACGTTGATCATTTTGGTTCACTTCCTTATCTCTATGAATTTGGTGGCTGGAATGGCCGCTGGGAAAAACCACTGACTGTTTATGGGCCATCAGGTGCTTCACCTAAGTACGGTACTAAAGCAATGGTTGAAGGCATGTTAAACATGCTGGCATGGCATACTGATGCATTCGATGTGTTCCCATCAGGCAACGCTATTGATGTTGTTGAGTTCGATTTTAAAGATGACGGCGGTATTATCTATGATAAAGATAACGTCACTGTAAAACATTGGCGTCGTAGTCACGCAAAAGACGGAGCTTCTGGCTATCGTCTTGACTGGAAAACACCAGAAGGGAAGAACATGTGTTTTGTCTGGACAGGTGATGGTCGCCCAAATGAACTGGATATCAAATATGCCAAAGGTTGTGACCTCTATGTAACCGAGCTTCAAACTGAAACATTCGGTGTATCTTCAATCGTACAGGGCGTACCACCATTTTTGGCTCGTTATACTGTTGATACCCACCATACACCAGCATATGCATCAGGTTACCTGGCAAATCAAATTAAGCCACGTCTGTTTATGACTTCTCATATGTCATATGACCCATACTTGAACGAAGAAACTGTTGCTGAAGTTCGTGAGCACTGGAAGGGTCCTTATCATTTTGGTGCTCCAGACGGTATTGTTGTTAATGTTACACCCGATAAGATCTGGGTACGTGAAGGTATCTTACCGGGACATCCTAACAGTCGTGCACCACAGTTTGATATGCGTGATGGTTCTGACTTCCGTGTACCAATGCCGAAAAATTCACGCGCTGATATTCAGCAGCAAAGCATTCGTGATCTTGAAATTGATCCCAAGCTTTACTATCCAAAAGGCTACCACCCTGAACTGATGACAGAATGGCCTGTTGACCGTGACATTGTAATTCCTGCTAAAGATGTACCTGATTCAATGAAGAAAGGCATGAATACAAAGCAGGAATTTATGGACAAGGCTCGTAAAGCACACGGACTCCCACTAAAATCGGTTACCCGCTCATCTGATGACGCTAAATAATCGAGAAGCCTGGATTTAATAGCCAGCCCGCAAGAGTTGGCTATTACTTCTTAATCTTCTTCTGATAAAGATGATATAAAACTGTATATGTAGCGGTATAGTTAATTTGTGTTAAGTTTTGACTTAACCGCTAAAGCAAAGAATGAGGTAACAAAATGATTTGTCGAATTTATTTTTTAAACAGCATGCAAAACTTTCCAGATATTCGGGTGAAACTGCATTGAAAAGTTTCCACCCGGTGTTGTTCAATATCCAACATTTTGTTGGAGATATCTGGAGTGTTAACCATGCATTTAATAGCCGAAATAAGAAGGCGTCACTTTGTTGATGGAGAAAGCATTAGTTCTATTGCTCGAAGTTTAAATTTATCCCGTCCTACTGTCAGGAAGCACCTGAAAACAGAACAGGAACCTGTTTGCCAGCGCCGTTATCGAGACTTAGCTGACAAAAACTAAAAACCAGTAAATAGCTTAGAACTCTCTATTGCGGACATTTCCAGATCGAGGAGAAATGTCTAAGTTCGTCCAACTACAGCGATTCACATATTAGGCTACAGCCTGGCTGACCATGTCTGTGACGATGTTAAATACACAGGTTAAAGTCGAAGTTCTCCTGATGCGTTGTGAGCCAGACGAGTATTTGTATCGTGAAAATAGTCGATCAAATGTATGAATTTGTAATGATGGCTATCGTCAATGCTGCATTTTCTTAAGCAGCTATCTATCGATAATTGTGATATAGAAACTACTCAGAGGTGCCGCCTTGAAAAGTATGACGTCTTATATTGTATTGCTTGCCCTGCTCGGAATCAGTGTAGGTTGTAGTTCCTTATCGCAACGACATCCAGCACCTGGTGATCAAGTGTATGACAGGCATATTCTCCCGGGTGTGCTAGCAGTAAGGGCATGGTCGGGTACATTAAGCAGCGAATTTACCGCAGACTTGATTGAATCGGTACGCCAGGAAGAACAGGCTAAGATTCGAATAGATTCAAAAGGTAGCCCAAACATCAACGTTCTCACCCTCTCAGGCGGTTCAATCTATGGTGCATTTGGTGCTGGTTTCATGGATGGCTGGTCTCAATCTGGTACTCGCCCAGTGTTCAAGATGGTAACGGGAATTAGCACAGGTTCTATAATTGCGCCTTTCGCCTTTCTTGGGTCAGAGTATGACAGTGTATTGAAGATGATGTTTACCGCTATAAATACCGAGGATATCTTTAAATATAGAGGTCTGAGTATCCTATGGAGTGGTTCCTTTCTTGACTCAGCACCACTAGCAAGATTGATCGAGCGGCACTTTAATCAAAATGTGATGGAGGCCATCGCACAGGCCCATCGTCTAGGCCGTCGGCTGTATATAGGTACCACAAATTTGGATGAAGATCGCATGGTGGTGTGGAATATGGGCGCTATTGCTAACAGTGGTCATCCAAAGGCTCTGGATCTTTTCCGTAAAGTGATACTTGCCTCATCTTCTATGCCTGCTGTATTTCCACCTGTTTTCATCAATGTCGAAGTTGATGGTAAAACTTTCGATGAAATGCATGTAGATGGAGGCATTAAAGCAGAAATATTTCTCACGGCTGCAACGGTAAACATCACGGAAATAAGGAGACAGTTGAGATTACAGGAAGCATCAGACACTAGAACTAAAATCTTTATTATTCGGAATGCTGCACTTAGTTCGTCGCCCAGACCTGTCCCAAGAAACATAGTCCAAATATCAAAACAGGCGATAATGTCACTCACTAAATCTCAAGCTATTAAGGATCTTATACACATCTACGATATTGCTCAGAAACAAGGATTCGATTACAACTGGGTCTCATTACCTAATATAGAAAGTGCGACCATGATTAATTTTAGCACTGAAGAAATGCACCGTTTATACGAGGTCGGCTATGAAATGGGCTTCAACGGTAATGCCTGGCGTAAAGAACCGCCCAGCATTCATGTACATTGAAGAGGTGAATGCAACTAGCTTTCGTGCTTCGCTGAATCCACTTCACTTGTATTGTCAAATGGCCAGTATGGGTCGACCAGCCAGCTCTAGCCCTTCGGAGGAAATCAGCATATGGGAGGTCAATACTCAAAGATGTCATTTTAGATTTCGATGCGAAAAGTAAACAAACGTCTCAAACCAGTCATATGTTAATTTCAGTTATGATTTAGCAACCAACACCCTGTAAATGATTTGACCTGCATCCATACTTGGCATTATATTCCTACTTAACGTTTGTTAAGGAGGGCTTTCAGTTGTCAATTCCAGTACCCAGTGTGGCCATGAATACGGCCCAGATCATCCTGAACAAGGCAATACCGCTATTCGCATCTTCAGGCTACGCTGGTGTGTCTATGCGTGATATTGCAAATGAAGTTGGTATCAGTGGCGCTGCGTTGTATCACCACTATCCTGACAAACAGAGTCTATATGTGGCGGCTATGGAGCATGCATTTACAGATAAAGCAGCAGGCATTGCATCGGCACTAGACAGTAATGGGACGGCAATAGACCGACTTGGACGCTTCATAACCAGCTTTACTGAATTGATGGCGAATGATCCGCATTTTCGTGCATTGTTGCAGCGTGAATTACTAGATGGCGATGAAGAACGTCTGAAATTACTTGCCAGTCAGGTATTTGAAAAACCTTTCGAGGCGATGACGCAACTGGCCAAAGAACTCGCACCTGACTGTGATGCACACATGCTAGCGGTTTCTATGGCAGGACTTGTCCTGTTTCATTTTGAATCGGCTCCGGTTAGACAGTTTTTACCTGGAGGCCTGCAGGGTCATGATCAGCCAGAGGTGATTGCGCAGCATGTCATTCGCTTACTCACTCGAGCGGTGGGCCACTAATGTATAAGAATAAATCATTTTGTGACTGCTGTGGATATAAGGCCGCAGCAATGACTCTGTTGCTGACATTAATGCTTGCAGGATGTGGTGATAACCAGCCAGAGCAGGAAGTTTCACTCAAACCAGCAAATTTTCATAAGGTGGAAGTGACACAAGTTGAAAAACTATATTTCCACACTGTCTATTCAGTACCCGGGACGATTGTACCCAGTAAGCGACTGCAAATTACATCCCGTGTAACCGGCTATATCAAGGAAATCTCTGTAGATGAAGGCGATATCGTTGAGCCTGGAGTCATCCTGGTCAAGATAGACAATGCACAGGTAGAAGCATCTATAAAAAGCGCAGAAGCTGGTGTTGCTTCCGCACAGGCCGAGCTTGATGAAGCACATGCTGATGTAAAACGATTCAAAAGACTCGTTAGCAGCAAAACGATAACAGAAGATCAGCTGCGTAAAGCGATGGTCAGACAAACGAGTGCAAAAGCTAAGCTTACCAGGGCGCTGGCTGAGCTGAAATCGAATCAGCAAGAGCAACAATATACTCATATAACCAGTCCTGTAAGGGCTCAGGTAAGAGAACGTCTGCAAGACCCAGGTGACCTGGCGAGTGCTGCTAGTCCTATCTTGCGGCTAGATGTGCTGGGTCCTATGGAGCTGGAGGCGTATTTACCTTCCACACGAATTGGCAATGTCGCTATCGGACAGAATGTGGATGTTTATATCCAGTCTGAACAAAACCCGTTAACCGGCACGGTAAAAAGTGTTGTACGTGCTGCAGACAAAGTGACACGAAGCAGCAAGGTTCGTATTGCTTTGCCTGAAAAACAGTCTCTGTCACCGGGTCAGTTTGGTCGTGCAGATATCGTGCTGGGTAAAGAGTTGTTGACGGCAATACCGCTTGAGGCCAGGACTGAGCGTGCCGGTATCGAAGGTGTTTTTATCGTCGACGAGGATGATGCTGTACATTTCCGTAGCGTACAACTTGGAAGAGAATATAAGGACTATCAGGAGATACTGGCAGGACCTGAAGCAGGGGCTGCTGTCGTACTCAATCCACCAGCCCAGTTACACGAAAATGACCGTGTGATGCGAGTATCTCTCGATGGCCGTTAAGCAACTCAACCTGCCAGGTCAGCTGGCCCGTTACTTTGTTGAGTCACGGTTGACATTGCTATTGATGCTGGCTTTACTGGCCTTCGGCCTGGTTGGCCTGGCCTTGACCCCGCGAGAAGAAAACCCTCAGATTATTGTTCCTGCTGCTGAGGTGATTGTGTCACTTCCGGGAGCATCTCCGCTTGAAGTAGAGCACCTGCTGCTCTCTGTGCTTGAATCAGAACTGGCATCGATCGATGGAGTGAAGAATATCTATGGTACTGCTCTGCAGGGGATGGCAAAGGTCCAGGTAGAATTTGAAGTAGGTGAAAACAAAGACGATGCTATGGTGCGCTTGTATGATCACGTGCTGCGTAATCGCAATCGCCTGCCTCCCGGTTCTGGGGAGCCAGACATACAGGCTGTAGATATTGATAATGTGCCTGTGTTTGCTGTAACACTGGCGTCACAACATTTTAATGACCATGAACTACGTCGCATGGCTGAGCGTATGCTCGAACGCTTGCGCAGTATCAAGGGTATTGGTATCGGCTTTGTCACAGGGGGGCTTCCGAGGGAGATTCGGATTGAGGTTCTACCAGAGCGTTTACAGGCCTATGGTGTGAGTATCGATCAGCTTGCAGCTGCAATTCGTAATGCTGATATCGACAAGCCCCTGGGCAGTCGTGTTTATGCCGGTGAGAATCGAGCCATGCGGATAGATGGCCTGCTTCACGGTGCCGAGCAGGTGAGGAATATCATTGTCCACAGTGATGGTGATCGATTAATCAGGGTCTCTGATCTGGCCCAGGTTAGTGATGGTCCTCCCGTGGAGCGGAACCAGATGACGCGCTTTGCTTTCGGGCCTGCTGATTCACGCAGTGCCGATGCTGGCGAAGCGGAAATGTCGGCAGTTACACTGGCCATTGCCAAACGGACCGGCGTCAATGCAGTGAGACTTACGGCAGAACTACGGCAACGACTGGAGCAGATGGAAAAGGGATTTCTACCCTCCGGCGTTGACATGATTATCACTCGTGATGATGGCATCAAGGCAGATCAAACTGTCACCCAATTGGTGGAACATTTATTCATTGCTATTGGTGCTGTTTCCCTGATTCTGCTATTTTTCCTCGGTCGCCGGGCAGCACTGATCGTCGCCATCACTATTCCTCTGGTGTTCTCGGTGGTCATAGGAGCTGATTTGCTGGCGGGTCCAACATTGAACCGCATCACGCTCTATGCACTGATACTCGGACTGGGCATGCTGGTCGATGATGCGATTGTTGTGATTGAAAATATCCATCGGCATTTTGATCAGCTGCCAGCAGATGCTGACAGGCAAACACGGGCCGATGCGGCCATACTGGCCACCCATGAGATCGGCAACCCTACGACACTGGCGACGTTTACCGTAGTCACCGTGTTTCTGTCACTGATCATGGTGACGGGCATGCTGGGACAGTTCTTTTTTCCCATTACATTTAATGTGCCCATAGCCATGGTGGCATCACTGCTCATCGCTTATTCCGTCACCCCATGGCTAGCACGGCGATGGGTACTGACAGGTATTGGCCACGTAGGACCACATGCCAACGAAGCCCTCAGAGGAGCTGAACCTGATCGCCTGCAGCGGCTCTACGTGAAACTATTTACACCGTTGTTGAATAATCGTAGTTGGCGACGCCTGTTCTTTTTATTTGTTGCGCTGCTGCTGGTTTTATCCATGCTGCAACCTGCTTGGCAATTCATTCGTCCGCAGGGAATGACGGGTGCGGTATCATCATTAGGAGTCCCTCTGGCCTTCCTGCCCAAGGACAACAAGAATACATTTCTGATTCATATCCACATGCCCGAGAACACACCGTTGGAGATTACGGACAGGGTGGCTCGTGAACTCGGTGCTGTGATGCGTCGGCAGCAGGATGTCACCAATTACCAGACCTATGTGGGCATCCCCTCTGTTGTAGATTTCAACGGCCAGCTCAAAGGCAGCAGCCAGTTTATCGGGCCACAGTATGCAGAGATACGTGTTAACCTGGTGAATAAAGCTGAACGGAACACCAGTTCCATCAATCTGGTTCAGTCACTACGCCAGGATGTGAATAAAATTGCTTCACGCTATCCTGGAGCGAACATACAGCTGGTTGAGGATCCACCGGGACCACCTGTCAGGGCCACTGTCCTGGCAGAGGTGTATGGCCCAGATGCTGAGGTGCTTGAGAGCCTGACGCACAGAGTGGCCGATGAGTATCGCAACACCTACGATATGGCAGAAGTCTTTACCAGCATCCCATCTGGAATAAAGGAATACCGTTTTAAACTGCACAGGGACAAGATCGGCCTGGCCGGTGTAGACCCGGCACAGGTTTCACAAGCGCTGGCTCGGTTGATGCAGGGTGAGGTGCTCGGTTATGCCCACCCACAGGGAGAGCGAGCATCGGTTCCGATCCGCATGATGGTGCCGCGACGTAACCGCATAGACCCTGATCTGCTGGAGAGGGCTATTTTGACCAATCCTGATGGTAAACGTATTCCCCTGTCCGAACTGGTCGAAGTGGTAGAGGCAATACAATCAAAACCCATCCTGCACAAAAATTCTGAACGAGTGCAATACATAGGCGGTGAGCTTGCTGCGAGTGCGCCTGTCATTGCCGTTCTGGATCTGGATCGACGTCTTGATGGATTAGAAGTCTCAGAAGGACAGTCTCTACAGACAGCTAATCTTCGTTTCAGCCCGGTACGTGCCAATACACTGGAAGGGTACAAATTATTGTGGGAAGGTGAATTGCGCCTGACCCTTGATGCATTTCGAGATATGGGTCTGGCGCTGGGGCTGGCATTGCTCGTGATTTATCTTCTACTGGTTGGCTACTATCGATCATTCGGACTACCGCTGGTGATTATGTCAGCCATCCCGCTGGCATTCATCGGTGTGTTCCCTGGGCACTGGATACTGGGAGTGGATTTTTCTGCTGCCTCTATGGTGGGTGTCATCGCCCTGGCCGGTGTCGTCGTGCGAAATTCTTTGCTCATTATTGATTTTGTCCAGGATTATCAAAGCCAGGGTTTTGCACTCGATGATGCTGTGCGAGAAGCAGGTAAAGTAAGGCTGCGTCCTATCATGCTGACCACGCTGGCAATTGTACTAGGTACCGCTATCATGGTCCCTGATCCAGTATTCGGCGGACTGGCTATTGCACTGATCTTTGGGGCGATCAGTTCAGCGTTGCTGGTTGTTTTTATAGTGCCGTTGTTATATCGGCGTTTGATAATGTCACACTCAAAGAGCGCGACGACTCAAGTAACACATAAATAAAGAACACTAGAACATAGTAATAGGAGAAGTAAGGTGAAGACAGTTGAAAGCAATTTAAGAAACAACGAGAAGCTTCAAGATGAAATTAAAGGGGCCGTAGATACGGGCCATGACATTGAAGAAACCGTACGTCGTATCACTCTCAAGGCCCTCACCGAAGGTGAGCTGGATACTAAATCGGTACGGCAGGTAGCGAGCACAGTGGTAAAGGGTGCGAGGTTAGGTGCTGCAAGTCATGGCTCTGAGGCCAGGGATATCCTGGTTAAGGCGATATCTGGTCTGGATGAAGCACTGTCCAAGGCAGCTGAGGCTTCGAAGCTTGCATTGGAGGAGGCGGCGGGTCGGGGAGAAGAGTTCTCCTCCCATGATCTTAAACGGGCACTAGATGACATGCAGGGACTGGAAGAGCTGTTTCTGGAAGCGCTACGCGACGCGGCCAAGGGAGGCAAGGATCGAGTATCTGTCATACTACACGACCTGGCTGAACATGCGCAGCGTAGCGGGACTGCCGTGGGAGCACAGCTCAAAGACGGCCTGACGGAGCTTGTTGATCAGGTCACTGACGCTGGCAAGGACCGGCTTGAGTCGGGCGGAGAGTCGGCAAAAACAACGGCCTCTCTACTGGCGCGTCTCGCCTCTGGCCTGCTGGAGGGAATTGCCGACAGCTTGCATCCATCGGACGAAGTCGAATCCAGGCCGGACAAGCAATCACCGGACAAGAGCGACTGATGCTTTGGGAAGCTTTCAGTGCCGCACGTGATCTGGGTCGTCTGCACGATATTGCCTCAATTCTGATTCGTTACGGTTTTGGGGATATGGTGCGTAGGCTGGGGATGGCTGGTGCGCTGGAACGTGCAGGCAAGGTGCTGCACTGGAAACAGGCAACAGAGTTGGCCCAACTGGAGCCGCCTGCAAGGGTTCGCCGTGCCCTGGAGGAGATGGGGCCGACATTCATTAAATTAGGCCAGATCCTCGCAACCCGCATGGATTTGTTTCCCCCCGATTGGATTGCGGAATTCGAAAAGTTGCAGGACCAGGCGCCATCAGTATCGTTTGATGAAGTCCGCCAACAGCTGGAAGAGGATCTGGGGGGCGTGCCGGAGGAGATCTTCTCCGAACTGAACCCCGAGCCGTTGGCGGCTGCCTCCATCGCACAGGTGCACCGCGCCCGCCTGGAGGATGGTACGGAGGTTGTGGTCAAGATACGGAGGCCTGGAATCCGGCCGACGGTCGAGGCCGACCTGCGTCTGTTGCAGCGCATGGCGATGATTGTGGAGACAGAGGCCCCTGACCTCAGACGTTTCCGGCCACACGATGTGGTGCGCCAGTTCACCCTGTCACTGCGCCGCGAGTTGGATCTGGCCGCAGAGTGCCGAAATGCGCAGCGGGTCGCTACCAGTTTCGAGGATCATCCGGAGATCGTTGTCCCCAAGGTCTACTGGCAATGGAGCGGCGAGCGATTGAACGTTCAGGAATATATAGACAGTATCCCCGGCCGGGACCTGGAAGCGGTCGATAAGGCCGGCCTGGATCGCAAAGTCCTGGCGCGACGAGGGACCCAGGCGGTACTGAAAATGATCCTGGAGGATGGCTTTTTCCACGCCGATCCTCATCCTGGTAATGTCTTCTATCTACCGGGTGAGCGCATTGCTTTCATTGACTTCGGCATGGTTGGACGTCTTTCCGAGGATCGGCGCAATCAAGTGGTGGATCTCCTTCAGGGTCTGGTGGAGCGGAATGCAGGCCGAGTCGTCGAGGTACTTCTCGATTGGGCGGGCGATGTCCGGGTGGATACCCAGATGCTGGCTATCGAGATCGATGCCTTCGTGGATCAATATCACGGCGTCTCCCTGAAACAGATCAATCTGTCGGCTATGATTGCCGAGCTGACCACACTATTGCGTGACCATGAACTTGCTCTGCCGCCCGACCTGGCGTTGCTGACCAAAGCGTTCATTACGTTGGAAGGTATGGGCCGTCAGCTAGATCCGGAATTTGATATGGTGGCTGAGGCTGCTCCTTTCCTGCACCGTGCCATGCTGGCTCGCTTTACCCCCGATGCCCTGGCAAAGCGTGGCTGGGCAGGGTTTACCAACACTATTGATTTACTTACGGGGCTACCGAAAGATCTTCGGCATATGCTTCGGGCCATAAGGAGAGGTGCATTCAGGGTCAATGTCGATGTCGAACGTCTGGACCGCTTTGCAGACCGCATGGATAAATCGGTTAGTCGACTAGCAATGAGCAGTGTTATCGCCGCATTGATCGTGGGTTCATCCATCGTCATGACCGTGCAGGGTGGCCCTACATTGCTGGGCTTGCCCTTTTTCGGTCTGCTCGGTTTTGGCGGTGCGGTGGTTGGTGGTATCTGGTTGTTGTTATCCATATGGCGCAGCGGCCGGGAACGGTGACATGACAGTGTGTTACAAAAAAGCCAGATGATTGAATATGAGGAAAAGGATAATGAAAACCTTGTGGGTAAGACGATGTTTAGTATTAACAGGGCTGTTGGCAACTATTCCCGCAGCGGCGGAGACGCTACAGCAAGCCTGGGCTGTTGCACTGGAGGTTGACCATAGCCTCAAGTCGGTACGAGAGAACAGCGCAGCGGCGGAACAACAGCTTAAGGCCACCAAAGCAGCCCGCGTGCCAGGGGTTTCTCTGGATGCCGGATATACCGCCCTGGATAATGCACCGGCCATAAGGACAAGTGTAGGAGGGGCTCTTGTTGAATTCCCGATTGCCGATCAAGAGAGTCTTTCCTACAATGCGATGGCAAATCTTCCTCTCTATACCAGCGGTCGCATCAGTCATGGTATCGATGCAGCGAATGCCTCATTACAAGCTTCTCGCAAGCAGGAGTCTAGCAAGACCCTCGATTTAAAACTAAAAGTGTCCGAAGCATTTGTGAGCGTGTTGCGTGCTACTCGAGCTGTGAAGGTGTCTAACAGCCGTGTCACTAGTCTCAAAGCCCATGCACGAGACGTAGCAAACATGCATGACCAGGGAATGGTGTCACGCAATGATTTGCTGGCATCACAAGTTGCCCTGGCAGATGCCCAGCAGGATGAGATCAAGGGGCAGAATGCACTGGATATTGCCAAGTCGGCTTACAACCGCCTTCTTGGCAGACCGCTGAATTATGCCGTTTCATTGGATGATCCACAGCCTGAACTATTTAATGAACCTTTGGAGACGCTTACCGAGCGGGCGCTCAAGCAGAGACACGAACTGCTTGCCTTACACGATCAAATCAGTGCTATACGATACCTGGCAGCGGGTATCCGTGCGGAAACGGGTCCCCAGGTTGCCTTGAGAGGAGGATATGGATTTCAGGAAAACCAGTACCAGGTCTATGAAGGTAAATGGTCCGTCAACCTGGGGGTGCAGTGGAATCTGTTCGATGGTGGCGTAGTGAAACACCAGGCATCCGCAAAGGAACGTGAGGCCGCGGCTTTACAGGAGCAGTATGATGATCTGGTAAGTAATATTTCTTTACTGGTCAGGCAGCATTGGCTGGATGTACAGGAAAGCCAAAAACGAATCCAGGTGACAGAAAAGGCCACCTATCAGGCGGAAGAGAACCTCAAGGTGAACCGTGACCGCTACGAAAACGGGCTCTCGACAAATACTGATGTACTCAATGCCGAGACCCTGCGCACTGGCAGCCAGAACAATCACGCCAACGCTATTTACGATGCAGTTCTGTCCACCTTGCGCCTGAAACGCTCGGTAGGTGAATTGTAGAGAGGAGTCAATTGTGAATAAGAAAATTCAATCAACTGCCATTTTCGTGACCCTCGCCCTTTCTGTCCTCACGATACTAGTAATCTGGTGGGTCTGGTTTCGTCAGGCACCTCTACCAGAAGGGTTAATACAGGCCAATGGCCGCATAGAGTGCGATCACTGTACCGTCGCTAGCAAGATCCCGGGAAAGATCGTGGAGCTCAATGCGCGCGAAGGGGATTACGTTGAGGGAGGACAGATGATGATACAGCTAGACGATGCCCAGGTGCGCTCAAAGGTCCATCAAGCGCAGGCTGCAGTAGAGGCACTTGGTGCACAACTCAAAGCTGCCCAAACGGCTCTTGCAACGCTGAAAAAACAGGTCCCACTACATGTAGATACTGCTAGGGCCGGGGTGGCTCATGCGGAGGCGGCACTTGCTGCAGCCAAAGCTGGTGCAGAACAGGCTAGTAAGGATGCCAGGCGGTTTACAGAGTTACTAGAAAGGAAAACGGTCGATAAGCATCGCGCCGAGCAGGCAAATCTGGCCTGGACGGTTGCGCGGGCAGAGTATGCCACTGCCATGGCAGCATTGACCCAGGCGGAAAAACGACTGTCGGAGGCAAAACTGACCTGGGAGCAGGTCGAAGCTAAGGAAAGCGAGGTGGCCGCCCTTGAAGCACAGCTAAAACAGGGACAGGCTGCATTAGTGGAGTCCCAAAGCGTACTGGGTGATCTCACAATCCGCGCCCCGGTGAGTGGTCTGGTCACTACCCGAATCGTGAATGAAGGCGAGATAGTGGCGCCTGGTAGTCCAATGTTTGATATTGTTGATCTGGACCGGCTCTATCTCAAAGTGTATGTACCTGAGAAGCAGATAGGTAAGCTTCGTCTTGGACTGCCGGCTCGAGTCTATACTGATGCATTTCCTGATGACCCATTTCCTGCCACCGTGCGCTATATTGCTTCCCGAGCCGAGTTCACTCCTAAGGAGGTGCAGACGCCGGATGAGCGAGTCAAGCTGGTCTTTGCGGTCAAACTCTATCTTGACGAAAACCCGGATCATCGACTGAGTCCGGGACTGCCAGCCGATGCTGTGATTCGCTGGAAGGAGGATGCGCCTTGGGCGAAGCCGCGATGGTAGCGGAAACGACGGCAGCCCGAATAGTCCAGGTACGGGACTTTCACAAACGCTACCGTAAGCAGATGGCTGTAGATGGTGTGGATCTGGAGATTCAGCGTGGTGAGATCTACGGCCTCATCGGCCCAGATGGCGCCGGAAAAAGCAGCCTGATGAAAGCCATTGCCGGTGTGCTTGCATTTGAGAGCGGGAGCCTGGAGGTTTTCGGTACCCAGGTTGATTCGGAACGCACTGCGGAGTTGGTCAAGGGGCGCCTGGGATTTATGCCCCAGGGATTGGGCCTTAATTTGTATCGTGATCTGTCGGTAGAGGAGAATATCGATTTCTTCGCCCAGCTACGTCAGGTGCCGGCCGAGGCGCTTGCCGAACGCAAGCGCAAGCTGCTTGCCATGACTCGGCTGGATAGATTTCTCGACCGACCCATGAAACAGCTCTCCGGCGGTATGAAGCAGAAGCTGGGGCTGGTCTGTACCTTGATCCACGAACCCGATTTGATAATTCTGGATGAACCCACCACCGGCGTCGATCCGGTCTCCCGGCGCGACTTCTGGGCTATTCTGGCTGAACTGTTGCGCGAGCGCGGCGTTACCGCTCTGGTCTCCACCGCGTATATGGATGAGGCAACTCGTTTCCAGCGTATCTCGCTGATGTATGGAGGGCGGGTGCTCGCTGCTGGTGAACCAGATGAGATTAGGCAACAGGCACCTGGTAGTTTGGTGGAATTTTCGGTTGAACCACAGATAGCGGCCCTGGATCGACTCAAAACGCAGTTCCCTCAAGTTGAGGCCGTTGGTCACCGAGTTCGGGTATTCGTAGACGATCAATCTTCCGATGCTGCTATTCGCGTGGTGTCCGATTTGCTCTCAGGATTTGCTGTTACGGAAATACAGGCAACTGCCCCCGAACTGGAAGACGCCTTCGTCGCACTACTGCGTCGGCGCAAGCTGACAGTACAGGAAACCGCCATCAGCGGCGTTACCAATCAGGGTTTCGATCAATTCAATGGTGATACAATCGCCATCGAGGCCCGTGGGCTGACGCGAGAGTTCGACAGCTTCCGCGCAGTAGATCAAGCCAGTTTCCGTGTTCGTCAGGGGGAAATATTCGGCCTGCTGGGCGCTAATGGTGCCGGTAAAACCACCGTGATTAAGATGCTGACCGGGATTCTCCAGCCTACCGAAGGCGAAGGTCAGGTGGCGGGGGCCGACATACGCCGTGCAGGACAGGCCATCAAGGAACGTATTGGCTACACGTCCCAGGCCTTTTCCCTATATCAGGACATGACGGTGATGGAAAACATCCGTCTTTATGCACGTATCTATGGTGTAGCAGGGCAGGAACTCAGCCAGCGTATTGTGCAGGTAGTGGAGCTGGCAGGCTTGCGCGGTATGGAAGGCCGCCTGGCTGGTAAACTGCCCATGGGCATCCGCCAACGCCTGGCCCTGGGTTGCTCCCTGGTGCATCGGCCGCGAATCCTGTTTTTGGATGAGCCTACCTCCGGCGTGGATCCCATCGGACGACGACGTTTCTGGGACATCCTTGTCCACCTCTCCAGAGTAGAACAAGTCGCCATCCTCATAACGACCCACTACATGAGTGAAGCGGAACACTGCGACCATCTGGCTTTGATGCATGCCGGGCGGATTATCGCCGATGGTACTCCCGAGGCGATGAAAAAGGCCTTGCAAGAGGATGCTGGTGAACTGTTGGAGATCACCGTCGATAGACCACTGGTCGCTCTGGAGTTATTGGAACAGACTGGGTTCGAAGGCGTAGCTCTGTTCGGCAAACGCATCCATCTCCTTGCCAAAGATACGGAAAAAGCAGAAGCGAAAATCCGCGCATTGCTGGCCAGCAGAGACCTTCGGCTCCTGAATATCACGCCACACATACCGAGCCTGGAGGATGTATTCGTCTACCGAATCATGGCTCTGGAGAAACGGGAGCGGCAATTGTGAATGTGTCCCGCATCAAGGCGATCGCTTATAAAGAGTGGCGCGAGATTCTGCGTGACCGGCTGTTTTTCGCTCTGGCCTTCGTGGTACCGGCCTCCCTGATGCTGATATTTGGTTATGGACTCTCTCTGGATGTAGAGCATATTCCGTTCGCGGTGGTGGACCATGATCGCAGTGCCATGAGCCGTGACTACCTGCACCGTTTCATTGATTCCCGTTACTTCAACTATAAAGGGCATGTCAGTAGTGAACGGGAGCTGGATCCACTTTTGGCCGACAGTGATATCCGTTTTGCCATTATTATTCCGCCAAAGTTTCAGGAGAATCTCCTGGCCAGTCGACCGGTGGCGGTCCAGTCTCTTATCGATGGCACTGTCCCATTTCGCACCGCGACCAGTAAAGGCTACGTCATCGCCATTAATGCGGCTTTCAATGGTGAGTTGCTTGCCAACTATATTAGTCGACGTCTCGGTGTCAGCCTGGAGCAGGCGGCAGCGATGGCTCAGCCAGTCGGGGTACAGCTTCGTTACCTCTATAACCAGGGAGTGAAGAATGTCTGGTCCATGGCCGCGGCGCTGATGATGTTTGTGTTGGTGGTCACGCCACCGTTTCTAACAGCGCTGGGTGTGGTGCGCGAGAAGGAGAACGGCTCCATCTATAACATCTATGCTTCCACGGTCACGCGCGGGGAGTTTCTGATCGGCAAGCTGGCACCCTACGTGGGTATCTCCGTGATCAATATCCTCATCCTATGGATGATGGCCAGTTGGCTGTTCGGTGCGCCTTTTAAAGGAGACCCGCTATTTTTTTTCTTCACTTCGATAATCTATGTGATCTGCACCACGGGCATTGGCCTGCTAGTGTCACTTATCGTGCGCACCCAGGTGGCCGCGATGATGCTGACGGTGGTAGTCACCATTGTGCCCTCGGTGCTGTACTCCGGCCTGCTGGTGCCCATCGCCTCCATGGATCCGCAAGGGCGATTCGAGGCCCATTTGTTCCCCGCCATGTACTACACCGATATTGCCCTGGGCAGTTTCCTTAAGGGCATCGGTCTGGAACAGCTCTGGGACAGGGTGCTGGTATTGGCCATTTATGCGGTTGTGCTGTGGATACTAAGCTATTTGCTCTTTCACAAGAGGCCACGGTCATGAACAGAGGCTTTACCGAGAGGCATAAACTGTGGTGGTCACGGCTGGCCGCAATGACCGTCAAGGAACTGTTGCAATTGGGGCGCGATGGATTCCTGGTGTTCGCGATCATCTTTTTGTTCACTATTGATATCTATATGACCAGAAACGTGCGCCTGGAGCTGAACCACGCCACCGTCATCGTGTATGACGCCGACCACAGCGAGGCTTCCCGTGAACTGATTTATCGTTTTCGCCCACCTTATTTCAAACTAGGCGGTGAAATATTCGACAAGAATGAGGGGCTCCGGTTGCTGGATCAGGGGCAGGTACTGATGATGCTGAACATCCCTCCGAAGTTTCAGCATGATCTTATCCAGGGTAAACCCACCGACGTGCAGGTCCTGGTGGATACCAGCAACACCGTGTTGGGCTCTCTTGCCGCCAGCTATAGCTCACAGATCATCGGCCAATTCGGGTTTGATGCAGCACTGCAACGCATGGGCCTTACCGAGAAGAGCCTTGAAACGGTTCCCATGCTCGTGGATCAGCACCGGGTCTGGTACAACCCGAATCAAAATGACCAATGGTTCATTCCTATCGCAGAACTGCTGACGGTCATCACTATCCTGGCCATCATGCTGCCCGCTGCGGCAGCCGTAAGAGAAAAGGAGCGCGGGACTATCGAGCAGCTAATCGTTTCACCCCTGACACCGTTCCAAATCCTGTTGCCCAAGGTCATTGCCATGACCCTGGTGATTTTGGTGGGCACGGCGGTGAGTCTATTTCTGGTGCTGGAGCCGGTTTTCCATATCCCCATTAAGGGTAGCTTGTTGCTTTTCTTCGCGGTAACCGCCCTCTACAGCATCGCCACATCTGGCTTAGGACTTTATATTGCTACCATGAGTCGCAACCTGGCCCAGGCAGCCATGCTCGCTATCCTCATTCTTATGCCTATGATTTTTCTGTCTGGTGTGTGGACACCACCGGAGGCTATGCCTGTTGGTTTGCGCCAGGCCATGTACCTTTCGCCATTGTACTACTTCATCGAGATGGGTTACGGGATACTACTCAAGGGGGCGGGCCTGGATATTCTGTGGGACTCGCTGCTTGGGCTGACACTGCTTGGTGTTGTGATCTTTTCCTTCGGGGTATGGCGCTTCCGGCGGCAGTACGGCTAGCTGCAAATCTGGTGGGTGTTTAAATGGCATTTGTCAAAGTCTGAAAGGGAATTCATGCAATGAAAAAGAAATCCCGCTCGTTTTACGTAATTTTATATCTCATGGCCACTATCGGTGGACCTGCTTATGGTCAAGATACTTCATCCGTTTTTCCAGAGTCTCTGCAGGGACTTGAAAAGGGTACCTATCGTTTCGAATTCGATAACGATATCCTCTTTGGCAAAGACAGCGGGTTAACGAGCGGCTGGTCGCTACAAAAACATACGCCTATTGCTGAAAGCTGGTCGAAACTGGAGGGAGCCCCTGGATTCATCGGACGCTGGGGAGCAAGGATTCCGACACTGACTGCCGACGGGTTGTTCAAGCGTGCCGGTATCGCCATAGGCCAAGTCATGCAGACGTCCACTGATCTTTCCCGCTCGGACCTCATCGAGGACGATGTTCCCTATGCAGGTGCACTGACCGTACAGGCGACATGGTACGCCTTCAATGATGATCAATTTCGCGGTTTTCAGACTACAGTTGGTGTGGTGGGCCCGGCGTCCCTGGCGGAACAGACGCAAAAGTTTGTTCATAATCTCATCGATTCAGACGACCCAAAAGGATGGGACAACCAACTCTCCAATGAGCCAGTGATCAACTTCAATTATATGTACAAGAGAAAACTGTGGAGAACAGGCAGTCCTCCCAGTCTGTCATTTGATACTTCGGCTTGCGGTAATGTTGTCCTGGGCAACATGTTCACCCAGGCGCTTGCTTCACTTGAAATGCGTTTTGGGCACAATATGCCCAGTGGTTTTGTCTATGTCATAGATCCTATCGGCTACAGCATGCAATATGACGCTGCTTTGGCGCCCGCGAACCCAGCTAAGGCTTCATACTATGGTTCGCTTGTGCTACGGGGCGTAGCCGTCGCCCACAACATATTTCTCGATGGCAATACATTCAAAGACAGCCATAGCGTGCCCAAGGAACCGCTTGTCGGCCAGCTTATCCTCGGTCTTCATTACGAACGGCCGACCTGGTCAGTTCATTCTAATATAGTCTATACAACCGATACGGTTGACACCAGCCAGGTTACAGCGGCAGAGGGGAATGAGATGTTTGGCAATGTAATCATTGAGTGGCGAATTTGAAATAACGGAAATCCCCAACATTCCGTGATGGCGATTAACGATGAAATATAGGAGAAGATGATGCAGCAGGACTCCCCGCACTATTCCCACTGCCTGGAAATACTGGGCCAGTCGCCACTGTTTGCCAGCCTGGACGATGCCTTGCTGGAAGATATACTGCGGATATTCCACTACGAGACCCGGGTCAGGGGTGAAACCGCAATTTCGCCGAAGCAGGCCTCGGACCACCTCTATATCGTCATCAGTGGCCGGGCAAAGGTTTCTATTTACAACCCGGACAGCGGAAGAGAGCATATCCTGTTTCTGATTGGGCCGGGTGACGGCTTTGATCTCATCAGCCTGCTGGACGGAGAGTGGCATGACGCCGTGGCGACGGCCCTGGATGATATGGAGGTTCTTTTCACCTCTGTCGAGCATGCAAGAGCCTGGCTGAATCAACACCCTGACTTCAATCGGACCTTTCTGCCCTACCTAGGAAAACAGATGCACACAATGGCAGATCAGGTTGCCGAGCTGTCTCTTTACGACACCGAGGCACGGCTGGCCCGGCTCATCCTTCGGCATCAGGCGCCCGACAATTTATCCAGCGACATACAACTCTTCAATGATCTGTCTCAGGAAACCCTGGCCGCCATGATTGGCTCGGTGCGGGTGGTGGTCACCCGCCATCTCCAGAAATGGAAGCAGGAAAAAGTCATTTCCGGCCAGCGTGGGAACTGGTCGATACTGGATCTCCAGGCATTGCTGAAGAAGGCAGAACAGCTACTGCGGGATTAATTTTTCGATATAGAATCGTCATCCTGCAGGATAGGTTGTCTGAGCGTGCTCTGAGTTCCCGTCATGCTGACAATTAACGTGGTGCAACGGGCGATCATGCTATCCACAATACATCCCTTTTCCCCTCTTACTTTTTCTTGTTCATTGTTACTTAGGTTACATCGCCTGGCATTTGGGAGGATTATCATTTCAGTAGAAGATTGGTCGTTGTCCTTTACGAAGTATGATAAACACGATTAACAACAAGACAGAGGTAAATAGCAATGTTACAGGAAATGAAACAACTACTCACTGAGAACATTAACAAAGCCAGGGAAAGCGGTGAACTAACCGCACATCAGGTGTATGACATTACCCGCGAAGGTGTTGCCCAGACCGCAGAAAAAGTGAAGGGAGGGGCAAAAGATCTGCGTGAGATCACGAAGGAGGCGGTAACGACGACGGTTCAGACGTTAGTGGATGCAGGAGAGGCCAGTCAGGAAAAGATCTCGGCGGCCTTGCACGGTGCGGTCGATGGCGTCAAGCAGACCGAGTCGCAGATACTGGATACCACTCACAAGGAACTCAGTCAGGCGAAGAAACGTTTAATTGACGAAGAGACAAAGCTGGCCGAAGGGCTGCGTACTGCTATGGATGGAGCGAAGGAAGCCGCCGGCAATTTCACCGGGGAAGTGAAAGATGGTATCGAAATCGCGGTGACCGATGCCAAGCTCAAGAGTGCGGAGCTGCTTGGCCTCACCCGGGATACGGTTAAAGAGGCAGTTCACAAAGCGATCGATACCGGAACGAAAGTAGAAGAAACGGTGGTGGACATAACCCGGGATGCGACCGCAAAGGCACTGGAAGAAGCGCGTTTCACCCCAAGGCGGGCACGTAAGGTGTCTGAATCTGTGCTTTCGGCAGCGGTAGAAGCGGCCGAGGAGCTGGGTAGCAACGTCAAGGAGACCGCGAGTGCGGCTACCGAGGGTGTGCGTAAGGGTCTGACCGACAGTATAGAGTTTACTCGCGAAAGTGTTGCCAAAGCAGGTAAGGGTGTGAAGGATTTTGCCGATGAGGATCTGGAGCAGACCAAAGAGGATCTGGAAGCTGTCGGTGACATGTTTGTCGAGACCCTACGCAAGGTTGCCGACAAGTCAGGCGAAGCCGCCAAGGATACCCTGAACGAGTTGGCGGATGACGCAAAAAAGGCCGGTTCCAAGCTGCGCGAGAAGGGGGTTGCCGCCTCACATACGGCGGCGGAGCGCTTAAAAGAACTGGGCAGTGAAGCGCTACATAAGACTGGAGAAGTGAGCGGCAAGGCGGCTCACGCTTTGGGCGAAGAGTCGAAGGAGTTGGGTGAGCGGATGCTGGCTGTGGCCAAGGGTGCCGCTACCGGCATGTGGGAAGGCACGAAGGAAGCCTTTCACAAAGATGAAAACAAGGAGGACAAATCTTGAAAAAGACAATTACCTCGTTCCTCTGTTTATCAGATTGACGTGCCGGTAGAGGAAGCCACGAAATCCGTCATCGCCTACGGTGCCGGTCCTAAAGTCCTCATACAACCATGTCAGAAACTGAATGGAACAGGAATCAAAGAAGCAAAGCAATCATGAGCAGAAAGTTATCAACGATTACGAAACGACAAAATGGCATTTTTGTTCAGTTCGTTACGGGTCCCTCTTGCCCTTGTTTCTGACAAGTACGCGAACGGAAAAAAACAGATGAATAATCATTCGGAAAACAACATTAAAATTGGTATTGCACTGGGTAGTGGTTCAGCGCGTGGTTGGGCTCACATCGGGGTTATCCAGGCATTAAAAGAAATGGGTATAGAGCCAGAAATAGTGGCAGGTAGCTCAATCGGTGCAATTGTTGGTGCTGCTTATGCCAGTGATCAGCTTGAAAACTTTGAAAAATGGGTGAGGTCATTAAGCTGGAAAGATATCATCAATTTCCTAGATGTGTCAGTACTAAGTGGTGGCTTCATACAGGGTGAGAAACTGCATGAGTTTGCTCGTGCTCATGTTCAGGAAGTTGCTATTGAATCCTTGCCTCGCAATTATGGTGCAGTGGCGACTGATCTGGGTACCGGGCGTGAGGTATGGTTCCGCGATGGTCCTTTGCTGGATGGTGTCCGGGCATCAATTGGATTACCCGGTCTATTCACACCTGTCAGGTTAAAAGATCGATGGCTAGTGGATGGAGGCTTAACCAATCCTGTGCCCGTTTCCCTGTGTCGCGCCATGGGAGCGGAAGTGATCATCGCAGTGAATCTCAATGGGGGCATCGTAGGCAAACATAGTCGCAGCCGTAAAGCACGGGCCGACAGCGTGAAACAGGATATCAATAGCGAAACTGCGTTTCTGGATAGGATCTCATCTCAATTAAAAAACAGCCTGTCTGAAAGAAAAGATATTCTGTTGTCCCAGCTATTTGGTGAGAATAACGATGCGCCGGGAGTATTAGAGGTGCTGGCTAGTTCCATAAATATCATGCAGGATCGTATCACCCGTAGCCGTATGGGTGGTGATCCGCCAGAGATTATTCTCTCACCCCAACTGTCTCAATTAGGACTTATGGAGTTTGATCAAGCCGATATGGCAATAGAAGAAGGGCGTGCATCTGTACAGCGTATGCGGCCAGCGATAGAGCAGATACTGTCAGGGGTATGACAGGTTTGCTGATAGCCTTTTCAATTTAAAATCAAGACATTCAATATTGTCTGTAGGTACATTAATACCAGACAATTATTTACCGCGTGCTTGCACTAATTGTGCATGGAAAAGATAAAACCACGACTTTTACTGTCAGGGCTATGCACTCGATAATGCTGTGCGAGAAGCAGGTAAAGTAAGGCTGCGTCCTATCATGCTGACCACGCTGGCGATTGCATTAGGTACCGCTATCATGGTCCCTGATCCTGTATTCGGTGGATTGGCTATTGCACTGATCTTTGGGGCGATCAGTTCAGCCTTGCTGGTCGTCTTTGTTGTACCTTTACTATATCGGCGTCTGATGTGAAGTAGATCATTAGCTCCAGCCGTATATAGGCTGAAGCTCTAATCTGTGTTGATTCAGGTGGGATTCGTTTCCAGCAAACCTTCCTCGCCCAGGGCCTGCTGCACGGCGGGTCGTGCAGCAACGCGCCCCAGGAAAGCACCGAGGGCTGGCCAGGGTGACAGATCAAAATCCAGGTATGGGCACCAGCCGAGGATGGTGAATAAATAGCCGTCAGCCACGGTAAATTTGTCACCCATCAGGAACGGCTTATTTTCCAGCATCGGTGCCAGCACATCCAGACGCTTGCTGACTATGCCGACGAATACTTCTCGTGCATCATCAGGTAATGCCGGGTTGTATAGCGCTCCCATTCCTTTGTGCAATTCGCTTGAGAGGAAATTAAGCCATTGCTGCAAACGGTAGCGATCCTGGCTGCCGTTGGGCGGAGCAAGGCCTTTTTCCGGTACCTGGTCGGCAATGTACTGGATAATAGCCGGGCCTTCGAGAAGTATTTCACCGTTATCGAGTTCCAGTGCAGGCACAAAGCCGAAGGGATTAACAGTTAGGTAATCCCGCCCGTCCTCGGTAGTTTTCTGCTGGAGATCAACGCGCATCAGTTCATAGGGCAGTCCTGCTTCACATAGTGCGATGTGAGGAGATAATGGGCAGGCACCTGGTGAGTAGTAGAGTTTCATTGTTTCACCCCTTCAATAGACAGCCATAATTGTACGTCCTCTGCCGCTGGACCAAGGATTTTTCCCTCTTTCATATTGTAATCAGAAAGATGTAATGTGGTGGTTCCCACGAAGCCACGACGGAATCCACCCCAGGGGTCTTTGCCTGCACCGACCTGGTTAACATCTATGCTGATTTCTTTGCTGACACCGCGCAGGGTAAATTTCCCTTTGAGGGTAGCCTTGCCATCACCGAGGTCCTGCCAGCTGGTACTGATAAAGGTAGCCTCCGGGTATTTCTTTACATCAAAAAAGCGCTCATCGCGCAGGTGTTTGTCACGTTCAGCAAAGTTGCTGTCGATACTGGCGACATCAATCTTCAAGTTAACCTGGTTGTTGGATGGATTGGTTTCATCGTAGTCGAATTCACCGGAGAAACGGTTGAATCGACCTTCCAGCCAACTATAGCCAAGGTGTTTGATTTTGAAAGAGATAAACGCGTGCATATTTTTGGTGTCGATGACGTAATGCTCGGCAGCCTGAGCATTGGCGATATTCAGCCCGAGAATAAGTGAGAATAGAATAAAAGTCCTTCGAATCATGATGATTCACTCCTTAGTATGGTGAGTTGTGGTGGATAAAACAGGGATAATTGATTTGCCTGGCCACAGGATGCGGCGGAAGCTTGGGTCGTGGTCGATAAAGTGGTGTTTTAGCGCTGCCATACTGTGCAGCATAACCAGGGCTATCAGTATGTAGGACAGCCACTCATGGACGATGCCAGCAATATCTTCCTGATTGTCATAGCCATGAAGTGTGGCAGGAAGTTCAAACCAGTCAAAGACAGCTAGTGCATGTCCGTCGGCAGTGGTGATGAGGTAACCGCTGACTGTGATAAGCGCAATCAATAGGTAGAAGAGTCGATGCACCCATAATGCCGTTCGTCGTTCCCAGGGTCTTCCAATAGACTCCGGGAGTGGATTGGCAAGCCTCCAAAATAACCGGAACACAAGAATAAACGCAACAATTACGCCGAATCCACGGTGCAGATCAGGGGCTTTCCTGTACCAGGGGTCGTAGTAGTCCAGTCCTACCATATACAGGCCGAGGAAAAACAGACCGATAATGAATACAGTCATTATCCAGTGTATTAGCACTGTGATCAGGCCGTATCTTTCGGAATTGTTACCTAGCTGCATGTGATCGAAAGTCCTGGAGAGATAATCAGGTTCTCATCGCAGCCTGTACTAGAATGGTCAATTCTACCTGCAGCTGAGCAGGCTCCAGGCTGAGATTGTAATTGCTTATCAATATTTTGAACATTTCCCTGACCTGGTTAATTAGTATTTTTGAATAATATAAAACATAATAGATAATGACATCTAAGCTAGATAGTGAATAATTTACACAAGATCATTCGAAAATATTGAACATGAAACCAGTGATTAGTCTGGATGCACTTATTGTTCTTGATGCTATCGCACGTCGTGGGAGTTTTGCCTCCGCGGCGGAAGAACTACACCGTGTACCTTCATCAGTGACCTACGCCATCCAGAAGCTTGAGCAGAGCCTGGGTGTGATCCTTTTCGACCGTCGTGGTCATCGTTCACATTTGACGCCTGCCGGTGAGGTATTATTGCGAGATGGGCGGGATCTGCTTTCGATGGCAGAGGGGCTGGAGAGGAATATTAGACGAATTGATACAGGCTGGGAGATAGAGCTGCGGATTGCGGTAGGTGATCTGATTCCTTATGCGAAGGTACTAGATCTATGTGAGTTGTTTTATCAGACCGCACCAGACACACGTCTTCGCTTTTCCACCGAGGTGTTGGGTGGGACCTGGGATGCGCTGGTCTCCGGGCGAGCTGATCTGGCGATTGGCGCACCGGGTGATGGTCCGTCTGGAGGCGGGTTTACCCTGCATCCACTTGGAGAAGTCGAATTTTTGTTTGTTGTCTCTCCGCATCATCCTCTTGCAGGAGAACAGGAACCCCTGTCGAACGCGTTGATCCGCAAGTATCGTGCCGTAGCGGCTGCGGATAGCTCCCGCAGCCTGCCACCCAGAACCTTTGGCCTGTTGCCTGGGCAGAACGTGCTTACTGTGCCTGATTTGGAAATAAAGCGTGAGGTACAGAAACGGGGCCTGGGTGTCGGGCACTTGCCACGTCACATGATTGCCACGGATCTGGCTGCCGGTGATCTCATCATAAAAGAAACGGAGGATGGAGCGGTCACCCGGCATACGATCAATTACGCCTGGCGTACACGCCACCAGGGTAAGGCACTTGCCTGGTTTAAACAGCACCTGCGCAGGGATGGAAAATGCATTGACTGGTTTTCTGCATAACCTGATGCCAATTACAGGGTGTGATTATATATAGGTAAATATGAAAAACGAATTTTCTGAGCAACTTGGTTCTGTTTTATTTATTCCTCATGGTGGCGGGCCTTTACCGCTGCTTGGACATGAAGGCCATTTGAGCATGGTCCGTTTCCTGAAAGATATAACTCAGACTTTAGTGCGGCCAGCAGCCATTTTAATTATTAGTGCCCATTGGGAAGAAGATATAGTAACCCTTACAAGTGGAAAGACACCTCCATTAATTTATGATTACTACGGTTTTCCTGATGAAGCATACGCTATCGAATACCCTGCACCGGGTAACCCTATACTTGCTAATAAGATTTATAACTTGCTACAGACTAGCGGCATTGAAAGCAGACTAGACGACCAACGTGGTTTTGATCACGGTTTATTTGTGCCATTAAAAATCATGTTTCCTGATGCCACAATTCCCTGTGTTCAATTATCGCTTATCAACACTCTCGATGCTGAATCGCATATTAGAATTGGTAATGCCATATCGGATTTGAGAAAAGAAAATGTCTTAATCATTGGTTCGGGCTTTTCTTTTCATAATATGAGAGCGTTGATGAGTCCAGATACACGCATGCCTGATCTCATGAATGAGGCATTTGAACAATGGCTTATTGATACATGCACGA
>JAYEGM010000212.1:0-28062 GCA_034659075.1 Pseudomonadota bacterium
CATCGAAGAAGCACTGCAGGCCGCACTGCGCGACCTGGCCTCAAAAGTAGCAGACAAGCCAGCTGGGATGATGGATCTAGAAAAAATATAGTGTTTCAAGTTTCAAGTTTCAAGTTTCAGGTTTCAGGTTTCAAGTTTCAAGTTTCAAGACTTAAAACCTGAAACCTGAAACCTGAAACTATTCTTTCTTTATTGTTCAGGGTCGTAGATTCTTTCCGGTCAACACATCATAAATCGGAGTGGGTTTCTCCAGCCCGCCCAGCGGGCCTTCAACGATAAGCTCTATTTCCTCTCCAAAATATCGTCGTACTCCATTGGCTGACAGGGCAGGCTGGTGTCCCTCAGGATTGGCACTGGTCGACACTATGGGGCCACGGAATGTGCGGCATAACAGGCTGGTAAGTGGGTGGTCACTTACCCGAACAGCTATACCGGAATGATCCCCTCGCAGATAAGGGCTTACATTCTCTGCGGCAGGGACTACCCAGGTGGTTGGCCCTGGCCAGCTGGACTCAGCTTTATCTATGTCGAATTTGTTTATGTCGATGTACGGATAGATTTGTTCTAGCGAAGCGGCAATCAGGATCAGTCCCTTTCGCCAGTGGCGATGTTTGATCTTAAGCAATGACTGGATAGCCATATTGTTGCGCGGGTCACAGCCGAGTCCGTAGCAGGCCTCGGTTGGGTAGGCGATGATGCCGCCGTTATGCAGTATCATCGATGCCAGCTTTATTTCATTTCTTTTCAGGATTGAGACTCCCGACTTATGGCGCGGTGGCCGATATCGGTGCGGTAATAGACATTGTCCCAGTGCACCAGTTTTACCGCTTCATAAGCGCGATGCTGGGCCTCGGTAACAGTGTCACCCAGCGCGGTGACACATAATACCCGTCCGCCGCTGGTAACCTGGTTATCACCCTGTTTGGCTGTGCCGGCATGGAAGATATGCATATCTTCTGTATTTTCCGGCAGCGTGTCGATGACATCGCCCTTGCTGTAATTGTCGGGGTAGCCGCCAGCTGCCAGCACCACGCCCAGTGCTTTGCGTTCATCCCATTGTGCGGTGACCTTATCCAGTTTGCCGTCTAACGCCATGTCGCAGAGCCAGGCCAGGTCAGACTGCAGCCGCATCATGATGGGCTGTGTTTCCGGGTCACCAAAACGACAATTGTACTCGAGTACATTTGGCGTGCCGGCTGCATCGATCATGACGCCGGCATAGAGAAAACCGGTATACGGTCTGCCGAGTTCCTTCATGCCCTCGATCGTTGGCAGGATAACTTCGTTCATGATGCGCTGATGCATTTCATCCGCCACCACAGGCGCCGGTGAGTAGGCGCCCATGCCGCCTGTATTGGGGCCGGTATCGCCATTGTCGCGTGCCTTGTGATCCTGTGAGGTGGCCAGCGGCAGCACATGATTGCCATCGACCATGCAGATGAAGCTGGCCTCTTCACCGGTCAGAAATTCTTCAATGACTACACGGTGACCCGCTTCTCCAAAGGCGTTGCCAGCAAGCATATCCTGAACCGCAGTGATTGCCTGATCTTCCGTTTGTGCCAGAATTACACCTTTGCCGGCGGCCAGACCATCTGCCTTAACGACGATCGGCGCCCCCTGCTGGCGGATGTAAGCAATTGCAGGATCTATCTCAGTAAATGACCCGTAGGCTGCAGTAGGGATATTAAAACGGGCAAGAAAGTCCTTGGTAAAACGTTTTGATCCTTCAAGTTCGGCCGCTTCAGCGCTGGGGCCAAAGCAGCGCAGGCCGGCATCATAAAAGCGATCAACGATGCCTGCCACCAGCGGTTGCTCGGGGCCAACGACCGTGAGATCAATATTGTGAGTCAGGGCAAACTTGACCAGGGCATCGATGTCATCAGCGGCAATAGAGACATTTTCCAGACCATCCTCAGCATCCGTGCCGGCATTGCCAGGAGCAACGTAAACCGATTCCGCTACCGGTGTTTGAGATAATTTCCAGGCTAGCGCATGTTCACGTCCGCCACCACCGACTACAAGTATATTCATTTCAGACCCTGCGTAAATATTTAACTATTTCTCTGTATTTTACGTGAATAGCATAATATCGACAGATATAATCATTAAAAATTATGGATAAAACTCAGAATAGGGCAATGACATGAAAAAACCAGTAGTAATCATTGGTATAGGAGAAATAGGCGGCGTATTTGCGCGGGGGCTGCTGAGATCAGGCTATCCCCTGATACCTGTCAATCGTAGTGATGACATCAATAAAATTGCCAGTGAATACCCTGATCCCGAAGCCGTTCTTCTGGCCGTGGCGGAAAAGGACCTGCATGCTTCACTAGCAAGCATGCCAAAGACCTGGGGCAGCAGGCTGTGCCTGGTTCAGAATGAGTTATTGCCACGTGACTGGCAGCAACATGAAATTGAAACACCAACAGTCATCTCCGTCTGGTTTGAGAAAAAACCGGGCATGGATGCAAAGCCGGTGGTTGCCTCCCCTGTATACGGCGCAAAAGCTGATCTCCTGTGCGAAGCACTTGATGCGATTTCACTCCCGGTAGAGAAGCTATTAACAGCAGAAGATTTGCTGTTTGAACTGGTAAGAAAAAACCTTTACATCCTGACCACAAATATTGCCGGTCTGGTTGTCGGTGGCAACGTGACAGAGCTTTGGCGCGACCACCGCACCCTGGCCATTGAGGTCGCGGAAGATATTCTGAAGCTGCAGGCCTCATTGACAGGCCATGAACTGGATAATAATGGACTGATCGCGGCTATGCTGGCTGCCTTTGATGGTGATCCGGCGCACGGCTGTACCGGCAGATCTGCACCAGCTCGTCTGCAGCGGGCTTTGCAGCTGGCGGATGAGGCCGATCTTGAGGTGACAACGTTGCACCGGATACTTGCTGAGCAGTAAGGTTTGTTTCTTTTGTTGTGCTGGCGCACGGCTGTAGTTTTCTCGTTTTTTGGGTGCGTTCTTTTTTTATTATTTTTCTTGAAATATTCCGTGTTTTTCGTCCTTCATGGACGAGTGACTTTTCTTTGCTTGCCCAAAGAGAAGTAACCAAAAGAAAGGGCACCCGCATGCATGCCCATAATAAAAATCATTATGGGTTCCCTGCGATGCTCGAATGAGCCGGCGGGGCGCGAACTCGGGCTGCGCCCTCAGACAGGCACACCCCGAAACCCCAGCTCATCCTCCGCTTCTCGGCAAGCCTGAACGGGATAGGTAGATCAAAGACACGGGACTAAAGACTAAGGACAAAAGAAAAGTCAAAACCATTATTCCGGCATTCTTTTAACCGGAATCCGTCTATTTAAAGAAACTCTGGCCCCGCCTACGCCGGTATGACAGTTTAAAAAGAAGATTTTGATTCTTCATTTGTCCTTTGTCCCGTATCTTTAATCTTGTGCTTTTGACCTCCCATCCCCTTTTGGGTTGTCGAGCACTGGAAGTCTGGGCCGGAATAGTGCGGTGCCTGTCTGAGCGAAGCGAGTTCACCGTGCCCGGTTCAGACTGAAGCGCGCAGAGCAGCCGCAGGCCAACCCTTCGGGGCGGCTTTTCTTTGGTTCTGTTTCTTTTATCCGTATAAAAGAAATGAACTCGCCCATGAAGGGCGAAATCTTCAGCCGTACTCACGTACACAAAAAAATAGAAACCAACCCACCCCTAAAGGGCGAAAAACACGGATTAATTCAAGAAAAAGAATAAAAAAGAATATAACCCAACCATACGCCAACCCCATAAACAGAACATTTGATATATCATACAGTGCATGGAGTCCCCCAAAAGAACAACACAGCAACCCTACACCTGCCGCCTGACCAGCTGGCAAAAGGATAAAGGCAAGCTGCAGAGCGTTCGCTATGCTGTATTTGTTGAAGAACAGCAAATTCCTGCTGAACTGGAATGGGATAAAAAGATAAGGATGCAGTGCAAGTGATTGCGGTGAATGAAAGCGAGCAGCCAGTTGCAATGCATTTGAAGCTGGGTAATAACCCCGCACAGCAGAAAGGAAACTGATCCGTGATTTATTCCAGATGAATAAAATCCTGCGCACCTTTTTTTCCGCCACGCTCGATAGCCTGCGTGATCTTGCGCCAGTATTTCTCGTTATTGCTTTTTTTCAGTTACTGATACTGCAGCAGCCAATTGATGGCATATTCAATCTGTTAACCGGGGCCGTACTGGTGGTATTCGGACTGACCTTCTTTGTTTTTGGCCTGGAAACAGGGCTATTTCCTATTGGTAACAATATGGCCCATGCCTTTGCCAAAAAAGGCAGTGTGCTGGGGCTGCTTAGTTTTGCTTTTGCACTGGGCCTGGGTACGACTATTGCAGAGCCTGCACTGATCGCGGTCGCTGAAGAGGCCTCTGAAATTGCTGCAGATGCCTGCATTATTGGCAGTACTGAAGAGGCGATGGAAAATTATGCGCTGGGTTTACGCCTGTCTGTAGCTGTCTCGGTTGGGCTGGCTATCATGCTGGGCGTAATGCGTATCCTGCGCGGCTGGCCTATCCAGTATCTGATTATGGGTGGTTACATGCTGGTCGTTATCATTACCGCATTTGCACCAGAGACCATTATTGGCATTGCCTATGATTCGGGTGGTGTAACGACATCAACGATCACCGTGCCACTGGTCGCAGCCCTCGGTGTTGGACTGGCATCATCGATTAAGGGTCGAAACCCGATGCTGGATGGTTTTGGGCTTATTGCCTTTGCCTCATTACTACCGATTATTTTTGTCCTCCTGTACGGTATTATTGGCGAAGCCGGGTGGTTATGGGATGAGCCGCAGTGTGGAACCGAGCGGGTAATAATGGCTAGCCAGGTAATCCAGCAGAATTCAGGCGTGGGTTTGCAGAACGAATTTGTAAAAACTCTGATAGAAACGGCTCGAGACCTTTTACCAATTATCCTGCTGATTTTATTTTTCCAGATTTTTGTTATTCGTGAGCGTGTTAATCATCCGCAGCGCCTGATTGCCGGTTTCGGGTTTGTGCTGTTCGGGCTGGCGTTGTTTCTGCTTGGTCTCGAGATGGCATTGTTCCCGATCGGCAAACTGATGGCGGCCCAGCTGACTGCTCCGGCGTTCATCGCTGGCCCGGAGCGGGCCATCGAATTGCTGGAATGGGCTGATTATTACTGGGTCTATCTGTTTGCCTTTATGATTGGTTTCAGTACAGCAGTCGCAGAGCCGTCCCTGCTGGCAGTGGCGATCAAGGCCGAGGAAATTTCGGCTGGCGCAATCAATAAGTGGGGCCTACGCATTGCTGTTGCCATCGGTTCAGCGACTGGTATTGCGCTTGGCACCTTTCGTATCATTAGCGGCTACCCGCTCGAGTATTTCATCATCGCGTGCTACATCATCGTTGTTATCCAGACCTGGTTTGCACCACGTATGATCATACCGCTTGCCTATGACTCCGGCGGTGTTACGACTTCAACCGTGACCGTACCACTGGTCGCCGCGCTGGGACTTGGGCTTGCCGATAACATTCCCGGGCGCAGTGTCCTGATAGATGGATTCGGGCTTATCGCTTTTGCCTGCCTGTTTCCGATCATCAGCGTCATGGCCTATGCCCAGATTTCAGAATTTCGCAGTAAAAAACATTCCGCAGGAGACTAATTATGCATTTTAAATTAATCATTACATTTGTAGAGGACAGCAAAACCGATGCCGTTATGGAGGCTGCAAGGGAGGCCGGAGCGACGGGCGCAACGGTCATCAACAATGCCCGCGGTGAAGGACTGGAAAAAACCAAAACTTTTTTTGGCCTGTCACTGGAGACGCAGCGTGATGTTCTGCTGTTCCTGGTTGAGGAACATATGAGTAGGGATATAATTGAAAAGATTTCAGATATTGCTGAGTTTGAAAACAACCCTGGATCAGGGATTGCAATTCAGCTTGATGTTGAAGATGCAGTTGGTGTAACCAAGCAAATAAAGGAATTGAGTGAAGCAGTGGAGGAAAAGTTATGACAGAGCAGAAAAAAAGAGTCGTTGTGCGGGATGTGATGAAACACAAATACGACATTGTCGATGGTATGATGAGCGTGAAAGATACATTAAGAGCGATGAAACACCTGGAAAATAAATCTTTGATTGTTGAAAAGCGCGATGAAAATGATGAATACGGTATGGTGCTGATCTCGGATATTGCGCGCCAGGTACTTGCCAGGGACAGGGCCCCGGCCCGAGTCAATATTTATGAAGTCATGACGAAACCGGTTGTCACCGTTGGTCCAGAGATGGATATTCGATACGCAGCGCGGCTATTTGATACCTTTGGTCTGTCACGTGCGCCGGTGGTGGAAAAGGGCAAGGTGGTAGGCATCGTCAGCTTCACCGACATGGTGTTGAAGGGCCTGTGTGAGCTTGAAGATTAATTAGAGGTTCCTTAAGTTTTAGGTTTTATGTATTAGGTTTTACGTAAACCCTAACACCTAATACGTAAATCAATCCTTCTTGAGTTCCACATTCCGCAACTGTTCAGCCGCGTCTTCCGGACTGATGGTGTTGACGAACAGCCCTGAACCCAGTTCGAAGCCTGTAGGAATGGAGGTTCTCGGTGTGATCTCCAGGTGCCAGTGGTAGCTGGGTATGTTTTGTTCAAAGTTGCGGTTATGCGGGATGGAATGCAGAAAGTAGTTGTACTGCACGCCGCCGAGCACGGCATCAAGCCTGGCCATAGTGTGTTTGAGTACCATGGAAAAATCTTCCATATCCGCATCTGTCGCATCCTTGAAATCAGCCTGGTGTGCCAGGGGCAGGATGTGTATCTCCCATTCATAGCGACTGGCAAAAGGTTTAATTGCAATAAATTTCTTACCGCGTTCAATGACATACTGGCCGACGTCAATCTGTCGTCTGACTTCGCCGGATTCACGGTCATAGATACGGGTTTCAAAGGTCAGCGCCTCGTCTATCAATGAGCAGAAAACGCAGTTATGGTGCTTTTCATAATAGTTGTGGGAGTGATCAACTTCCGCCTGCACATTATCCGGCACTACCGGCAGCGCGATCATCTGTGAATGGGTATGCGGGATACTGGCGCCGGCAGCGGGGCCGAAATTTTTAAAGGCCAGCACATAGCGCAGGCGATCATCGCTCTCATACAGCACCTGCATACGATCACGATAGGTTCTGAACAGCAGGGCAATATGGCTGTTAGTCATTTCATGCAGTGCGATACCGTGATTACTGTTGTCGATGATTACCTCGTGGCGGCCATAACCATCTATCGTCTGCTGCAATCCAAGATTCAGATCAGACTGTTCACGATCATCACCCAGTACCGGATAGAGATTTTCTACAATCCGGATGTCCCAGTTCTTTTCATCTGGTATAGCCTGGATGGCAGGGGGTGTCTTGTCCTCATTGCCGCGGCAAAAAGGGCAGGTAGCAACATGCGGCCGGGAATCTCGTGGTGCCAGCTCTTCGGCCTTTTTCGGCCGGTTGCCGCGCGCTGTGGCGACCAGGACCGATTCACTCGGCACTATTGGGTTGATGCGAATTTCGCGCAGTTCTGACGACATAGGGGCTCCAAAGTTGGCACTTTATTAAATTATGTTACAGATTTTTACTCTAGCAGTTGATTGACAAGTATATAACAGGTGTTACGTATTACGTTTTATGATTTACGGAAAATCGTAACCTATAACCCGTAAAACGTAAAACGTAAAACGTAAAACGTAAAACATCTTTATATGTTATCTTTCGACTGCTTCTGACAGGACAGGATATATGACGCTTTCCAGGCTAATAATTGATAATAATCTCGAGCAGGCGGCTTCGGGACTCTGGCATCTGCCCGGCGCTGATGTGCAGAATGACTTTGCTTATTCAGACGGCGACGATGAAGAAGCTTATGTTAAAAATATTATAGCCAATGCGTCAGACACCAGTTCCACCTCCGCAGAGCTTGAAAGCCATATCCATGACTGGCCATCGGAATACCATCTGACAACAAAGCGTGCACATCTGCTGCGGGCGCTGGATCTGTCCGGTCTTGAAAATGTCCTTGAGCTAGGCTGTGGCTGTGGGGCTATTTCGCGCTATCTGGCCGAGCAGGGAATGAGTGTTGATGCCATTGAGGGCAGCCTGCGGCGTGCCAGTATCGCCTACTCCCGCTGCCGCGACCTGAATAATATCAATATAGTTAACAGCAACTTCAATCACCTTAAACTGCCAGAAAAAGCTTATGATGCGGTGTTCCTGATCGGTGTGCTCGAATATGCCAGACGTTTTTGTCCGGATGCGGCAGATGACCGTGCAGCGGTACTGGAAATTATTGCCGCTATTAAGAAAAGCCTTAAACCTGACGGTGTAATTATAACGGCAATAGAAAACCGGCTCGGACTGAAGTACCTGATGGGGGCAACGGAAGATCATTATGGGGTGCCCTATATCGGTGTTCATCGCTACCCGGAAAGTGCAGGTATATGTACATACGATCTTTCAGAATGGAGAAATATCCTTGATCAGGCCGGGTTTGACAGCAACAGCTTTCTGGCACCGTTCCCGGATTACAAGATCCCTACCGTTGTATTGCATGAAGACTATCTAAAGCAGGCAGAGGCACCGGCCCATCTGCGAGGCTCTGTCTCTCGTGACTATTTACGGGCTTTTAGCAGTGATTTTGATGAATATCTTTTCTGGCAGGCATGTAACCAGAATGGCAGCCTGCTTGAGTTCAGCAACTCATACCTGATCGTTGCCGGCTGCAATAACGACACGGCCGAAAAAATTGCCGCCTTCGATTTTGCGCATTTTACCGGTTCACAGCGAAAGGCTGAATATCGAACTGCCACCCGCAAGCGGCATGGAGAGATGGTTGTCAGCAAACAAAAGCTTCGTATAGCTGAAATCGAAGATGCTGGCCAGACCGGGATTCAGCAGATCTGTATAGAAGAAGATTATCTGCCGGGCGAGTTATTAGCAGATGTCTGGCGACAAAGCCTGATGATCTGGCAGAATCAACAAAGACTGGTTGTACTGTATAAAAAATATTTCAAATTCCTGCAGGATTACGTAGCACAGAATCCGTCTGCAAACGATATCGTTGACATACTACCGTTTAATATTATCGTTGATGAGCCAGGTAACTACCAGAGTTTTGATCGTGAGTGGTGTCTTGATGAATCCATTACACCTGAGTTTGTTTTGTTTCGTGCCTTGTTCTGGTTCGTTTATGGAAACAGCCTTCAGTTTGTTGCTATGTTCGACAAAAATGGCTGGAATAGTATCCGTGAATATCTGCTGTTAAGTTTCGAGGAAGTAGGGGTCGATGTTTCTGACAAGCTGGATAGCTTTGCTGAAATAGAAGATCAGTTTCAGACAGCAATAGGTGTTGCTGAACAGGAGAGCCTGATACGAAGCTTACTAGACACATCGCCACAGGCACGTAGCGGTGACACCATGTTTTATCCACGACTGTACTGGAGACAGCCGGATGAATTATTTACCGAGCAGAACAGCATAAGTACTACGGCTATACTGGGTTCCGATCGCCAGTTGATTCGTTTCGACATCCCTGCCGCATTAGGGCCTGGCAGCCTGATAAGGTTCGATCCAGCTGAACGTGACGGCTATTTCCATCTCTTTCGTTTGAAATTGTTGAGCAGGAGAGGTGAGGTTAAAGAAGACAAGTTTCTGCTTGAGTTGAACAGCGCGAAGGAGATAGCTGATAAATTTACCATCAAGGGTGCAAGTTTCTGTGGCAGTGATGTCGGAGCTGTTTTTGTCGCACATGATCAGGATCCGCATTTAGAATACCGCTTGCCTGCTAAGGTGGCGGGTTTGCAGATGGAAGTTGAGATGGACTGGCCGCATAGCGAGGAATACGAAATCATTCGCGATGGCCTCAGGGAACGACATGGTGAGTGGTACAGAGAGAAGATAGTATTGCAGGAGCAGCTAGATGACTTGAAATTTGTCAGGCAAGCTTATGAGCGCTTGAGTCAAATAAAAAAAGAGATGGATCAGCTGGTTGATGAGCTACAGGCTGATCGTTCTGAACTTCATAGTATCAAAACATCACGTTCATACAGGATTACACGTAAACTTGCTGGAATACTGGGACGGTGACAGCAAGAGCTGACTTTTTGGGCAGCCACATATTGTTGCGGGTATTTTGCATGCTTTTCAGCGATGCTGCAGACACCGAGGGCTGCAATGGAAACCCCTGCCAGCAAAGCTGTCAGGGGTTTTAAGGTGGTAGCAATGGGTGGACTTGAACCACCGACCCCAGCATTATGAATGCTGTGCTCTAACCAGCTGAGCTACATTGCCATGTGCTTGTATATCTTTGGGGGAGGGGAATTTACTTGATTCGTGGGAAAAAAGAAAGTTTCAGGTTTCAAGTTTCAAGATAAAATCAAAAGACCTATTCCTGAAACTTCCGACTTGAAACTTGAAACTGCCTTCATACATTAAACCGAAAATGCAGCACATCCCCGTCCTGCACGATATATTCCTTACCTTCCAGTCTTAACTTGCCATGCTCTTTCGCACCCTGTTCACCGTTGAATTCGACAAAATCATCATAGGCAATGGTTTCTGCACGGATAAAGCCACGTTCAAAATCTGTATGAATAACGCCGGCGGCCTGTGGTGCGGTGGAATGTGCGCGGACCGTCCAGGCTCGAACCTCTTTTACACCTGCAGTGAAGTAGGTCAGCAGCTGCAACAGTTTATAACCGGCACGGATGACGCGATCGAGGCCGGGTTCGTCCAGGCCCATGTCATCGAGAAACTCTTTTTTTTCCTCTTCGTCCATTTCCACCAGCTCGGCCTCTATGGCCGCACAAACCGGGACTACTTCAGCATTTTCAGATATTGCCCGTTCGCGTACTGCATCAAGGAAGGGGTTGTTCTCAAAGCCACTATCATCGACGTTGGGGATATATAGTGTGGGTTTGATGGTCATCAGGCATAAAGGCCTGAGTATCGCTTTCTCATCGTCATCCAGTTCCAGTGACCGTACTGGCAGACCCTGGTCGAGTTGCCTGCTGACTTTTTCCAGTATTGCCGCTTCTTTCAAGGCATCCTTATCACCCCCCTTGCTCATTTTTTGTGCACGGGCCAGCGCTCTTTCTGTGGTGTCCATGTCGGCCAGTGCCAGTTCAGTGGCGATGACATCGATATCAGAGATCGGGTCAATTTTACCGGCGACATGGGTGATGTTCTCATCTTCGAAACAGCGGACTACCTGAACGATTGCATCGACTTCACGAATATGGGCAAGAAATTTGTTGCCCAGTCCTTCACCTTTTGATGCGCCCTCTACCAGTCCGGCGATATCGACGAACTCAATTGTTGTTGGCAATACTCTTTCCGGATTAACAATGGCCGCAAGCGTGTCGAGGCGGGGGTCAGGCACCTCGACGATGCCGACATTCGGTTCGATAGTACAGAATGGATAGTTCTCGGCCTGAATCTCTGCACGGGTCAGTGCATTGAACAGGGTGGATTTGCCGACGTTTGGCAATCCGACGATACCGCATTTAAAACCCATAAGTTTATCCTAGGTGTGTGAGTGCAAAGCGTTCATGGCAGTTTGTAAGTCGCCCCTGAGGATGTCCTCAATATGGTCTGCACTGTGTTCAATCGCTGACTGGATTAATGTCATTTCAGCTTCAGGCGGCCGTTTCAGTACAAAATTGACGACGGCGCTCGGTTTGCCGGGGTGGCCAATACCGAGACGCAAACGCAGAAAATCCGGACTGCCGAGTTGCCGGGTAGTATCACGCAGGCCATTATGACCTGCGGTGCCACCGCCCTGCTTGAGCTTTACGCGGCCAGGCAGCAAATCAATTTCATCGTGGGCGACCAGGATTTGTTCTGGGACAATCCGGTAATAGCGTGCAAATGCGGCTATGGATACACCACTGTGGTTCATAAAGTCCTGGGGGGCAAGCAGCCAGATGCGCTGACCATTGATAACAACTTCACAGACGCGTGATTTGAAACGGGACTCATCACGCCAGCTGCCGTGAAAGCGGTTCGCCAGTTCCTCGATAAACCAGAAGCCGGCGTTGTGCCGAGTATCGACATAACGCTGACCGGGGTTACCGAGGCCGGCGATCAGGCTGATGCCGCGTGCCATAAGCAGGGCTTATTCGCTACCCTCAGCCGCTTCAGTATCAGAACCTTCTTCACCTGCTTCTTCTTCACCTTCACCTTCAGCAGTCTCTTCGTCTTCAGTGGAGCCACGAACAGCGACAACGGTAACCACGGCCAGGTCATCACCACCATGAGACAGGGTGGTAGATTCAACGCCGCCCGGCAGGGTAATTTCACTAAGGTGAATAGAGTCGCCGAGATTAAGGCCAGAAATATCAATGGAGATAAACTCAGGCAGATCGGCAGGCAGGCAGGCGATATCCAGTTCAGTAATAAGATGAGAGACAATACCGCTTTCAAGCTTGACGCCGGGTGCTTCTTCACCACCAGTGAAATGCAGCGGTACGCTCATGTGGATCTTGTCTTTGGCGCTTACACGCTGTAGATCGATATGCATAATCAATTGTTTGAAAGCATGCATTTGCACATCGCGCAGAATAGCTTTTTCTTTTTTGCCGGCAATGTCTACGGTTAGAATGGAACTGTGAAAAGACTCATCTTCAAGATTATGATAAAGGCTATTGTGGCTCAGTGTGAGCATAGCTGTGTCTTTCCCCGCACCGTATAGAATGGCAGGGACTTTGCCGGCATGACGCAGGCGGCGGCTCGCACCTGTACCTTGTACATCACGCATTTCGGCGATAATAGTATGACTGTCAGACATTAGGAATCTCCCATTTTGTCGTTTTAAATACCCCGGACCGCGACCAGACCGGGAAAAAGGGCGTGGATTGTAACAGAAAAAACAGAGAAGTTTTATGTTTTACGTATTATGCGTTAGGTAAATTAATAGAAAAGAGAGCTGACCGATTCCTGGTTATATATCCGACGCATGGTTTCGGCCAGTAGTTCGGCGATGCTTAGCTGGCGGATTTTGCTGCAGGTCGTTGCCTCTTTTGACAGCGGTACGGTGTTGGTGACGACCAGTTCATCCAGTTCGGAACTGGTGATGCGTTCGACCGCGGGGCCGGACAGGATGGGGTGGGTACAGCAGGCGGAAACCCGGCTGGCACCACGCTTTTTCAGTGCAGCGGCGGCCTCGCAGAGGGTATTCGCGGTATCTACCAGATCGTCGATGATGACGCAATTCCTGCCTTCTACATCACCGATTATATTCATGACCTTGGCAACATTGGCTTTCGGGCGGCGTTTGTCGATTATGGCAAGATCTGCCTCCAGCGGTTTGGCCAGTGCGCGGGCACGGACGACACCACCAACATCAGGCGAGACGACCATCAGGCTGTCATCGCTGTTACGCCAGACATCGCCGAGTAGTACCGGCAATGCGTAGATATTGTCAGTCGGAATGTCGAAGAAGCCGACGATCTGGTCTGCGTGAATATCGACGGTTAAGACATGGTTGGCACCTGCCCGGGAAATCATGTCAGCGACCAGGCGGGCAGAGATTGGCGTGCGCTGCGATCGTGGCCGCCGATCCTGGCGCGCATAGCCGAGGTAGGGTACAACGGCGGTGATGTGGCCAGCTGCCGAGCGCTTGCAGGCATCAATCAGCAGCAGCAGCTCCATAAGATTATTGTTGCTGGGCGGGCAGACCGATTGTAAAATAAAAACATCCCGGCCACGCACATTGTCCAGTATCTCAATCTGGATCTCACCGTCACTGAAGGTATCAACTATGGCTTTGCCCTGGCGTACCCCCAGGCGCTGGCAGACTTCTTTGCTGAGCTCGGGGTTGCCCGAACCTGAAAGGACTATCATGTCATCGTTTGGCAAGAGCCTGCTCCTGGTAGTCTGACGGCTGTAATACATAAATGATGGCTGGGGTGACAGGATTCGAACCTGTGCATGCTGGAATCAAAATCCAGTGCCTTACCGCTTGGCTACACCCCATTCGTAAAGTTCGACAATCGATCATATAGCGGGCTAGAGTTCAAACCCTGCGTAACAAAGCACTGCCAGTTGGCAGGAACCTGCTGGGCAATTATTTTTGCATCAGCGGCTGTCCCAGGTGAAATAAAAACACCTGCACCGGTCCCCGTCATGCGTGCCTGTGCAAATTGCTGCAGCCAGTTCATGGCCTTATCAACGTCGGGATATTGCTGTCTGACCACTGCTTCGAGATCGTTATGTCCCTGACCTTTAAGAAAGTCGGTTATTTTGATTGGCGAACTATCGCGTGTCAATGCAGGATGACTGAAAATTTCTGCTGTGGAGACGTTTACCGGCGGCACAACCAGCAGATATAAATCTTCACCGGGGTCAATTGACGTTAGTAATTCACCCGTTCCTTCAGCCCAGGCTGCGTGCCCATGGACAAAAACCGGTATATCAGCCCCGAGTTCCTGGCCAATACCGGCGAGCGTATCCTTCGATAAGCCGAGGCCCCACAGGTGATTCAAGCCACAAAGAACTGTTGCCGCATCCGAACTGCCGCCACCCAGACCGGCACCCATAGGAATATTTTTTACTATACTGATATCAACCCCGGTCGCGACGCTGGCATAGTCAGCGATACGATGTGCCGCTTTTACCATCAGGTCATCCTCTTCCGCCACATCCGACCACCGGGTCAAACGCCGAATTTGCTTATCCGAACGGACAGAAAGTGTAATTTCATCCTGCAAGTCTAGAAACTGAAACACAGTCTGTAATTCATGATAGCCATCAGCACGCTGCCCGGTAATATGCAGGAACAGGTTTAGCTTAGCGGGAGCAGGTAAAATTAACATCGCTTTAGGTAATACTTAATTCGTTTTCGTCCAGTCCTTAACTATCATTTTTACTCGAATATACCGCTCATCTTCAGGGTCAGTCATAGTTTCCATCACAATCGATGTCGGCAGTTCATGGTCTCCGAACAGGGTAAATTTATCCAGGGATACTTTCCAGCCAGCCTGCTGGATACTTTTCAGGCGATGCGTTGCATCTACGGTAGATGCAGCTTCACTACCAGGTTCGATCAAGCCCAGTATCCACCAGCGCAGGCCGGAGACAGGGATTTGCCAGCCGGTGACGCGATAGATCAGTTCCCCGGCGTCCGCTGCACGCCAGGTCTTGCCTTTACTGTCCTGTATAGAAACACCTGTTGCATCCTGTTGCAGCAGTATCAGGCCGCCGCCAAGCGGGCCCAACAGGCGCAGATTGCGCTGTTCAGGTGTTTCAACCCATATTAGAGAGGCGCTGCCGCTATGTTCTCTACCACGCATGCCAATACGCGCATGCATTTTCCAGTTGTCGATTTTAGCGAGAGCAGCCTGCCGTGACTGCCAGTCTGGGGGTGCCCCCTCATGTATTGGCCTGCTGGCACAGGCAGACAGCAGAAAGATGGTGAACAGTAGCAGGGAGGTATTGATAAATTTGGTGTCTATTTTCAACTTTTCATTTAATTTAGTATTGCGAATTACGTATTAGGGATTATGTAACGGCTAACCCATCAAGCGTGGAATGATTTTCATCATTAATCCTTTCGGGAAATCCTAATACATAAAGCGTAAAACATCCTTTCACCTTTCACCTTTCTCCTTCAATTTCTCACCTACCTCCCGCAGCTTCTCACTATCAGGGAAGTCCATGTTCGCCTTCATCCATATTTTTCTTGCTTCCCGTGCATTGCCTGAGGCTAGCAGGACTTCAACAAGATGGGAGGCAATTTCCTGATCATTACGCTTAGCCAGGGCCTTGCGTAGATAGTCTTCTGCAACGCTGTAATTGCCCATCCGGTATTCGACCCAGCCCATGCTGTCGAGGATAAAAGGATCGCCGGGTTTCTCTTTAAGTGCCGCAGAGATTAGCGCATAGGCCTCCTTGTAGCGGTCCGTCAGGTCTGCCAGGGTAAAGCCATAGGCGTTCAGGGCCTGTGCATGGCCGGGCTCAATTCTCAGCACATGCTGCAAGTCCCTTTCCAGACCGGCAACATCTTCCTGACGCGCGGCAATCATCGCCCTGGCATAAAGCAGGTCCAGATTATCCGGGCTGTCCGTAAGGGCAGTGTTGATGATCTGCAGGGCGTCATCATCACGTCCGGCCTCGATCAGTAAGTCATGCTGCAGCAGGATGATGTCAACCTGTTGGCCAGAGGTTTCGGCGTGCATGGCTTCAAGTTCACGCAAGGCCGCCTCTACACCATCTCGTTGCATGATGACATCAACCAGTCGCAGCCGGGCTTTAAACAGATGATCTTTTCCGGCAACAGAGCGGTACCACTGGATTGCGTCATCAAGTTTTTTCTGCTGGTTGGCGATATCACCAAGATATAGCCGGGCCAGATCATTGCCAGGCTGCAGCACCAGAACCTTTTGCAGATACATAGTGGCATCATCCAGTTTTTTGCTGTCGATCCGTATCAGTGCCAGGGCCATCGGTGCAATGATGGATGTTTCATCCTGCTTATGTATAACCAGGTATTCTTTTTCTGCCTGCTTTAGCTTATTGGCCTCGAGATAGTGCCTGGCCAGTGCTGTACGAAGCAGAATGGCTGTCGGATATTTTTTTAAAAAGCTGCTGGCAAACGCCTCTGCTTCAATGGATTTGTCATTCAGCAGCAAAAGCTCGAACTTAAACGTTGCGGCGTTGCTGTTGTCCGGCTCGAGCGACAGGGTTCGATCTATGGCTGTGGCCGCAATAGCATATTCTTTGAGTTTACTGGCGACACTGGCATGGGCCAGTGCTACATCGGCTGAGTCTGGGTATTCGATTGCCATTTTTTCGATTAATTCAAGAGCTTGCTGCTGGCTACCGTAACGAACCAGAGTGTTGCTTATTTGCTTCAGTAACAGGCTGCGGTTATTTTCGTCTGCCAAAGCCAGAGCTTTGCTATAATGCGCTAAAGCAAGTTCTGGCTGGCTCTCTACAACCAGGAGGTTTCCCAGGGTCTGGTGGACATCGATGTCCTCTGGTTCCAGTTCCAGCCACAGTCTGGCCATTTGAATGGCTATGCCAAACTGGGACAATACTACTGCCTGGCGGGTTGCCTGCGCAGCGAGCCGGGAGTCACGAGTTTCAATCGCGGTGTCGACCAGCGCGGCCAGGGCAAGCTCATTCATGTTCTGCTGGCGGGCAATGTCGGACAGCAGGAGCTTGTACATAAGTTCGGAAGTGAGTTCGACATCTGGCAGATGCTGCGGCCTGGATTCTGCATCGGCATCTGCCTGAACAGGTTCATTTTCCGCCGCTTCAGCAGTGTTCTTTTTTATAGAACTGCTGGCACAGGAGACGAGCCCGGCAGTGACAAATACTAACGATGCAAGTAATGTTAACGATGACACGGCTTGACAGATTTTTCTAACAAGAGACAATGTTCGGTTCTTCCTGAAATTGTAGGCACAATATAGGCATCATGCACCTGTTCAACTTTGGCATCAACCACAAAACTGCACCGGTAGAACTCCGGGAGCAGACTGCTTTCGCCCCCGATTCCCTGGTGACCGCGTTAGCCGATATCACCGATGCAGGTGGGGCGCGTGAAGCCACGATACTTTCAACCTGCAATCGTACAGAAATTTACTGCAGTCATGAACAGGAAAATGAAAATAGTCTGGTTGAATGGTTCTGTCACTACCATCGCCTGGCGGCCAGTGATATTGAGCCCTATCTGTATCGCAACCCGGGTAATGAGGCCGTAAGGCATGCCTTCCGGGTCGCCAGTGGCCTTGATTCCATGGTGCTGGGCGAGCCGCAGATTCTCGGTCAGATGAAAGAGGCCTTTGCTACCGCGCACAAGACCGGTGTTACCGGCAAGCTGCTAAACCAGTTGTTTCAGCACACCTTTTCTGTTGCCAAACAGGTGCGCACGGATACCCAGATCGGGGCTAGCGCAGTGTCAGTCGCCTATGCGGCTGTTAAACTGGCGAAACAAATCTTTACTGACCTGTCACAGAAAACAGTGTTATTAATCGGTGCTGGTGAAACCATCGAACTGACCGCACAACATCTGTCACAGAAACAGGTCGGGCATATCATTGTTTCCAACCGCACCGTTGAACGGGCACAGAAACTGGCTGCACTGGTCGGGGGTGAAGCCATCTCCCTGGCCGAATTGCCGACACGTCTGCATGAGGCAGACATCGTTATTGCCTCGACTGCGAGTCAGCTGCCGATACTCGGCAAAGGGGCTGTTGAACAGGCATTAAAGAAACGCCGTCATCGGCCAATATTTATGGTCGACCTCGCTGTCCCCAGAGATATAGAGGCAGAAGTCAGTGACCTGAGCGATGTTTTTCTGTATACCGTCGATGACCTGCAAAACGTAATAGAGGAGAATCTCCAGTCGCGACGTGAAGCGGCAGAGGAGGCAGAAAAAATTATTGATCTGCAGGTTGGCCATTTCGTCGACTGGCTGAAATCACTCGATGCTGTGCCGATGATCCGTGCACTAAGGGAAAACGCGGACCACCTGCGCCAGGCAGAACTCGACAAAGCGCGGAAATTGCTGGCCAGCGGCGAGAACCCCGAAATTGTTTTAGAGGCACTGGCCAGGTCATTAACCAACAAATACACACATGCTCCGACGGCCGCATTGAAAGAGGCCGGGCTGGTTGCAGACAAGGCAGTTATTGAGGCAGCCAAACGGCTTTTTGATTTAAAGGTGTAAAGCGTCGTGTTACGTTTTATGTTTTACGTAAATATGCAAAAATTAGTTAACCGCAGTATGTAGGTTGGGTTAAAGCATTAAGCCCAACAAAATTTCCAGTAAATACCATGGTGTTGGGCTTTGGTCCTCAGCACCAGGCTACGCTGGCATCTATTTACATTTATGGGACAGCAATGGCATTTGCTCATAAATTGAAGACTCAAAATAACCTTAAGTCTCTATTTCCCGGCTTTATCCTGGCACTCAGCATCTACTTAATTCAGGAATTAAGATTATCGTCTGAAACAGGATGAAACAGATAAATATTCAAAAGTTCGTTGGCAGGCTATGGAAGTGAAAAAAACTAATCTAAATAACGCGTTAGGGACAGGAGCTATTTTCATGGCAATCCTCTTGTTCTTCACGTTTTATTACTGGCAATTGTCAGAACAGTTGCCATTAAGTAGTGGTCCGGATGAGGTTGCGCATCATAAACCTGCATTATTCATTTATGATAATGGACGGCTGCCGGTTGGGGTGAATGATGAGGCGGAATATTTCCTGGATAATTATAAGGAATTTGGCACGGTACGTTCGTTTACTTCACCTCTGCCCTATGTGGCGAGTGCAATTGTGGCAAGAATCCTTGAGCCTTTTTATAAACGGGCCAAGGTCAAATACCTCCTTAGAAAGTCAAATGTATTGTTTGCAGCCTTAACTGTAGCATTATGTTTTCTCACGTTACTTTTATACACAGGAAGTCGAACCTGGGCTGTATCAGGATCGGTTATTTTTGGGTTTTTGCCCCAATTCGCATTTTTGGCAAGTTATTTGAATAGTGATATATCCGTCATCATGGTATCAACATTATTCACTTATTCAACCGTAAGGTTATATAAAAAAGGCATCACATGGTTTTCAGTGGTACTTTTTGGATCGGCATGTGGCTTGCTTTTGATTGTTAAAGTTAATGCCTGGTTTTATTGTTTACCATTGTTTATTTATGCAATGACGATTTTTTTGAATCAGGGCAAAAACAGGTTGCCTTACATAGCAGGGGTCATAATTCTTTCGGCCATTATGTTTGGTGGCTGGTGGGTTATATTTAACACCTATCATCATGGCCTTTCTGACCCCCTGAATATGAGCATTGAGAAACGCTTGGCAGAAAGTCACCCTGATATAACACCCGGGAAAGCCAGGACTTATGCCAGTTTGGGCGTTGGGGTGGGTGACCTACTGAGCAATCATGAAAATTTTCTTGCCAGGACGTACTGGTCGATAGTTGGAGATCTGGACTGGTTACGATTGAAGGTGGGTGCTTATTTGTTTTGGCTATATGCGATGGTGTTTCTTATATCGCTACTTTATGTGATGGGTCGTTTGGCATCAATACTATCCGGTAAAAGTCGAAGCGAACATGGGCAGGATGGGCTGGAGATTTCCTTGTTTCTTGGGGGTGTATTTTTATGTATTATCTACCTGTATTTTAATATACATGTTGATCTGCAAAGGCAAGGGAAATATCTCATTCCAGCATTTGTTGCAGTGATCATTTTCTTTATTTCTGCTTTGGTACGATTGGAAAGTCTAATTGTATTTAAGCGAAAATTTCGATTATTTTTAGCGTTTATCATTTCTAGCGCCTTTATTTATTTACATTTTCATGCGCTATTTCGAGTGGTAATACCTTTCTATCATCCAGGCTTGATATACGAAGCGGGCAAAGGTGGTTATGAATCGCTCGATTTCAATAAAAATGAATTTGTGGGAGAAAACCATGTCGCCAGATTAAAAAGACGTGGAGACTCGATTTCTTTTACCACCGATGGGAATGATCCATGGATATTGTTCGAATTAAATAAGGAGATTGATAATCATGGGGATTTTCTTGTACGCGTGCATATTGTGGTGTCTAAGCGATCAATACTAAATACCTATTGGGATGATGGGAGCGGATTGAGCGAAGCGAATATGGTGCGCACTCATTATGTTGGTGGGAAAAACGTTTTATTAGTGCGCATTAAAAGCGCATCACTTAAATATTTACGCCTGGATACTGGCAATATCGTAGGCAGCGATATCGTAATAAACGATATTGCGATTGCCCCATTAAAATATAAACAACCTATACTGGCGAGAATTTTTAATATTTTTTAATCACCAATATTGTACATATCAAGGAAGGGGGTCGGAGTCAGCATTGACTCCAGACCCAGATTTGCAAAGAACGCTAAAAATAGTAATAAGTCAGTTCCTGATTAACCATAATGGTCTGCCATCTATTCAACGCTAATTTGGTGCCATGAAAGATTGTAGCTGCGATCAGCGAGGTTTGGTGATGGCATTTATGGCTCTGGTAGAGCTTGCAACTCTTAAGCGCACTGCCTGTAGTCTTGCCGCATGATGGGCAAGCATACACGGTTGGCCAGGGACGCTGGTAAAAAGCTTGTCTACATTACTCATCAGTACTGGATTTTTCTAGAAAATCGAACAAGCTCAGGCCTTTTTGAAATTGAACCGTATTCTTTTGCATTTTTGAAGCACTACTATAATCATAGGGTTCCATTATTAACCACCGAGTGGCTCACTAGCTGAGTCTGGTATGTAATTAGGAAATATGTGTCTTTCTTTACGATCATAGCGCCTTCGCGAGAGTATAATGCTTTATTTTAGTTTTGAATTTCCAATCTGATATGAAATCCTCAATTACCAACAAGCTAGATCTCCTAAGCCAGCGACTGGAAGAAATCCATGCCCTGCTGGCAGACCCGGGTGTAGCTGCAGACCAGAACCAGTTTCGCCAATTATCAATGGAATTGTCTGAACTGACACCGGTCGTACAGCGCTATCAGCAATGGCAACAAAGCAATGAAGATCTACTGACAGCACGTCAGATGCTTGAGGATGATGATAAAGAAATGCGTGAAATGGCAGCGGAGGAGGTCAGTGGACTGGAGCGGTCCATGGAACAGCATCAGGAGGCTATACGAATTCTGCTGATTCCCAAAGACCCCAATGACGAGCGCAACGTATTTCTTGAAATCCGGGCCGGTACCGGTGGCGATGAAGCCGCCCTGTTCGCTGGCGATCTATTTCGTATGTACAGCATCTATGCAGAAAAAAACCGCTGGAAGATTGAGGTATTGAGCCATAGTGATGGTGATCATGGCGGCTACAGGGAGATCATCACAAGAATTAGCGGCAAGCGCGTCTATTCCCGTCTTAAATTTGAGTCCGGTGCACACCGCGTACAGCGTGTGCCCCAGACCGAAACCCAGGGCCGCGTTCACACCTCAGCCTGTACTGTTGCCGTTATGCCGGAAGCCGACGAGGTGGATGAGATAGAAATTGATAGCGGCGACCTGCGTATCGATACCTACCGCGCGTCCGGTTCAGGCGGCCAGCACGTAAATAAAACGGATTCAGCTGTCCGCATCACCCATCTGCCGACCGGGCTGGTCGTTGAGTGTCAGGACGAGCGCTCCCAGCACAAGAACAAGGCCCGCGCGATGAGCGTGCTGCAGTCAAGATTGCTGGACCAGATACAGAGTGCGCAGCAGGACGAACAGGCCGAGACGAGAAAATCCCTGGTCGGTAGCGGCGACAGATCAGAGCGTATCCGCACCTATAACTTTCCGCAGGGCAGGGTAACCGATCATCGCATCAACCTTACACTCTATAAACTCGATGAGATGATGGCGGGTAATCTGGATATGATAATCGAACCGCTGGTCACTGAGCACCAGGCAGATTTACTGGCGAATCAGGGTTAAATAAAGTGTTAGGTATTACGTGTTATGTTTTATGTAAAACCGTAAAACCGTAAAACCGTAAAACCGTAAAACCGTAAATCGTTTACCCCATGGCCACAATCATCGAATTACTTGGCGAAGCCCAGGCAAAGATTAATCGCCCTGACGCCAGGCAGGAAGGTGAATTATTACTGGCAGAAGTCTGTGAGATCAGCCGTAGCCATCAATTCATCCATCCTGATGAAGAGCTGTCTGAAAAGCAGTGCCAGTATTTTAAATCTGCACTGATACGCAGAATTGCAGGTGAACCATTAGCCTACATAACGGGCAGCCGTGGTTTTTGGGACATGGATCTGCAGGTATCACCGGATGTCCTGATCCCCCGGCCGGACACCGAATGCCTCGTTGAGCAGGCGCTGCTGCGGATACCGGCAGATGCCCATTGGCAGATTGCCGACCTGGGGACCGGTAGTGGCGCCATTGCACTGGCTCTCGCACGGGAGCGCCCGCTGTGTGAAGTTACGGCCACAGACCTGTCTGTGGCGGCTCTTGCCATCGCAAAGGAAAACGCCCTTGCACTGGAGATAGGAAATGTGTCATTTACAGGCGGCAACTGGTTTCAACCGTTAACAGGCAGGCAGTTCGACATGATTGTCTGCAATCCCCCGTATGTTCCCGCAGATGACCCTCATCTGAAACAGGGCGACCTGCCTGCTGAACCGGAGTGCGCTCTGATTTCCGGGCCAGACGGGCTGGATGCCATCCGGCAGATCATCTCCGACAGCGCGTTGTATTTAAAGCTCGGAAGCTTTTTGTTACTGGAGCATGGTTATGATCAGGCCAGGGCAGTAAATGAACTGCTACAGTATGCGGGATATAAGAAGATATTTACCCAAAAAGACCATGGTGGCAACGACAGGGTAAGCGGAGGGAATGTATAGATCTGAACAAATTTGGACAAAACCTGCGGTATATTGTCACACCATCAAAAGAGTGCGCGATGCTAATGTGGTGCTATAGCTGGCGATTAGCCAGATCCCCGATACAAAAACCCTTTCTCAGCAAAAAATCCATTTACAGTTTAGTATGACGATATATAAGAATATGTTAATATTCTTATAGTATGATGGCTAACAGTAACCAATAAGGAGTATCCTTAAGGGAGAGTTTATGTCATTGATATTGAATGTATTAGTCCTGGTAATGATTTTTTATGTTGGAAAGTATACCCGCATCCGTATTACCGATAATGAACCGGGAGAATCAGATTTTTGCAAAAAATATTGCCGATAAGCTGAATTAGCTTATCGCTACCCGTCCATGCCCGGAGCCAGAACCTCATAGCATCCATCCTTCTGTACCTGTGAATACACCAGGTACAGACTCTGACTTCGGGCATCTTTTGATTTGCTCATGGTGAATAAAGAAAATTTATTCACTATATCATTACTGGTTACCCATAAATAATCCCGGGCAACCACGTCGCCAGCGCCGGCCAGTAGGCCAGCATCACTAACATCAATAATTGAATAGCTATAAACGGCAGCACACCACGATAGATTTGCCCGGTAGTTACAGACTTTGGTGCTACCCCACGCAGGTAGAAAAGGGCAAACCCAAACGGTGGCGTCAGGAATGAAGTTTGTAAATTTATAGCGATCATTATGCCCAGCCAAACCGGGTCTATACCCATACTGAGCAATATCGGCCCTATGATGGGTACTACGACGAAAGTGATTTCGATGAAGTCGAGTATAAAACCGAGCAGGAACATGACCAGCATAACGGCGACCATGGCACCGACTACGCCGCCAGGTAAACCGCCTAGCAGCTCTGCGATGAGATCATCGCCACCGAAGCCACGAAAAACCAGAGAGAAAAGGGAGGCACCGATGAGTATCATGAAAACCATGCTGGTGACTTCCAGCGTTGACCGGGTGACTTCCTGCAGGACTTTAATGCTGCAGCTTTTACGTGCCAGGGCGAGTAGTGTGGCACCGACTGCGCCAACCGAGGCCGCCTCAGTGGGTGTGGCGAGGCCACCCAGAATTGAGCCAAGTACCGAGACAATGAGCAGCAATGGCGGGAACAGGGCAGATAGCAGGGCGGCCCATGAGTTGTTGCTGTTGTCACATCCTTCTGGGGCTGGCATGACATGAGGGCGCAGCCATGCCAGCAACAGAAGATAAAGTATATACATAGCGACCAGTATAAGGCCGGGAACAAGAGCCCCGGCGAACAGATCACCGACGGATACCGTTTCCGGGGAAAAGATGCCCATATCAAGCTGTGCCTGCTGAAAGGCAGAGGACAACACATCACCCAGCAGCACCAGAATGATTGATGGTGGGATGATTTGTCCCAGGGTTCCGGACGCACAGATCGTGCCGCAGGCGATGGCGGGGTCATAGTTGCGTTTCAACATGGTGGGCAGAGCCATCATTCCCATGGTCACGACGGTCGCCCCGACGATACCGGTGCTGGCCGCCATCAGCATGCCGACCAGAACAACCGAGATACCCAGTCCACCACGTAACTTACCGAATAGCCCGGTCATGGCATCGAGTAATTCTTCTGCTACACGGGAACGTTCAAGCATGGCACCCATAAATACAAATAAGGGCACGGCTATCAGGGTCTCATTTGTCATGATACCGTATAAACGGCTGGGCATAGCGAGCAGGAAGGCACTGTCAAAGCCACCCGTTATGCTGCCGATCAGGGAGAAAATCAGCGCCGTGCCAGCCAGGGCAAAGGCAACAGGGTAACCGGTCATCAGGATAAGGCCTGCGACCAGAAACATAAATAAAGGCATTAATTCATTCATTTTTTTACTAAGACATTTTTCACCACAGAGGACACGGAGAGCACAGATGTTTTTGGGGTTGCTTGATGTGGGTATCTGCCATGATTTTTTAACTTATTTTAGTCATAGTGATATCTATACTAAATCACGTCATTCCGCCTTTATTGAGCCGGAACCCAGTCTTTTAAGCCATGAATTCCTGACAACAAGCTTCGGGCGTGAAGGGTGTGCGGGATAGTTGAGTTTGCTAGTACACAATTCCCTCCTCTGTGCTGAGTACGTTTTTATATGTCACTAGTTGGTATTTTCCGCCCACGCAATATCAATACACTGCGTAATGCCTGGGCGATACCCTGCAGCATCAGCAGGGTGGCCATTACCGGAATCATTGTTTTCAGCAGGAATACAGCTGGCAGTCCGCCAGCGTCTCTGGAGCCTTCCATCAATGACCAGGACAGGCTGACGTAGTTCCAGGAAATAAATATGATAAACAGGCAGAAGGGCACTAGCAGCAGCAGTGCCCCTGCCAGATTAACCCAGGCTTTTGTCCGTGAACCCAATTTTTCGTAAAAGATGTCAACACGAACGTGGGCATTTTGCTTTAGCGTGTAGGCCGCGCCCAGCATAAAGACAGCGGCGTGCAGATAAATAACAGACTCCTGCATGGCAATCCATCCTGTACTGAATACGTAACGAAGAACAACTATCAGGAAAGTGATCAGCACCATTGCCAGGGTTAACCAGGCAATGCTACGGCCAACTAAATCATTAATGCGATCAATTGTCCGGATTATTCCTGGCATAGTCGGTACCTTTGAAACTAAGGGGCCTTAAGGGCACCTCGATTAATTCTGGATGATCAGATTGTAATTCAAAACTAGTCATATGAAGGCAAGAATTGCAGGTAATAGCTTGCTATTGCGAAGATTCCTAACGCAGAGAGGGCTAGTTTTGGATACCAGATGATTATTCATGGATTAATCGAGGTGCCCTTAACTTCACAGGACCACGATGAGACATCAACCTCACTGCCATCACGGGCGAGAAACCAGCGCGTGCCCTGTTTCATTTTTGTCGTGACCTTGTCCTTGCTCTTCCAGTAGACAGGCAGGATAGAATCAGGCTGGCAGTCTTTTTCTGAATAGACGCTGCAGCTTTTGTAGGCAAGTACCGCTACCTTGTAGACATGATAAGTGTAAGGCGTGTTGTGGCAGCCCGGGTTATCTGCCTTGCCAAAAAGCATGTACTTTTCTGAATGTCCGTCACGGGTCATTTTGTATAAACGAATTTCCGGGTCACGGGCAAAGGCTAAAAAAGGTACTCCTGCAATGGACAGTGAAACGAATAATCGCAGGAAAATTTTAGCCATCCTTAATGAAATATCGATTTATAGCTGCAATACATCGCCAGCATGGATACGGGTATCAATATAAGAAACCCCAGGAATAACGGAATAGCCGCTACGATAGCGAGCAGGAAGTAGACAATACCGAACACCAGCAAGGGAAGTATATTTTTCAGGCTGGCAGAGAAACTTGTTTTGACGGACTCTACCGGTGCCATGTTATCCAGCATGACTAAAGGTGTGGCATAAAGAAATCCCATGGCGACAAACATTGAAACAAGCAGAACCAGCAACATGGAGATGCCCATGCCAGCCGTCATCATGGCCTGCGGGTCGACGGCACCTGTTTCATCCACATTCATCATGGCGCTTCCACCAAGCAGAGCGGCCACGACAAACATCAGCAGTATTGACGCCAGCAATGATAATCCTCCGAGGGCCAGGAGTTTGTTCATGCGTTCCTTGTCCTTGAAGCCCTGAAACAGATTGCCCACTTCAATACTATTGCCCTGTTCCATTTGAGATGCGGAATACATAAAACCTGCTATCAGTGCCGGTGTGATGACCGACAGTGTCAATGACCCTATGAAAGGTACAAAACTGAGTACTATGGCGATACCGATAAATATAAGGAACATGATAAACCAGGTTCCGAAATCGTTTTTAAACAAATTCCAGCCGCAACTGAACCAGCTGGCCCCCTGTCCTGCATTGACACTTTTTGCCTGCATTATTTTCTTTCTTTTATCCTTATTCTTGTTCGGTTATTTAAAGTTATTCTTTTTAGTAAACCCTGAATAAACGCTGTTTACCAGCGAAATAAAACCCAGCTGGGTGGCTCTATAGCAGGACCCATCAGTTCACTCACCTGTTCGTCCATCCTGCCATCACCATCGCGGTCAATAAGATAGTATGGTGGAAAACCCTTCTGCTGGATTTTCACCATATAGATGCGTCCATTGAGGCTGTATTCTTCGATGGTCTTATCGCCTTCGGTAATAATATTGATTTCAGCCCCACCAGGATCGAAGCCGCCGGGTTCATCGGCCTGATTGTCGCCTGACGGGTTGACAGTTGGTGCTTCTTCAGCCGCCGCTATATTCTGGGTGGCAACAAAAAAGGGTAATAAAAAAAAAGAGAAAATCAGGAGCTTGGGCATTATTATATCCTTGCAGGAAGGTTTACCGGTATTACACTACCATCATCCCTGCAACGCAAGGTAGAAAACAGTTTTAGGTATTACGATTTATGTTTTACGTAAAACGTCACTGCTGTCCGATAAAGAACACAAGACTGAATGTAGTCTGTTGATTTAGCTTGCTCTATGGACAATCAGAAGGCTCTTCTCCGCTCTGATGAGTGAAAAGAGATGTTAATACCAGCAAACCTGTTGCAATATAAAGCTTCTAAAGGATTCATAAGCAGAAGGTAATATGAGTATCAACATCTCGCCCACTATTTTGGGGCTGAGCGGTCAGAGAGTCAATGAAATAACACTAAATAAG
>JAYEGM010000213.1:0-2125 GCA_034659075.1 Pseudomonadota bacterium
ACAAAGTATCGTTACGAGATATTGGGTGGTGATGTTGGGTTACGCTGTCGAGAGTTACTACGCGAGATAGCTCAAAGTAAGGAGATGGTGATCTATGCGGGTTCAGTCAATCGAGATCATGTGCATAGTGTGCCAAGAAGTGGCAGGCACAGGAGGTAAATGCCACATGCTGTATGTAGGATGAGGGAAGGCCCCTCGGGCTCGGTTTTCAGGAACTGGGTTCAAATCGCTCCTGGGTTGCTCCGGTAAAGAGCCGGGGTGAGAAGCGTCAGGAGAAAAGGCGTGGAGACACGTCAGATGAGTCTGGCAAAGACGAATGTAAATGAACCACTGAAGAGGCGTCATAATGATCCAAACTGTCATCAAAACTGGAATTCTGTGAATGTTCCGGGATGAGTTCGAAGATAGCCTGATTATCGATCGGACGGTGACTGGCGTGAAGGTGGCGTGAGTGTCAGACAGGCCTACATACGGAACTTGGGAACCTGTCGTTCTGATGATAAAGCGTAAGTTCGAGCAGGCAGCCCCTGCGAGAGAAAAAAAAGCTGATGCGGAGCACAGGGGCGGATCAACCCGTAGTAGTGTTGAAGCTCCCGTAATGGGGAGAAGAGTGAAGGGGTTGAGTTATTCAGCCATTGAGTATGACCAACCATTGTGGGAGGAGTTGTAGGAGATGGCAAGATCGTATGATATTTCCAAGCAAGTTGTCTGGCAGGCTTACCAGCGTGTCAAGGCAAACAAGGGTGCCGCAGGCATAGATGGTCAAACGATAGAGGATTTTGAGCAAGACCTGAAAGGGAATCTGTACAAAATCTGGAATCGGTTGACATCGGGCAGTTATTTGCCGCCAGCGGTCATGGCCGTAACGATTCCGAAACGTTCGGGCGGGACGAGAGTGCTGGGAATTCCCACACTATCAGATCGAATAGCCCAAACGGTGGTGAAGAGGCATCTGGAACCGATATTGGAACCATGCTTTCACGAGGATTCTTATGGTTATCGTCCTGGTAAATCGGCGATACAGGCCATATCGAAGACCCGGCAGAGATGCTGGCGATACGGATGGTTGTATGAGTTCGACATTAAGGGAGCTTTTGATAATATCGACCACGGGTTGTTAATGCGAGCGCTGCGGAAACATACGGATAATGAGTGGGTGCTGTTGTACATCGAAAGATGGCTAACTGCACCGATGCAGCATCCGGATGGTGTAATTGAGCAGCGGACAAGGGGCACGCCGCAGGGCGGGGTCATCAGTCCGTTGTTGATGAACCTGTTTCTACACTACGTATTCGACAAGTGGATGGCTGTCCGTGAGCCAGGGTTGCGGTTTGCAAGATATGCGGATGATGCAGTTGTGCATTGCTCGACCTTGCGAGACACGCAGCGGTTACAAGAGGTGTTGGAAAGGCGTTTCAATGAATGTGGTCTGGATTTACATCCAGAGAAAAGTAAGATCGTGTGCTGTAAAGCACATCGGCCCGGGATTGATTATCCGGTTAGCAAGTTCGAGTTTCTGGGCTATGAGTTCCGGCTTAGAACCTTGGTGACGCGTGAAGGACGGAAGTTTGTGCAAATGTCGCCGGCTATCAGTCCTTCATCGGCAAAAGCTATCAGGAAAGAGATTCGTGGATGGCATCTACAGAACCGAAGCGATAAATCGATTGATGATTTATCGCGGATGTTCGGTGCCAAGATTCGTGGCTGGATCAATTACTTTGGGCATTTCTACAAATCGGCGCTGTATCCGACCTTTTACAACCTGAACAGGAAGTTGGTGAAATGGGCTACCCGGAAATTCAAGAAGCTGAGGAGACGGCCGCGCCGTGCGCATTACTGGTTAGGTGCTGTTGCGAAACGGCAACCTAATTTGTTTCCGCATTGGAAGTTGCTGGGTCTGAGGCCTGCGATTAGAATATCAGGAGCCGGATGAGTCGAGAGGCTCACGTCCGGATCTGTGAGCGGCTGGGGGTCTGTTTTGACCCCGGCCGACTCGACTGCTGATAGGGATTCCGCCCCAGTTATCGGTATCTCGAGCAGTTCAGTACCTGAAAGGAAAGAGTTCGCATAGGCTATTGACAGAATATAGTCACCTCAAGAAGCGATACTGGGGTCAACATCTATG
>JAYEGM010000214.1:0-27935 GCA_034659075.1 Pseudomonadota bacterium
ATGATGTGTTGACCGGAAAGAATCTACGACCCTGAACAATAAAGAAAGAATTGTTTCAGGATCCAGGTTTCAGGTTTCAAGACTTAAAACCTGAAACCTGAAACCTGAAACTTGAAACTTGAAACTTGAAACTTGAAACACTATATTTTTTCTAGATCCATCATCCCAGCTGGCTTGTCTGCTACTTTTGAGGCCAGGTCGCGCAGTGCGGCCTGCAGTGCTTCTTCGATGACCGGATGGTAAAAAGGCATCTTGAGCAGGTCGAATACTGTCAGATTCTGCTGTATGCACCATGCCATCAGGTGGGCCAGATGTTCGCCTTTGATGGCAAAAATACTGGCACCCAGGATTCTGCCGCTCTGCTTATCACCATAAACACGAATCAGCCCGCGATTCTTGGTCATTATCAGGGCGCGGCCTACCGGTGCCATTTTAATCTGGCCTACAATGGTGGTTTCCTGATCCAGCTCAGACCAGCTGGCGCCTGCTGTACATATATTCGGGTCGGTAAATGTTATTGCTAGCGGCGTTTTTCGTTTGTAGGCCTGAATGCTGTCACTGGCGGCATTGATGCCGGCAATACGGCCCTCATCACCCGCCTCGTGCATGATGGGTCGATCACCGGAAACATCACCGGCAAGAAAAACCGGCTGGTCACCGCACTGCATAGTATTCGGGTCATATATTGGCACTCCCTGCTGATCCAGTTCAATGTTCAGGTTCTCAAGTTTCATGCCTGATACATTTGGACTACGTCCCATGCTGACCAGTATTTTATCTACCAGTACTGCTTCATCGCCGGCCGTAACACGCAGCTTGCCACGTTCCTCTGTTACGCCTGCCGCCTCGCCTAGCCACAGCGGGAACTCTCGTGCGAGTGTCTCTATGACAGACTGAAGTATCTCCGGGTCTTCAATACCACCAATTTTTTCAGCCATATCGATGCCGGTAACATCGACATCCAGCCGTGCCAGTGCCTGACCAATCTCCAGTCCAATCACACCCAGTCCAATCACAGCCATTGAGTCAGGAAGTTCGTCAAGTTCAAAAATGGTATCAGTAGTGATGATACGATCAGAAAATGCCTGCCAGGCTTGCGGGATGACCGGTGTAGAGCCACTGGCAATCACGACACTGCTGAAATTAACAATATCTTCGCCAACACGCAGCTGGCCCGGTCTGATGAATTCTGCCTGACCATGAATGATATGGTCCTTGAGCCGTTTTTCATTGTTGCCATGTACCCGCTCAACAAAGGAGTCACGCAATTCCCGGACGAACTCCATCACTTCCTGTTTGTCCAGCGACAGCCCCTCGCCGCCCTCAATACCTTCACGTTCCAGCACCTTGCGACGGTGAAAGTCTTCTGCGGCCTGAATCATTACCTTGGATGGCATGCATCCTACTCTCGCACAGGTCGTGCCCAGCTCTCCATTTTGCACGATCAGATAGCTTTTGCGTTTCTGGATTACCTGAGACAGTGCGTACAGGCCGGCTGTTCCTGCACCAATGATAACGACATCAATATTATGTTCCATACAATTCCCGTGGTTTTGTTTCGATACTGTTTTTCGCTACTCAATCGCAGATACAGGCCGCGAAAAGAAATCTGCTATTTTCCTTTTGCCGGCTCCACACTTTCTTTTTCAGGCATTTTGGTCTGAGCTGCGACCTCATTCAAACCGGCTTCAACTTTACGCATATCGCCCAGGTAGTAGCGCTTCTGTGCGTGCATGGTCTCATCCAGCTCATAGACCAGTGGTATACCGGTGGGCATATTAACCCTGGAGATATCATCATCAGAGATATTTTCTATGTATTTCATCAGCGCCCGTAGACTATTGCCATGGGCACAGATCATCACCTGCTTTCCATCCTCGATCATCGGGCGGATAGTACTTTCCCAGAATTCCAGTACCCGATCCAGGGTGTCGTGCAGGGACTCTGTGTTGGGTAGTTCCTCACCCAGGTCACGATAACGCACGTCATATATGGGATGGCGAGGATCCGACTTGCTCAATTCAGGTGGACGAATTTCAAAACCGCGTCGCCATTGCTGAACCTGCTCTTCGCCATAGTTCCGAATGACTTCCTTTTTGTCCATGCCCTGCAATGCACCATAATGGCGTTCATTCAATACCCAGGTCTTCTCTACCGGCACCCACATCAGGTCCATATTATCGAGGATAATCCAGGTGGTACGGATCGAACGTTTGAGCAATGACGTGTAGACCTGATCAAATACAAATCCAGCGTCTTTAAGCAGCCTGGCTGAATCAGTTGCCTCTTCTACCCCGCGATCGGTCAAATCAACATCTGTCCAGCCGGTAAAGCGATTTTCCAGATTCCACATGCTTTGTCCGTGACGGACAAGTACTAACCTTTTCATGAATTTACTCTCTTGTTAAAAATCTGTGAAGAAGGATAAAGGTTAAAGGGGAAAGGTTAAAGGGGAAATACTAAAGAATAAGCGCAACGGGTTACCTTTTAACTTTCCTTTGCTCCTTCTGACGCCTGGCAATATCCAGCCAGGTCTCAATAATTGTATCGGGGTTCAGTGACAGGCTGCTTATTCCCTCCTCAACCAGCCAGGCTGCGAAATCAGGATAGTCCGACGGCCCCTGTCCGCAGATGCCAATATACTTGTTATGCTTCTGACCGGCCTTGATCGCCATCAATAACATCTTGCGGATGGCCGGATCGCGCTCATCAAACAAATGTGCCACCAGTCCTGAGTCACGGTCCAGCCCCAGGGTCAGCTGGGTCAGGTCATTGGAACCGATTGAAAAGCCGTCGAAATACTGTAAAAATTCCTCAGCCATTACAGCATTTGAAGGCAGTTCACACATCATTAATATCTTCAGTCCATTTTCACCGCGCTGCAGACCATTTTCAGCCAGCAATTCAATAATCTCTGAAGCCTCGTCCAGCGTGCGGACAAAAGGCACCATAAGCTCAACATTAAGCAGGCCCATATCATCTCTAACTGATTTCAGGGCCTGGCATTCCATGGCGAAACTTTCCCTGAACTGGGTAGAAAGATAGCGTGAAGTGCCACGGTAACCGATCATCGGGTTTTCTTCTTCGGGCTCGTAGAGTTCACCGCCCAGCAGATTGATATATTCATTGCTTTTGAAATCAGACAGGCGCACGATCACCGGATGCGGCGCAAAGGCCGCAGCAATGGTGGCGATGCCTTCTTTTAATTTGCTGATATAGAATTCTATCGGGCCGCCATAACCGGCTAATTTTTCGGTTATCTGCCGCTGTAAATCCTCCTGCAGGCGACTGTAGTTAAGTAGCGCCTGTGGGTGCACGCCTATCATGGCGTTTATAATAAATTCCAGCCGTGCCAGCCCTACGCCCTGGTTGGGTAGACGAGAAAAATCAAAGGCACGCGTCGGGTTGCCGACATTCATCATCAGTTTTACCGGCAAGTCCGGCAAATTATCGACTTCGTGTCTCTCGACCTCGAACGCCAGCAGCCCATCATAGACGCTACCAGTATCCCCTTCCGCACAGCAAACTGTCAGCGCCTGCCCGTTACGAATACTGTCAGTGGCATTCCCGCAGCCGACGATGGCCGGAATATCCAGCTCACGGGCAATGATCGCCGCGTGGCAGGTACGGCCGCCGCGATTGGTGACGATAGCCGAGGCACGCTTCATGATCGGTTCCCAGTCCGGGTCGGTCATATCCGTCACCAGCACATCACCTGTCTGTACATCTTCCATTTTTGACGGGTCACGGATAACCCGGCCTGTACCACTGCCGATACGCCGGCCTATCGCCCTGCCGGTAATCAATACCGGCCCTTCCTGCTGCAGGTGGTAACGTTCTATTACAGCCCCGCCCAGCTCCCGGCTGCGAACTGTTTCCGGTCTTGCCTGCACGATGTAGAGTTCACCGTCTTCGCCATCGAGCGCCCATTCTATGTCCATCGGTCTGCCATAGTGCTGTTCGATAGAAACAGCGTGGCGCGCTAAGGCCTCGACCTGTTTATCCGTAATGCAGAAACGCTGACGTTCGCGGTCCTCCACCTCGACAGTATGCACCGATTTACCGTGTTCCGAAGTACCGGTAAAAATCATCTTGATTGCCTTGTCACCCAGTTTACGGCTGAGTATGGCCTGCTGCCCGGCTGACAATGTCGGCTTATAAACAAAAAATTCATCAGGGTTAACGGCACCCTGCACCACCGTTTCGCCCAGGCCCCAGGCGCCGGTGATAAAAACTGCATCCCTGAAACCACTTTCCGTATCCAGGGTAAAAATTACTCCGGCGCTGCCAATATCACTGCGTATCATGCGTTGTATTCCGGCGGACAATGCAACGGCCGCATGGTCAAAGCCCTGATGTACACGATAGGCGATAGCACGGTTATTGAAAAGCGAGGCAAACACATGGCGTACGGCGTTCAGCACATTTCCGATACCACGTATGCTGAGATAGGTTTCCTGCTGGCCGGCGAAGGAGGCCTCGGGCAGGTCCTCGGCCGTCGCAGAGGAGCGCACGGCGACCGCTACATTGTCACCAAGCTGCTGCTCCATTTTTTGATAGGATTCGCTGATTTCCTGCCGTAGTCGCAGACCCAGGGGTGCATCAATTATCCAGCGCCGGATTTCATTTCCAGCTTCTGCCAGTGCATTGACATCACTGACATCAAGATCCTGCAGGCACTGGTTGATTTTTGTGTCGAGATTATTTTCGGCAAGAAACTCGCGATAGGCCTCGGCCGTGGTAGCAAAACCTCCCGGGACTTTTACCCCGGCGGCGGACAGGTGATTGATCATTTCACCGAGTGATGCATTTTTGCCGCCTACGATAGCGACATCTGCATTTCCGACCTCTTCAAGACCTACGACCTGCTTCTTCATAGCCCTGCCCTTTGAGTTATATTTTATGCACGTTCAACCAATAGCAGGCGGTCCATCTTTGCCACGTCGTATCGACGGCACATCCTTTGTTGATGGTGACATCGGCGTTTCTATCTGAACCACCTCAGCTGGTTTACTGTATTTGCGGCTGCTGCTGACATCCTTGCTGTCCTTGCTGTCCTTGCTGTCCTTGCCTGCTTTGACCGGTTTGCGGTCTTGTGTTCCGGCCGGGCCGGGACGGCGGTTGTCACGCCCTCCCGATCTCGGGCCTGCACGCTGTCCATCACGTGGCTTACTGTAGCGATCATTTTTATCCGGCCGACTATCCCGCCTGTTATCAGATCTGCTGCGTGACGGGTTTGCAGAGTGCTTCAGTTCTGCCAGCATTTCCGGCTCTATCTTGCCGGGCGGGATGGCTTTACCGATATATTCCTCGATATCCATCAAAAAATAGGCGGTGTCTTCACAGGCAAAGGAAATGGCGTCGCCCGAGGCTCCGGCGCGCGCGGTACGGCCAATGCGATGAACGTAGTCTTCGGCGTCCTGCGGCAGATCATAATTGAATACATGTGATACAGCGGGGATATGCAGACCTCTGGCTGCAACATCTGTCGCAACCAGGATGCTGATTTTGTCGTCTTTAAAATCCTGCAGCAGCCTTTCACGTTTTAACTGCGGCACGTCGCCAGAAATAATGCCGGCCTTGAAGCCATTGGCACGCAACCCATTATAAATTTTCTCGGCAACCCATTTCATGTTGACAAAAATAAGTGTCCGTGCGGGATTATGCTTATTTAGCAAGCCGACCAGTAATGGCAGCTTTTCTTCATTAGCCGGGTGATAAACAATCTGTGAGATTTTATCAGCGGTGACTGTTTCACTTTCAATTTTTATTTCTATCGGGTCATTCATGTGCTCGTAAGCCAGCTCTTCTACCCGATGGCTCAATGTAGCGGAGAAAAGCAGGCTGAGGCGATCAGCCGGAGCCGTCATGCGATGCAGAAGAAAACGGATATCCTTGATAAAGCCCATATCGAACATGCGATCCGCTTCATCCATGATCAGCACGTCTAACTTGTCCAGTTTATACAGACCCTGCTTGAAGTAATCGATTAAACGGCCAGGTGTCCCGACCAGTATATCAACACCGTTCTCCAGCATTTTTCGCTGCGTATCATAGCCTGTACCACCGTAGACCAGCCCCAGCTTGAGTCCGGTGTATCCACCGATGATGCTTGCATCCTTCTCAATCTGTATCGCCAGTTCCCGGGTTGGTGCAAGGATCAGGACCCGTGGCTGGTTCTTTTTTCGTTCCGTATCCGGCTCCTTAGCCAGCAGGTGCTGGTAGGCGGCCAGCAGGAAGGCCATGGTCTTGCCTGTCCCGGTCTGCGCCTGTCCGGCTACATCCTTGCCGACAAGGGCATGTGGCAGTGTTTCTGCCTGGATGGGTGTACAAAACTCGAAGCCCGCCTCATTCAGCCCCTGCAACAGGGATTCATGGAGTGCGAAATCGCTGAATTTTTTATCTGTCAGATGTGTAGTAGTCATATAATTGCAATGTTATCAGGAAATAGGACAAAGGGGGACTTGCAATAACGCTGTGATTGGGCTGAAATAGAAATATTATACCAACTGATATCAATAAACTGATATCCATTGACGCAAAAGAGGAAAGCAATGAGCAATTCCATTATTCAGGTGACTGATAATGATTTCGAGGAAGTAGTCTTACGTTCATCAGAGCCTGTGCTGGTTGATTACTGGGCAGAATGGTGTGGCCCATGCAAAATGATCACACCGTTGCTGGAAGAAATTGTTGTTGAATACGGTGATAAAATAAAAGTCGCCAAACTCAATATTGATGATAATCCGGCTACGCCACCAAAATATGGAATACGAGGAATCCCAACGTTGATGCTGTTCAAAGACGGCAATGTTGAAGCGACCAAGGTCGGCGCAATGTCGAAATCACAGCTAACAGCTTTTATTGATGCGAACAGCTAACTGGATCCTTTGAGCCGCTAAGACGCAAGAAAGCACAGAAAAAACAAAACCATTTTAGTACGGACTACACTAAAGATTTGCAGAAACTGCATAGCGGCTGATTGATAACTCCATTTCCTGCCTTCCCTCTACCCTCAGATTCACTTGCACCTTTGCGTCCTGGCGGTTCAACAAAATTCAAAAAACCGTGAAACAGATCAGATATTAATACTTTACCTGCAGGCCACAGGGTGCTAACCTTATAAAGACATAAGGATAATCCTTAATAAGAAGTAATTGCTCACTCGAGCATCCTCAATAGTAATAATCTACAAAAAAGTTACAAAATAAATCGAAATCTACCGGACACTTCCGGGTTTCATTCAATCAATCCCAGGGCAATAACTGTCCGCCAAATATTCATAGCCATGAACCAGCCTGCAACGACATCTATCCATCTATCCGAAATTAAACGCATGACGCCCACCGACCTGGTCGAGCATGCCGCTGAACTTAAACTGAACAACATCTCCCGCATGCGCAAGCAGGATCAGATCTTTGCTATCCTTAAGGCGGAATCAAAGCGCGGGACCAAAATTGCCGGTGAAGGTGTGGTTGAAATTCTGCAGGATGGCTTTGGCTTTCTGCGTTCTGCTGATAGTTCCTATCTCGCCGGCCCAGATGATATCTACGTTTCACCCAGCCAGATTCGCCGCTTCAGTTTACGTACCGGCGATACCATTACCGGGCAGATTCGGCCACCGAAGGATTCCGAGCGCTATTTTGCTCTGCTCAAGGTCGAAACGATAAATGGCCAGCATCCAGACGAAGCCAAGAACAAGATTCTGTTTGAAAATCTGACCCCACTGCACCCGAATCAAAGATTGCCGCTGGAAAGGGAAAACGGTTCAGCAGAAGACATTACCAGTCGAATTATCGATCTCATTGCACCAATCGGAAAGGGTCAGCGAGGACTGATCGTTTCATCCCCCAAAAGCGGTAAGACCGTTATGTTGCAACAGATTGCACATGCAATTTCTGCCAACAGCCCTGACGTCGAGATTATTGTTCTGCTAATCGACGAAAGACCGGAAGAAGTGACCGAGATGCAACGCACCATTCGTGGTGAAGTTATCGCTTCAACCTTCGATGAACCCGCATCACGCCATGTACAGGTAGCTGAAATGGTCATCGAAAAGGCCAAGCGCCTGGTTGAGCACAAACGCGATGTAGTGATCCTGCTCGATTCTATTACCCGTCTGGCACGCGCCTATAACACCGTCGCACCGTCATCCGGCAAGGTATTGACCGGTGGTGTCGATGCCAACGCGCTGCAGCGCCCGAAACGCTTCTTCGGTGCTGCACGAAACATTGAAGAAGGTGGCAGCCTGACTATACTGGCTACCGCACTGATCGAAACCGGTTCAAAAATGGATGATGTCATCTATGAAGAATTCAAAGGCACCGGCAACATGGAAATCCATCTCGATCGCCGTATCGCCGAACGCCGGATTTATCCCACCATCATCATCAACAAATCCGGTACACGACGTGAAGAATTGTTGACCGACCCGGATGAACTGCAAAAGATCTGGCTGCTGCGAAACCTGCTGCATCCAATGGATGATGTAGAGGCGGTAATATTTATGATCGACAAGATGAAGGCTACAAAAAATAATGCCGAATTCTTCAACTCAATGAAAGGCTAACAGGAACTATCAGAGAATCCGCATCAGCAACTTGAGTTTTTTACAGAATTTGCTATTATTCGCGCCCTTTTCCAGCAACCCGGTAAAAACACCCTAAACGGTGGAGTGACAAGACAATGAAGGAAAACACACATCCAGCTTACAGCGCCATTCAGGTAACCTGTACCTGTGGCAATACATTCGAAACCCGTTCTACTCTGGGTCATGATCTCAATGTCGAAGTCTGTTCCCAGTGCCACCCGTTCTATACTGGCAAGCAGAAAATGCTTGATTCAGCGGGACGTGTAAGTAAATTCAAGGATAAATATAATCGCGGCAAAAAATAAGTTCGCTTTTATTCTCTGAGAAAGGGTACCTGTTGGTGCCTTTTTTTTGTGCTGGTGCTCTACAATACAAAATAGGGATCAAGATCAAAACCTGTGCTGAACTATTTTCTCACCACTCTTAGCAGCAAAAAATAAAGATCCGTAAATACCTTATACCTCTCCAATGCTGACGATTTCAAGTTGACGGGAATCGTCTCAATTCGACCAACAGCGGAGGTTGGTAAATACAAAATACCACCCCGAAGGGTCGCTCGATGCAGCTAATCTCCAGGCACATTAAGCACATTGGCCATCCTTCACAAGCAAAAGTTCGCTCAAAGTGCATCGGGTGATCATCCTTGGGTTTATAGTAAAACGCCCGCCCTGCTCGATCACACCGATACGCGTGCCAGCCCTGTTTTTCATGACTACGGTGCTTTTTCGTAAAAGTGGTCTGCGGATGAAATACATTTGCCAGCCAAGCTTTTGCATATGAATGCATGTATTCATCTGATCTGCATTGAGGTATATCCCGAAGTCGGGTTGGATCAACGGTTTTCGTTTGCGCCTTTCAATAAACCTCATCATGCCACCAACCTGATCAGTATTAATATATACTTTTTACGACTAATGCCTGCATTTTAAAATAAAGCACAAACTGTGCCACATAATTATCTCCTTGATAACATGAACAAAATAATTACATGGCTTTTGCAAGTGTTAATTTACCTGACATGCTTATTAAGGAACCTCTGATCAATTCATGAACTCGTATCTTGCGCCTAAAATACCCAGATTTTTCGTTAAAAACCTTCGCAATAGCCAGCTATTACGTGCGCTTTTCGCCTCAAATCTAGAAATTTTAGATCGCAATCTACTTCGTCCAGAATTAATCAGGGGTTCCTTAAGCTATTGCTAATGAATACAATCTATCTTCTCGCCTGTTCAATCTGATAGATAGTGAAGCTAGCGGCTTATCAATAGTAGTTTTTTTGCTGAGAATCGACACAAAGGTTGCTAGATTACTGTTGGGGTTTCTGTAGCGAGTCTGAACAGGACGCCCGCAACGTAATAAAAAACACAAAAACTCAAGCCCTGTCCCAGGTGTATAATGCAAAACAATTTATACTGCAGAATCACTAATGAAACTTTCGACCTGTATTGAAAATGCAGCTGCGCAGTTAGATAGCGCCGGGGTATTCTTCGGTCACGGCACCGATAATGCCTGGGACGAAGCAGCCTGGCTGATTCTTCATGCGCTTGAAATCCCCGTTGACGAGGAAGCTGACCTGAACATGGCCATCGACAGCAGCCAGCAGGAAGCCATTGATACTCTGCTGCAACAGCGAATTGACTCACGCAGGCCGGCGGCCTATCTGACCGGAACGGCCTGGTTTGCCGGTTTACCTTTTCATACGGCTGAGGGTGTCATCGTTCCCCGCTCCCATATCGGCGGCTTTCTGCTTGAACATGGTAGGCCATGGATACAGCCGGGAAAAGTAAGTCGCATTCTTGATCTGTGTACCGGCAGCGGCTGTATTGCTGTAGCCGCTGCCATGGCATTTCCCGATGCTCGTGTAGATGCCACAGATGTTGATCCTCTTGCCCTGTCACTCGCTGAGAAAAATATTAATGAATACCAGATGGAAAACCGGGTCCAACTGATCGAATCTGATCTTTACCAGAACCTGTCCGAGACTTATGACCTGATACTGACAAATCCACCTTATGTTCCCGCGGGGGAAATCAGCCATTTCCCTGCCGAATATCAGCATGAACCTGCTGCTGCCTTCGATGGTGGCAACGATGGCCTCGATCTGGTACACACAATCCTTGCTGATGCCTCCCGGTTTCTTACACCGAATGGGTATATTGTTATGGAGGTGGGTGAAAGCTGGACGACACTGGAGCATGCCTATCCGAAGGCTGCTTTTAACTGGATAGAAACGGGTGTTGAGGATTCCGGTTTATTTATTATGTCGCGTGAGGAACTGGCACAGCATTTTAGTTGAACGGTTCGGTGCTTTTTTATCTTGTGCTTGCGCACGACACAGTTTTTCGCATTTCCTGTGCGAGTCAATATCTTTTTTCATAAAAAGAAATAAACTCACTCATGAAGGAAGAAGCTTCAAAGTTAAAAACTTAATCGTAGATCAAAAGAAACAACAACCGTACGCTAGCACAATTAAGATTCTGCAACGACGACCCTTTGCCGCCCAGACAAGACGCGCCAAATCCAGCCTTCTGATACCTGTTCACCGGTCTGTACATAATGCAGTGCATTGCTGTTGTTGAGTACCCATGAAATCTCGTTTCTTTCTCCTTCTCGGGAGCAGAACAATATCTGGTCCCCGGCCTGAAGCTGAAAATCTTCATCAGGTAATGTTATCAACCTGATTCCACTTTCAGCACCCTCATCCACCCGTGAGATCATCAACATCATTACATGCAGTTTTTCTTCGCGATCAAGATGATTTTTGTTCAAATCACCCACCAAAACTTTTTGTCCTTGCGACAGTGCACTAAGCACAGCAGGTGCTTCCTCTTTATTGATTTCTATTCCCCAGGTATCCGGCGTTGTTTCACCAACAATGGCAATCAGGCGGCTGACCAGCTCACAGGCCCATTGATTGCCATGCGTTTTCGCCTGTTGCAGAAAAGTTGCCAGTAATGGTGCCAGAATAACTGAAAGAATTTCGTGAGCAATAATGTCGCTGGGTTCCATAACTATATCCAGCGATGCATTCTGGAACAGCTTTTCATTGCCACCATGGTTCTGTCGGGCTACTGTGAACAACTCCTGATTTTGCTCCTTGGCGGTATAGATAATCGACAGGTTATTGGTATCATTATCCGTTCCAGCAACAATTCCTACGGCATCGGCAATACCTGCATTTCTTAACGTAACGGCTTCTGTGCCACGCCCTTTTATACTTCCTTCTGGTGGATTGGTGAGCTCATGGTTCGACTCAATGATTCGAGTTTTTACACCTTCAAAGGTAAGAAACCGGTGTACCGCCTTACCAAAACGTCCATAACCACACAGCAACCACAGCCCACGCGGTGGGGTTACTGGCTCTAACAAACGAGTACCAGGAACACCGGTCAGCCACTGGTTGATCAGATAACTGCTTGGTGAATGAAGCGCCATCGCAAGTCGTGAGGCAAAACTTTCAAATGGATTGATTATATAATCGGTACTGAATGACCGCATATTGGCCTCGGTATCCAGAGATTCGGCTCGGCATATCACACTCACTGTTTTCTTCAACAAGCGACAGGTAATCGCTATTTTCAGGTTAACATGATCCGAATCAGTCAACGCGATGACGCCCTTGCACTTCTCATGAAGTAGACCTGCCTCAATGAGAACATTGCTGTTTGAGGCATCAGCAACCAACGCAGGGACAAACTGCGGTATTTCTACCATTGACAGTTCATCGATTCTGTTACTGTCATTATCAATAACTACCGTGCGAAAACCTCGACTATTAAGTGAATGTACGAGCAGGCGGGATGTCTCCCCATAACCACAGATAATGAAAAAATCTTCACCCAGTTTGCTGACGCTTCTGGTAAATTGCCCTTCTTCTATTGCACGCTTGAGCAAGCTGTTCTGCACCAGAGCAAGTATTGAACCAATGGCATAGACCCAGCCAACAACAGAAAGGTAGATGGTGACCGTTGCCCACATTCGTTGCGCTATCGTGAAAGGATGCGGTATCTCACCAAAACCTATTGTCGTTGCCATGTAACTGACAAAATAAATCGCATCAAAGAAGTTCATATGCCAGCGCTGGCCATTTTCATCAACGCCGGGTATCAGCACAAAACCGAGTATGGATATGGAGTACGCCGCTATCAGCACCAGCAAAGGTACCCGCATGCGACGCAGGACTAAAGAAGTAACCTTGGTCATAGTGGCATTATCACAATGAGATCAGAATATTTCTTTCATTTTCTCAATGACATGGTTTCCACAACCAGCAGGACTACCGATGTTATATTGGCAAGTAATGCGCCGGCGGAGAGTGAAACCACTATTCCGAGTACATCATTTCCCATATCAAGAACATATAATCCAATGCCCCAGGCCACTGCTGCTGCAATTAAATGCAGATCTGCGACCAGCGACGTCGCCAAAAGGACTGCGCCTATATGCGTTCGGTCGCCAAACTTGAGAACGGTAGCAACCAGGTTTACCACAATCGCAACATACAGTTCATAGACATTGTGATGCAGCGGATCATTCATATCGCCGACAAAAAAACCAAAATTCATTGTCAGGGCGAGTACAATAAAGAAAGCAAAAACGACTTTTTCCAGATTCATTTTTTTATTCCGGTTTAATTACAGGTCATTTATTATTGTGATCTGTTACTGCACAGGTAGCAAGCCCTGTCTTTTTCTTCACAATATTAGTCATTGCACAGGTTTTTTTCTCAGCTAAGTTCACACTCCTTATGCAGGAATTCATGAAATTGCAAAATGAAGATAACACAACGTCACCCTCACACATAAGAACAGCTGAGGGCAAACCTGTAGCAGCAAGTGAAATTGTGCTGCCTCTCTATGAATGCCGACTATGGATTCGTCTGTTTGCTTTCTGTTTGATCTTCTATGGCGCCCTGATCACGGTTACCGGTGTTGGTGTTCTTGTCGCCTGGATGCCAATATGGGTGGGCATGTTACTTTTGCTTATCAGCAAAACAGTAAAAACGGCCTATGATAAAAATGATGAACAGGCATTGATGCTGTCGCTTTCACGGCTTAAAACAATATTTACCATCCTTGGACTTTCTTCTGTCGCCCTGATTATCGGCAGTATTTACCTTGTTAACTATGCAATTGGCAACTCTTTATTTTGACAAACCGGCAAATTCGCGCCAGTCATCATTAAAGGTTTCCTCTGTCCATTTTTCCGGTGATATTTAAAAATACTACTGATCATCGGAAATCTGGTGTGTCTGGAGCTAAATGGGGTTAAATTCTAACGCTAATATAAAGGACCCTGGAATACTTTTAACTGCTGACAACCACTGAAACAGAAAACCGTATACAACTTATATTCATGTTAGATCCAAAATCTGTCTCTACATCCGGTGTGGCGCTACGACGCCCCAGGCTGGTACGTGCCGACAGCAAGCTTCGAAACAAATGGCTGTCTGCTGTAGCATTTCTGGTCATTGCGCTTGCTTTGCTGCTCTGGGTTTCACCTTCAGTGCAAAGTCATCTGCTGCAACTGGTTTCAGATGACAAAACAAATACCGTTTTCAGATTGCTGGTTATTTCATATTCACTGTTCGCAATACTTGCCATCATACTTATTTCCATCGGCATACACCTGATTCAGGCAGCGCTGGAGATCATGCAGAGCAACAAGTTTCCAGCCCCCGGCATGCGTGTGATGCATGATACCTGGGTAATAAGGGGGAGCCGGGCCCTGCTTTTGTCATATCTGTTTATGGGGATAGCTGCAGTGCTGATTATTGGCGGCGGATCAATTCCCTTTTATTTTCATGATTTGCTGATGGAATTACTGTCTTCTGGCTGATTCTATTTCCCTTTCTGGGTGAGCATGTCTCTTTTTTTTATCGTTGTGATGAAAAAACAGCCTCCGCCGCATCAAGTGTAGTATCAATCTCCTTCCGCCCATGGGCAGATGAAACAAAACCCGCCTCAAAAGATGAAGGCGCCAGATTTACACCATGCTCCAGCATGCCATGGAAGAACTTATTGAAACGCTCAACATCACAGGCCATAACATCTGCAAAACAGCTTACCTCCTCATTGTCGGTAAAAAACAGTCCAAACATGCCACCGACCTGATTAAATGCCACCGCAATTCCTGCTGCCTTTGCACGTTGCTGTATACCAGTCACTAACTCGTGTGCAGTCGCCGACAGGCGATCATAAAACCCTTCAACCTGAATATTCTCAAGCATCGCCAGACCAGCAGACATGGCAATCGGGTTGCCTGACAGGGTTCCTGCCTGATACACAGGCCCGTCGGGGGCAATTTGATCCATTAAATCAGCACGCCCACCAAAGGCGCCTACCGGTAATCCGCCACCAATCACTTTTCCCAGCGTTGTCAGGTCTGGCACTACGCCGTAATGCGCCTGCGCTCCGCCTAATGCAACACGAAACCCGGTCATCACTTCATCGAAAATAAGCACCACGCCGTGCTTATCACAAAGCTCCCTCAATCCCTGCAGAAAACCTGCAGAGGGTGGAACACAATTCATGTTGCCGGCTACCGGTTCAACGATAATGCAGGCAATATTCTCTCCATCATCATCCAGTACATCTGCCACTTGCTGCAGGTTGTTGTATTCCAGTGTTAATGTCAGGCTGGCTAGCACCGCCGGCACGCCCGGTGATGTCGGCACGCCTATAGTCAGCGCACCCGAACCTGCTTTCACCAGCAAGGAATCTGAATGGCCATGATAGCAACCTTCAAATTTTATAATTTTATCTCTACTGGTGGCACCACGCGCAAGTCGAATGGCGCTCATGGTGGCTTCTGTGCCGGAGCTGACCATCCTTACTTTTTCAATTGATGGCATCAGCTGACACACCAGATTTGCCATCTGTGTTTCCAGTACGGTCGGTGCACCATAGCCTAGCCCGGCATCGAGCTGTTTTTTAACCGCCGCAATAACCGCTGGGTGGGAATGGCCCAGTATCATCGGCCCCCAGGAACCGACGTAATCAATATATTCCCGACCCTCTTCATCCCATAAACGGGCTCCTGAGCCACGTTTGAAAAATACTGGTGCGCCGCCGACCGACTTGAATGCCCGTACTGGTGAATTCACTCCACCGGGGATATGTTTTGAAGCCTGCAGGAATAGTTCTTCGTTGTTCATTGTATTTCAACCTGTTTAGTCTTTGTCTGTTGCCGGTGTGTCAATCAAATAATGCTGTGATTTTCCTGCTGCTGAGGAGTGGGTCCTGTGTCGAAAAAACACCACTAATAACAGCCACGGCACTGGCACCGGATGATATCAGAATCCCGGCATTTTCTGCTACGATTCCGCCTATTGCGACTATCGGCTGCTCGAGGCTTTGTTTGGCTTTCTTCAGTATTTCAAGATCCGCCGATTTTGCCAGGGGTTTTGTCGCCGAATTAAAGAAACTGCCAAAGGCAATGTAGTCAGCACCTTCTTTCGCCGCCTGTAATGCCCGCGGCAAGCTATTGTAACAGGATGCCCCAATCAGAAGTTCAGGGTATCTAGCCCTTGTTTCTCTAACAGTCGCATCATCTTTGCCACAATGCACGCCATCTGCTTTCACCTGTATAGCAAGTTCAGCATCGTCATTGATGATAAACACGGCTCCGGTATGGCGGCATAACCTGCCTAATTCAGCGGCCTGTATCAGACGCTTTTCCTTATCTCCGCTCTTATCACGATACTGTAAAACATGGCATCCTCCCGCCAGCACCCTGCGCACCTTTTCAAACAGCTCATCATCTTCCATCGTGCCTGTATCGGCAATGGCATACAGGCCGCTTATTTTGATAGCCAGTGGGTGCACCAGAAAACCCCTAACTCAAGGTGTCGCAGCAAAGGCGATCGGGTATATGCTGACCATGACCCGGCCTGAAAGCTGACTGCAGGCTTTTAATAACGAATTGCTGCGCCTGTTGCAGCGCCTGTTCCATCTCCAGCCCTTGAGCCAGTCCTGCAGCAATGGCAGATGCCAGAGTACAACCTGAGCCATGATATTCATACTCCAGTCTCGGCCACGACCATTGCCGGACCTTTATCCCCTGTTGATAATAGCGGTTAATGACATTAGATGACTCTGCATGCGTGCCAGTAATCATGCAGTTGCTATCGCTTAATGCTGTCGCACATTCATCTGCTTCAGCATCCATTCCTGCCAGCATACGCGCTTCAAGTATATTGGGTGTAATAAGCGCCGCTAGCGGAAATAACAAGCTCTTCATGGACTCGATAAGTGAGCATTCACTTAGGCTATCATCGCTGTTACTGCTCATTACGGGGTCGACTATCAGCCTGATACCGGGATTTTCACCGACTAGTGAGGCCACAACAGAAATAATTTCTCTGTTCGCCAGCATGCCTGTCTTTACCACAGAGGGTGACAGGTCTTCCAGCACCGTACGCATCTGCGCTTCGAACAAACTCGTCTCTACCGCCCGGAAGCTCCTGACCGCGACCGTATCCTGAATGGTTATTGCAGTCACCACCGGGGCCGCATGACATCCCATTTTGGACAATGTCTGGATATCTGCACACAGCCCTGCGCCTCCGCAGGGATCCATCCCGCCGATGACCATAACGATGGGAGGTGTCTTTTTAATATTACTCATGTTCCATGTCCCGGTCTGAATTCCTGTACCGCCCTGGTAAGTTTTTGCTGTTGTCCTGCGTCTGTCTTGCCCGCATATAAAATGGCGATATAGGCATCTGTCACAGACATCACTCGCGACTGTAAGTCCGGCCGCAAGTGAATAACCCGCCGGGCAAATCTTGCAGGCCCTTCAGAAGAAGATCTATCAATTCCAATTCGTGACAGGCGATGACAAAATCTTTGATACTGTCGTACTGCCGGGTCAATGACTTTTTCTCGACGAAATAGTATCCATGCCTGAAAAACGACAACCAGTGAAACCAGGCCCACCAGTATAAAAACCAGCTTGCTCCAGTCAGTCTGCTGAAAACCTAGCCAACGAAGCAGGTTGCTCTGGTTTTTTGTGCCATAGTCTATCACCCATTTATACCAGCGCGTGTTCACCCCGTCCCAGAATAATTTCACGCCCTTAATTGACCGGCTGAAAAAAGACCCGGATAAAATTTCCTGAAGCTTCTCAGCCGCCACATTACCCAGTGGCTGCCCCTGTTCCATTAACTGTCGAATTGCAGAAAGGCCATATTCAATTCTTTCCGGGGCAACTGCTGAGGTTGGGTCTACCCTGGTCCAGCCACTTTCCTCCAGCCACACCTCAGACCAGGCGTGGGCATCGCTTTGTCTGACAATTAAATACCCGCCCTGCTCATTCCATTCTCCCCCCTGGTATCCAATTATCACACGTGCCGGTATTCCTGCCAGCCTCATCATTGCGGTAAAAGAAGAGGCATAGTGCTCACAATAGCCCTTTCGTGTATCGAGCATGAAGGTTTGCACCGGATTATCGCCCAGTAGCGGAGGTTTCAAGGTGTAGAAAAATTCATTGTTCCGATAATAATCAAAAACGGCTTTGATGTACTCCCTGTCACTGCCTGCCTGCCGATAAAGTTCTTCTGCCAGGCGAACAAGCCGGTCTCCATTGACGGAGCTTTTATCAAAATTTCTCTGTAGTACCTCGTCGGATATCTTTGTAAATTTATAGTCGATCGCCGAAATCATTTGCCGTTGCTGCCGCTCACGGATTGGGCTTGTGCTGCGCAAGGTCTGTCCTGTACCCCATTTAATTTCAGGGGGCTTGCTGACCGGCATATCGAGTGCAAATATCCATTTTTGATTTGATGGTTCCTGAAGAATTGAATATTCAATCACACTCTCTTTTGCATAGCTTATCGCTTCACCACCTGCTATAGCTGACCGGCTTTCTTTCCAGACCCCCTGTTCGTAATTTTCCAGTACCAGGCCGCGCCAATAGCGCTGTTTTGCAACAGGAATCCTGCCATTAAACTCCACACGGAATGCTACTTTTTCACTCAGATTCAATTCATTTATACTGCCCGGCTTCATGGTATCTGACATTCCCGTCAGTCCGGAGTGGCTGTCACCGGGCAGTCCAAACAGCCCTCCCTGTAGACGGGGAAATAACAGGAATAGCAATATAGCAACCGGCAGTCCCATCATTACCATGCCCGCCGCACGCTTAAGCATAATGAAGGGTTTTTCGCGGTTACTATGATTTAAGAACATCATGACCGTGAAAAGGATGATAACCACGGCCATCAAATAAACTCCCAGCCACAGGGATTGCGAATAGAGAAAACTTGTCAGGACTATAAACAGGCAGAGAAATACGACCAGCATGTAATCACGCATGGTCTTCAGCTCAAGAAATTTCAACATCGTCAATGCCACCAGCATAGCAACGCCTGCATCACGCCCGAGCAGTGTATGGTAATGCTGAAAAAGAAGAGATAGTACGCTGAATATTATTATTATTCGCAAAATACTGCCGGGAGGCCGCCAGTTTGCTGAAATGATTTTGTAACGCCAGCCAAAGACAACTATCGCAAGAATAGCAAACCCTGCCGGTAAGCGGCCCAGGTGTGGGCTGATTGACAGTAGCAAAGCAATGAACAAAGAATATAATGCCTGCCTGTCTGGCTTGAGCTCCTGGCCGATGCTGATATGAAATTTTTGTTTTATCAAAACAATGCTAAAACCTTTAAACACTCTGACAAATGTCTTTCATCATTTGCCGGCAATAATTTGTGCCCGGGCAGGTCCAGCCCAAAACTTATTCCCTGTGCCCCTGCTTCTATTACCCAGCGGGTAAGCAGGCTGATTCGGTGTTCCCTGTCTCCATACGTATCATCCCAGTGGAAAGTCATTTCAGGCATTTCTCCGCCGACAAACTCCTTACAGTACAACCCCTTGCCTCTGGCATAGGCTTTCCAGTCTATATGCTGCGGTGAATCGCCTTTCCTGAATATTCTCAAACCTGAATAATCATCATGGCTGGTTTTCCTCAGTACAGGTTTCGGGCTATTGCCCGTGTAGCTTGATGGAAAATCCTGCCATTCAGCTGGTTCCGGAAAAACCACTGTTTTCCTGTCAAGTCCTGTAGGCCTGCTCCATGAAAATAGCAGCCCCAGCGGATAGCGAGTATTCACTTGCGCTTCGGGCAAGGAATGCCAGCCCCTTTTCTTTACCCTGGTGCTGCACTCTATACTCAATATTTCACTGGCTGAAACATCCATACGCCTGCTTTGATCATCTTTAATATCAATGCCAATATCATAACGGTCACGATTCGAGCGGTTTGAAAGAACAAGCGTGTAGCTAAGCATGTCACCCGCATATACCGCGCTGCATGTACCGTAGGAAAGACACAGGCCTTCCAGGTTTCGATGTGTATACAACATTGATATGAGGACCGTCGAGGCCAGTGTAAATGTCATTATATAGGCCAGCGAATTATTATAATTTATGGCAACCAGCAGCATCGCCAGCAGTACAATAGAAAATATAATGCCATGCCGGGTCGGCAGCATGTAAAGGTTTGCCCTTGAAAGACAGTGCTCCTCCATACAATGCCTCTATTGTAGCGGAGTAATTTCCAGTAGCCTGTCTGCAGGATTCTTGCCGATATTCACATGCCCCTCCTGATCCATTGCCAGTGTCAGTCTATGCCCTATTACTGCTGGCAGTACATCCTGAACATCTTCCGGGATGACATAGTCTCTTCCTGCAAGCATTGCCCAGGCTCGTGCACCTGTAACCAGGTCCAGCCCCGCCCTGGTCGAAATACCATTGCTGAAATTTGCTGTATTTCGAGATTGCTCAATCAAATCCTGAACATAATCCAGTAGCGCGGGTCGGGTTTGGATTGATTTCACTTCTTGCTGCCAGGCCAGCAGGTCCGATTGCGTAATCACGGCCTCAAGTTTGGTCAGTAATTCACGACGGCTCTCTTTTTCCAGTAAAGTTCGCTCAGCTTGTCGATTCGGGTAACCAAGACTAATGCGCATAAAAAACCGATCAAGCTGCGACTCCGGTAAAGGAAACGTACCACTGTGTTCCAGCGGGTTTTGTGTAGCGATAACAAAAAATGGATCCGGCAATTTATAGGTATTCCCGTCAACGCTTACCTGGCGTTCTTCCATTGCTTCCAGCAGCGCACTTTGCGCCTTGGGTGAGGCCCTGTTTATTTCATCAGCCAGCACTATACTGGAGAAAATAGGGCCCTTGTGAAAGCGGAAACTGCTGTCGGCTACTTCAAATACTGAAACTCCAGTTATATCTGCAGGAAGCATATCGCTGGTAAACTGTATCCTGCTAAAATCAAGGCCGAGTGCTTTTGCCAGTGTATGGGCGAGCAGCGTCTTACCCATACCGGGCAGATCTTCGATCAAAAGATGACCTTTGGCCAGCAGGCAACACAGACACAATTCAATTTGTTTTTCCTTTCCAAGAACTATTTCGTTAATAAACTTTCTAATTTCATTAAATCGTGTTTTCATTTTCTTCCTGTAAAACTACATTTTCGTCTATGGAACATGTTTCAAATCAATGGCGGGCATTAATATTATGATGTCTGTCTCAATGTGACAAACGAGAGTTTTACCAGTAATTCATTTAACTGACTATAATGAAAATAATAAAATGAAAATTTTTGTTCACAGGTACCTGATGTTGGTTGTGATAATTATCACACTAAGTGCCTGTGCCTCAAACTCAACAAAAGATATTTCCTCATCAGGCCAGAACCCTGATTTTAACTCCTCTGTAAATCCGGATCCCTATGAGAAGATAAACAGAAAGATATTCAAATTTAACGAACAATTTGATGACAAAATTCTAATACCCTTTGCAAAGGGTTATCGTAAATATCTTCCCAGGCCGATCAGAATTGCTATTTATAATTTTTTCTCCAACACCGCAGAGGGTAGAAACCTGGTCAACAGTCTTTTACAGGGAAAAGTACATAATGCCGTCGATACCTTCAGTCGGATATTTATCAACTCTACACTAGGGTTATTTGGTCTGATAGATATAGCATCACAATCTGGCCTGGAGCGTCATGTCGAAGATATTGGGCAGACCCTTGCCGTCTGGGGAGCCGGTTTTGGACCGTACATCGTTATTCCTATTCTCGGTCCTTCCAGTGGACGGGATTCCCTTGGTCTTATCAGCTACTTTACCTACGAAGATCCTCTTGGTTATCTTAAAGATACTACTTCCCGTGTTTCATTACTGGTGGTTGACCTGGTTGACACGCGTTCACGCTATTTACGTGCCTCAACAGTGTTCGGCTTTGCTGCAGTTGATCCTTATCTGTTCGCCAGGGAGAGTTATTTTCAACAGCGGCTGGATTTTATATATGATGGTTTACCGCCAATAGACGATTATGTTTCCCAATAACTCATACTGACAAACGTGCGACAATTATACCCAGACATTAGACCCAATCAGACCTGGCACCTGCAACGTGGTAATCATCGCCTTTATATTGAAGAATGCGGTAATTCTAAGGGCATCCCGGTAATCTTTCTCCACGGCGGTCCAGGAACAGGCTGTTTTCCTGCACATCGTCGTTTTTTTGACCCCGAAAAATACCGCATAGTTCTTTTCGACCAGCGTGGCTGCGGTCGCTCGACGCCTCATTGTAGTCTTGAACAGAACACCACATGGCACCTTGTTGACGATATCGAGGCCATTCGGCAGTTTCTTGATATAAATAAACTCGTTTTATTTGGTGGCTCGTGGGGATCATCACTTGCCCTCGCCTATGCACAAACTTTCCCGAATGTAGTCGCTGCAATGATTCTTAGAGGCGTTTTTCTCTGTCGCGAACAGGAAATTCAGTGGTTCTATCAGTCTGGGACAGACAAGTTTTATCCCGAATACTGGCAGGACTTTATCTCACTCGTTGATGATGAACAACGAGATGATATGGTAGCGGCTTATCATCAAATGCTAACTTCAGAGAATGAATTAACCAGAATGGCGGCTGCCAGGTCATGGGTGTTGTGGGAAAGCCGTTGCTCTGAATTGGCCTTCCATGAAAAATCAGGTGATCAGCAGAAAAATAATCCTGCAGCCCTTGCGATGGCTACAATTGAAAACCACTATTTCACAAATAACTCTTTTTTCTCAGCCAATCAGCTACTTGAAAATATTGAAAGTCTTGCTGACATACCATCAATAATTGTTCACGGGCGTTATGATACTATCTGCCCATTGCAAAATGCATGGCAATTACACCGGGCCTGGAATGGATCAGAATTAAATATAATCCCTGCCACGGGGCACTCTGCTTTTGAAGCTGGTAACATCGATGCCCTGATCAAGGCCAGTGATTATTTTTCCACATTGCTAAAAGGCAAAATATAATATGGCAACTTATGCTATTGGTGATGTACAGGGTTGCTATAAATCACTTCGTAAGTTAATAAAGTTCACCGGCTTTAAACCAGCGAAAGATCAATTATGGTTTTGCGGTGACCTGGTAAATCGCGGCCCGCAGTCTGCTGATGTTCTTCGTTATATAATGGATCTCGGTGATTCAGCCGTCTGCGTGCTTGGCAACCACGACCTGAACCTGTTAGCTGTCGCAAATGGCTGCCGTGAAACCAAGGTTTCCGATACGCTGGAAGACATACTCAACGCCGCTGACAGTATTGAAATGCTTGACTGGCTGCGCAGGCGGCCTCTCTTTCATCGCTCAAAAGAATATCGCGTCTGCATGGTTCATGCCGGTATATACCCGGCATGGTCAATAAACAAGGCAAATAAGCTGGCGAAGGAAGTACAAAAAGTATTGCGTAAAGACGACTATAAAGGCTTTCTCAAAAACATGTATGGAAACTATCCTGCTTATTGGGATAACACCCTGCAAAAATGGGATCGTTTGCGCTTCATTACAAATACCATGACCCGCATGCGCTATCTTGAGACATCCGGTGCACTTGAGCTTGACCTCAAATGTGCACCCGGTAAACAGCCAGCTGGCTTCCAGCCCTGGTTCAATGTTGAGGCAAAGCGTAAGCCGTCCTGGAAGGTTGTTTTCGGCCACTGGTCTACCCTGGGCCTGCATTGGCAGAATAATGCGATATGTCTCGACTCAGGATGCCTCTGGGGAGGAAAACTCACGGCTGCCCGTATAGATAAAGATAAACCCGATTTTTTCTCCCTAAACTGCAAATAAAAACACTTAACTTATTGATTATATTAAGTATTTTTAGTTTTTTTAATGTTACACATCAAGATTCGCTGAAAAGGCATTTTCCTCGATGAATTTCCTTCTTGGCTCTACGACTTCACCCATCAGCATGGAAAATGTTTCGTCTGCAGCGACACCGTCCTCTACTGTTACCTGGAGCAGCCTCCTGACCTTCGGATCCATTGTGGTTTCCCAAAGCTGGTCAGGATTCATTTCACCCAGGCCCTTATAGCGCTGAATCGCCATACCTTTCTTCGCCTGCGTCATCATCCAGTCAAGGGCCTGCGGGAAGTCACTAATAGCCTGCTCTTTATCTCGAATCCGGATTGTGGCATCCGAGGCAAGCAAGCCTTGCAGTGCTTTACCCAACGCTACCAGCGTTCTGTACTCAGCAGATTTAAACAATGCTGTATCAAAATGAGTACTGGAACTAGTGCCATGCTTTGATCGGACAAGCATTAATTCAAATTCATCATTTACAGAGGGTACAAGCTGTCCGCTATAACTAACTTCCCCTTCCTTATTGTTAGCTGTAACGGCGATCATGGCATCCAGATATTCCTGCATACGCGTTTTATCTTTAAAGTCATCCTCGCTGATCTCAGCTATGTTTATCATCAGCTGTAACAGAAAAGGGTCATAGCGCTGGCTTAGTCTTGAAATGATTGCCTGCGCGGCAATATAGTCTCTGCATAGTGTTTCCAGTGCTTTACCGGCTATCTCTTCTCTGTCGCTGCCTGGTACTAACACGCTTTCCTGCAGGGCCTGTCCTAGCAGATATTCCTGTAACTCTGCATCATCTTTAATATATTTATCTTTCTTTCCTTTGCTCAGTTTGTATAGCGGTGGCTGTGCGATATATATATGCCCGGCTTCAACCAGCTCCTTCATCTGTCGATAGAAAAACGTCAATAATAATGTACGGATGTGGGAGCCATCAACATCAGCATCGGTCATAATAATAATCCGGTGATAGCGAAGCTTTAATTGATCAAAATCATCCTTGCCAATACCCGTTCCAAGCGCCTTAATTAAGGTACCGACTTCATCGGACGACAACATTTTATCGAAGCGCGCTTTCTCCACATTTAAAATTTTACCTTTCAGTGGCAATATTGCCTGAAATTTTCTATCCCTGGCCTGCTTTGCCGAGCCACCCGCAGAGTCCCCTTCCACAAGATAAATTTCACATAATGAAGGATCTCTTTCCTGGCAATCAGCCAATTTCCCCGGTAAGCCTGAAATTTCCAGCGCACCTTTCCGACGCGTCATATCCCGTGCTTTTCTGGCCGCATCGCGTGCCCTGGCTGAATCAACGATTTTCTGCGATATTGTTCTCGCATCTGACGGGTTTTCCAGTAAAAATTCGGCCAGTTTTTCACTTACCAGTGAATCAACAATACCCTTCACTTCTGAGGAAACCAGCTTATCCTTGGTTTGTGAAGAAAATTTTGGATCAGGTACTTTTACAGATAGAACGGCAATTAAACCTTCTCGTGCATCATCACCGCTGATACTAACTTTTGCTTTTTTTGCAATCCCGGTCGAATCAATATACTGATTTAACGTTCGTGTCAGTGCTGATCTGAAACCGGAAAGATGGGCTCCGCCATCTTTTTGCGGAATATTATTTGTATAGCAAAATATGTTTTCCTGGTAGGAGTCATTCCACTGCATAGATAATTCTACCTGGGTACCATCACGCTCACTGATAATCTCAATAACTTTATTATGCAAAGTGGATTTATTCTGGCTAAGGTGCTCAACAAACGAACTGATGCCACCCTTATATTCAAAAACCTCTTCCTCATTCGTTCTTTCATCCCGCAGAATTATACAGGCGCCAGAATTAAGAAAAGACAATTCCCGTAAACGCTTTGCTAGTAAATTGAAGTGGATAACGGTATCGGAAAATATTTCTGAACTTGCCTTGAATCGAATCTTTGTCCCAGTTTGATCTGAAACACCAATCTCTTTTAATGGGGCATCTGCTACACCAAGCGTATAGGTCTGCTCAAAAACTTTACCAGCACGGTGAATGGTCAACTGCAGGGTCTCAGACAAAGCATTCACGACAGACACACCAACGCCATGCAATCCACCTGACACCTTATATGAATTCTGATCAAACTTACCGCCAGCATGAAGCACCGTCATTATCACTTCGGCAGCTGACCTCCCCTCTTCTTCAATGATACCGGTCGGTATCCCTCGCCCATTATCTTCGACAGAAACCGAATCATCACTGTGAATCGTTACAGTGACATCTTTACAATGCCCGGCAAGAATTTCATCGATAGAGTTGTCGACAACTTCAAATACCATGTGATGCAGTCCTGTACCATCATCCGTATCACCGATATACATACCGGGTCTTTTCCGCACCGCATCCAGCCCTTTTAGGACCTTAATACTATCCGAATTATATTCCTGATTTTCTGCCATTTTGGAGTAACTTCCATCCTTTGCTTAATTTTTCCATTTTAGCATTTTTCAGAGGCTAATAGATGATTTTCATGGGTTTATATTTGTGATTAACAGGTATTGTTTCACGTGGAACATTTTCTATTTTTATGCTTGCGCACGGCTGAACGTTTCACATTTCAATTAGATGTACTTTTTTATTCTTGTTCTAGAACTTGCTGATGGTTTCGCCCTTCATGGGCGAGTTCATTTATTCAGGCCATCCATGCCCTTCACCCTTCGGGCCAGTCTTCGACTATTCAAATCCTCTTCATCGTGTTGGCCTGCGGCTGTTCTGTGCGCTTCAGCCTGGACCGGGCGCGGGTGAACTCTCGCTATCGCTCAGACATGCACCGCGCTATTCCGGCCCAGCCTTCCAGTGCTCGATAACCCAAAAGGGGGTAAGAGGTCAAAAACACTAGATTAAAAATACGGGACAAAAGACAAAAGAAGAATCAAAACCTTCTTTTTAAATGACCATGCCGGCGCAGGCTGGTATCCAGGGTGTCTTTAAGCAGACGGATCCCGGCTAGAGGGCTGCCGGAAGGACGGTTTTGACTTTTTTTTTGTCCTTAGTCTTTAGTCTCGTGTTTTTGCCTTTCCGATCCGTTCAGGCTTGCCGAGAAGCACAGGAGGGGCTGGGGTTTCGGGGTGTGCCTGTCTGAGGGCGTAGCCCGAGTTCACACCCCGCCAGCCCATCCGAGCATCGCAGGGTACCCATAATGCTTTTTTTTATGGGCAAGCTTGCGGGTGCTCTTTCTTTTGGTTACTTTTCTTTGAGCAAGCAAAGATAAAGTAACTCGCCCATGAAGGGCGAAAAACTCAATCTAGTTCAAGAAACAAAATAAAAAAGGAAACTTGCGTAAAAGGGCAAAAAACTCATTTTATTTGAGGAAAGTGAATAAAATATAAAAAACGATACGCTTTTAAAATGTTTCACGTGAAACATTAAAGTCTCATTGGCATGACAATATAAACTGTTTCCTCATCACCCGGTGCGCGTATGGTACCGCTGCTGTTAGCATCACTAAGCAGCATTTCAATTTTCTCAGAATTAATGGCACTAAGTGCTTCAAGCATATAGCCAACATTGAACCCTATCTCTACGTCATCGCCGGTATATTCGATGTTGATTTCATCGAAGGCTTCTTCCTGGTCAGGATTATTTGCAGAGACGCCCATTTTGTCTTTTGTGACAATTAGTCTTACGCCTCTGAATTTTTCATTTGTCAGGATGGCAGCCCTGTTCAGGGTCTCTTGCAGGGATTTTCTATCAATGATTAATGCCTTATCCTGGTTTTTTGGGATGACTTTTTCGTAATCAGGGAAACGGCCATCAATCAGCTTTGAAGTAAAAATGACAGAATCTAATTCTACTCGGATGTGATTTGGATTAAAGCTAACGCTTATTTCAGTCTCGCTATCTTCGATTATGTGGATTAACTCAATTATTGCTTTCCTGGGAACAATCGCCTGTATGTCCGCATCTGTTGATCTGGATGTAAGCTGGCATTGTGTTTTTGCAAGTCTGTGACCATCAGTTGCAACTGTTTTAAGTAAATCGCTATCTGAAACCAGTAGAAGCCCGTTGAGATAAAAACGCACATCTTGTTGAGCCATAGCAAAAGCGGTTTGAGTAAGTGCTTGCTTAAATGTGCTTGCTGGCAACTTCCAGGTTTGGCTCCATTCCTCTGTTTCAATTTTAGGGAAATCATCA
>JAYEGM010000215.1:0-8803 GCA_034659075.1 Pseudomonadota bacterium
CGCCTGATACGCGTCGCCTGGTGCGTCTTGAATTTACACCCGGTGACATGACGTTCAATGTCATGGACATGCTGCTGGCCAAGCGGCGTGCCGGTGATCGCAAGGTTTGGTTAAGCGAGAAGGGTGACGAGGCAGAAATATAGAATTGTGAATCTAAAACAAAGCATAAGCTCATGAGCAAAAGAAAATCATCGAAATCCAGTTCATCCCCTGCTCAGTACGTACAGGCACAACTGGCACTGGAGAATGAAAATATCGAGAACATGGCCATGGCGAGTTTTGCCGAGAAGGCCTATCTGGATTATTCCATGTACGTCATTCTGGACAGGGCCCTGCCATCAGTGGCAGATGGCCTGAAACCGGTACAGCGTCGTATTGTATATGCGATGTCAGAGCTCGGGCTGAATGCCGCTGCAAAATTCAAGAAGTCGGCGCGTACGGTGGGTGATGTACTGGGTAAATACCATCCACACGGTGACAGCGCCTGCTATGAAGCGATGGTGCTGATGGCGCAGTCATTCAGCTATCGCTACCCGTTGATTGACGGCCAGGGCAACTGGGGTGCACCGGATGACCCGAAATCGTTTGCCGCTATGCGCTACACAGAAGCGCGTCTGACACGCTATACCGAACTGTTATTGAGTGAACTGGGGCAGGGCACGGTTGATTGGGGGCCGAACTTCGACGGCACGCTTGAAGAACCTCTGTTGATGCCCGCGCGTCTGCCGACACTGTTGTTAAACGGTACATCGGGCATAGCGGTAGGCCTGGCGACAGATATTCCTCCGCATAACCTGCGTGAAGTTGCCGCTGCCTGTATACGCCTGCTTGAGCAGCCAAAGGCAAGCGTGGCTGAACTCTGTGAGCATATTCAGGGACCTGATTATCCAACCGAAGCAGAGATCATTACGCCGACAGCGGATATTCATAACATTTATGAAACCGGCACCGGCAGCCTGCGCATGCGTGCTACCTGGGACAGGGAAGATGGCAATATTGTTATCAACAATCTGCCGCATCAGGTTTCCGGTTCGCGTTTGCTGGAACAGATTGCACAGCAGATGATCGCTAAAAAATTACCCATGGTGGATGATTTACGCGATGAATCAGACCATGAAAACCCGGTCAGACTGGTCATCGTTCCACGTTCAAATAGAGTCGATGTGGATCAGTTAATGGCACATTTATGCGCCACCACAGATCTTGAGCGGTCCTACCGCGTCAACATGAACGCCATCAGCACGTCAGGCCGGCCAAAGCTGTATAACCTGTGCGATCTGCTGGTGGAATGGCTGGAGTTTCGTACCCGGACGGTGACTCGGCGCCTGCAGTATCGGCTCGAAAAAATTGAAACACGCTTACATATACTCGAAGGCCTGCTGATAGCTTTTCTCAACATTGACGAAGTCATCGCTATCATCCGTAATGAAGATAAACCTAAACCTGTATTAATGGAAAGGTTTAGCCTGACGGACAAGCAGGCTGAGTCGATACTTGATCTGAAATTGCGTCACCTGGCCAGGCTGGAAGAATTCCGGCTGCGTGCCGAACATGATGAACTGGCGAAGGAAAGGAATGAACTGGTAAAAATCCTCGGTTCAAAAGCCAGGATGAAAACATTGGTACGCAAGGAAATATTGCGTGATGCAGAAGAGTTCGGTGACCCGCGGCGCTCGCCCCTGGTAGAGAGAGGGGCCGCCCAGGCCATAGACCCGGCCTCCATGGTGCCGTCGGAAGGCATTACCGTAATACTTTCCCAGCGTGGCTGGGTACGTGCTGCCAAGGGGCTGGATGTGGATGCTGAAAGCCTCGGTTATAAGCCGGGAGACGAATTGCTTCAGGCCGCCAGTGGACGCAGTAATGAACTGCTGGTATTTCTCGACTCGACAGGCAGAGCCTATACTGTACCCGCCCATAAACTGCCGTCTGCAAGAGGGCATGGGGAGCCACTAAGCTCGCAGCTCAGTCCACCGGATGGTTCTCATTTTTGTGGCATGATGTTCGGCAAGCCGGATGATTATTTCCTGCTTTCTACCAGTGCAGGCTATGGTTTCGTCACTCGCCTGGGTGATCTGCAAAGTAAAAACCGCAAGGGTAAGGTGGTACTTAAACTGACTAAGGGAGCCGATATTTTACAGCCGGTGGCAGTTGGCGATATGGTAAATGACTGGCTTGCCCTGGCGGGTTCTGCCGGGCATTTTCTGGTATACAGTATCGAAGACTTGCCGGTCATGGCACGCGGTAAGGGCGTTAAGCTGATTAACATTCCGACAAAGAAATTTGAGGCTGCTGAAGAACAGCTGGCAGCAGCGATGGTATTCAAGGATGGCGATAAACTACTGGTCTATGCCGGCAAGCGATACCGTCGTCTGAAATCGGCAGAAATGGATGACTACTGGGGTGCCCGTGCACAACGTGGACGATTATTACCAAAAGGTTACCGGCTGGTGGATAAAATAACGATTGAGAAAAAATGACTACCGCCAGCAGCGTGACCTATTTGGTGGCCGATATCGTCGGCTCGTCATTGATCATGCAGCTGGACCAGCGCCAGGGCATCGATCTTTTTGAAACTTTCCAGTCACTTTTACTGCCATTAATCGAAAAGGAAGGTGGCAGTGCGGTTGAATATACCGGTGATGCTGTCTCGGCAGCCTTCGAGAATTGCCTGCCTGCTGTGGCGACCGGTCTTGCAATACAGGATGCCCTCGAACGTTGGAATCTTTCTGCCGCAGGCCCTGGTTTACATGCACGCATAGGCATTTTCAGTTCATCGAATGGCAGCGATGAGCATCAGCAGCAATTATCATTGGCAGCGGCAACTTGCCTGCAATCACTGGGCAGGGGAGATGCTTTGTGTGTTTCCGTCTGTGATATTGATGGAATTGATGCGGAGTTTCCAGTATTTGTATTCCCACGTGGGAAATATGATCTGGGTTTTTTATCAGAGCCCGCAGCTGTCTACTATCTCTACCAGAAAATGCCGGGCTTCCCCAGTCGGCTGAAGTTGCAGTTTGACTATCTGAATACAGGCTATTTTAGTCAGATAAAGTATTTAATCAGTTCACCTCTAATAGCCATTCCCTTGCTGCTAGTTTTTGACGTGCTGCTATTTCAACTGTTGAATGACAGCCCGTTTATTAGAGCAAGGCATGTTGAGATAAGCATGGTTCAGGATTTCACCGAGGGTGAATTTGACCGTGAAATAAGTGGTTTAAATAACCGGCTGAGAGAAAAAATTGGTTCTCTGGCAGAACGGAGCATTGTACAGAAAAAGCTTTATCCAGAGCACCAGCAGGTGCAGAAAAAACACCCTTCGATAAGTATAGTTTCAGGTTTTCAGCATAATTCAGGTCGTGTGAGATTAAACTGGGGAATCTTGCAGCAGGGAAGCAGTGTGCAAAAATCAGGCGGAGTAATTACCGGCAAGGTAGAAAACCTGGCCGTGTTAGAAAGCCAGTTCATTGAGGAAATCATTTCCGAGCTTGACAGTAAGTATTAACCCTTTGTCCGCTGGTGGATCAACCGGAAGCGAAAAGCTTCAATATCAATTACTATTCAACGGTATAGCACGATCCCTGTTTTTCAGGCGATTGAACCAAGGTTAAATTATAGGGCATCTGATCAGGGATAAGGAAATCCTATGCACGAAACACACGGTCGACTGGCAACCCTTATGTTTGTACAGGTTACCGAAACAGAGGCTAATAAAAAGGAAATACCGGTAGCGCAGCACAGGCTGGATGTTCTTCAGAAGTCGCTGAGTATCTATGCGAAGCATTTTCATGGTGATCTGGTGGAAATCAGTTCAGGTGAAATCTTCGCCTACTTTCCCGGTGCCGTACTGGCATTTAATGCGGCAGTCGGTCTGCCTCGGCTGATGCCGCAGTTTAGCTTGCGCATTGGCCTGCACGTGGGTGAGGTACTGGTCCGACAGGAAAAACTGCAGGGCACAGACGTGAATCTGGCAGCGCGTCTGCCTTATTGCTCGCGTGCAGGAGGAATATGTCTGTCGCAAACGGTTTACCAGTATCTCAGGGATGATGAGAAACAGAAGCTTATTGCTATAGGCGCTCACAAGCTGAAAAATTTCGATATAAAAATTCCCCTCTATGCCTATCTGCCTGATGGTCAGCAAGGCCGCTGCAACTTACAGGAACTGCAACACCATTTTGTTGTAATACTGCAGAAGAATTTTAAGTACTTCTTACTATTGTTTCTGGCCGGGTTGATCGGTCTCTACAGCTGGTCAAAATTTCCATCTTCTGCTGATTCAGGTGATAAGCTTGTCACACTCGAGACCCCGGTATTTGCGAAATATGGAGAGGACGAGCAAGCCAGGGAACTTCTCGATAGTATTGAAATGACAGTCAGTTCTCAGCTTGCCGGTACGCACGATACTTACCAGCTAAAACTTGTTCGCGATCGTTCCTCAGCCAGCGCAGTGCTGTTGGTAAAATTGAGCGCGGAGTCAGAAAAATTAAAGGCTGAATATACCCTGAAGGGCCTGACTGAAGATGCTACTCTTTTATCTGGCAGGATGGAGGGTGAGACGGCTGATGTCTTTCAGTTCCAGGATGCTCTTTCCCGGAAAATTTTGCTGGATCTGAAAAAGTATTAGGCATTTTACTTGCAACAGATGCTGTGAGGACTAAACTGGCAGTTAATCTTTTGGTGAGTTATGTCACTTGATAAAATAAATAGCACAAATCTGAAATGTTCACTGCAGCTGCTGCATAACGAGCCGTTGCATGAACGCGTGCCGACACATGATGAAGAGGGCAACGCGCTGGGAGATTTTATGATGTTGCTTCCCGGACTGCGTGATCAGGCAGAATCTATTCTTCGAACCAAAGTTGATATTCTTGCCGAGATACTCAGCCAATACAAAGAAGTTGTTTTTGTTGACCTGAATGTGCCTTTAAATCTTCTCTGGGTATCCATCAAACACAAGCCAGGGCTGGTGCTTGAATTAAGTACATATGTTAAGTCTAGAATTCCAGAGGCAAAACTGGTTGGGGTGCCGCCGGAGGCTATGGTCATAAAAAAATAATAGTGTGAACTGACAGAGGTCTATACAGCGGACTCCTCTGTTCCTTAGGTATTCGGGTTATCAAAACGGTAGCTGTTACGTACCGCCTCCCGTGTCACTACACCTGAACTGGAGCCACCCTGCCAGGCTCTCTCGGTCACTAGCAAGGCATCTACATTCTCTTTGTTCATGGTTTCCAGCGCATCATAGACGCTGGCATGATCAGGGATTTTGCCGAGGTCAAAGCGTTCAGCAGGCAATTCCAGTAGATTGATTGCATCTTCCTGGTCCGCTGAATCATGCTCCTTCATCCATGTCACCAGGTCGACCAGTGGAAACATTGAGTATTGCCCCTGCTTTGACTTCACAACGATTAATTTCGGCTGAAATTCAATCAATGCCCTGGCCTCAAGGTATGAGATGACAGGCTCGCTAAACCGGATACGGTGTTCCAGCACGGCTGTTACCGGTTTGTTCTGTAGTGCCTTAACAAATGGATCGCGCATGGGATCAAGACCACGATAGCGCATTAACATGACGAAGACAGACTCCTGTTTGAATAATTCCGAACAGATTAGATTCGCCGTGATGACAGCAAGCATGCCCGGCAAAATGATACCCGGGTTTGCTGTTAGTTCCAGTAAGGCCATCAGCGCAGCCAGAGGGGCCTGCAGAGTAGCCCCCATCATGGTCACCATGCCGATAATGGCATAAAAACCGATGTCACTCATATCGCTGCCCATGAGGGTCTCAACAACAACCCCGGTCAGTCCACCGGCGGCGGCGCCGATCACCAATGTCGGCCCAATCAGCCCACCAGGCAGACCCAGTCCGATAGCACAGGCAGTAGCAATTAATTTTAAGATTATGATTGACAACAATAACAGTGCCTCCGGATCACTGTTTAGAATCGACGTAATGGTGTCATAACCAACCCCCATAATTTCTGGTGTAGGTATTGCCAGCAATCCACACAGCAATCCTGCCAATGAGTAACGCAGCCAGATTACCCAGTTAGCCGTTAACCGGGCAACAAAGAGTAGCAGCTGAATAAACACTGCAGCGAGGATACCGATGGCAAGCCCCATCAATGTGAATATTGCCATCTCGCCAATCATGTTTGCAGAACTGACATCAACGGTAATCATTGTTGTGCTGTCATAATAAATGCGGGTCAGAATCGTGGCGCTTACCGATGCCAGGATGATCGGGGCGAAGCGGTGGATGGTGTATTCCATCATGATGACTTCCATGACAAATATCACACCGGCAAGCGGAGTATCGAAACCGGCAGCTATACTGGCTGCTGCACCGCAGGCAACCAGTGTACGAATATCGTTGCTGGACAGGCCCAGGAAAATGCCCAGTTGACTGCCAGATGCTGCGCCAAGGTGGATGCCGGGGCCTTCACGGCCAACAGAATGCCCACTGACGATACTGGTTATAGCACCGAGAAACTGGGTCAGGGCATTTTTCAGTGGCAGACGACCCTGATGAAATTGCAGTCGTTCGATTACATGTACTACACCTGTAGGTCGTGCATCCAGTGTAAGGAAATGGAATGCGATTCCCAGCAGCAGACCACCACCGGTAGCCAGGAGCAGACGCGAGAGGCTGTCCAGCTGTTCATAATTATCGGGATCACTCAGGCCCAGTATATGGGTCTGAGAGAGTTCGGTCAGTTCACGAAACAGGATAATGACTACAGCAGAGAGGATGCCCGTCAGCAGCCCCAGCACGGCAAGTCTGGGCAAGCTGTCGAGTCTTGCCAGTAGTGCACGCAGCTGTTTCATCGGCTTGGCCTGTTGCAGGTAATCACTCCCTGTTCAATTAAAACGGTAGATTCAATCCCGGCCGAGTTGCGTTGATCAGATGGCGAAAACGTTCCATGATCGCATCAAGATTGCTTTCCGTATCGGCTTCAAATCTAAGTACCAGCTTTGGTGTGGTATTGGAGGCCCTTACCAGCCCGAAACCATGATCAAAATCGACTCTCAGGCCGTCAATCATATTTACCTTTGCATCGGAAAAATCTGCATTAGCAATGAGTTCATCGATCAGTTTGTAATGTTCACCTTCTGTCATATTCAGGCCTAGCTCAGGCGTATTGACAGTGTCGGGTAGATCGGCAAAAATTTCTGTTGCATTACGTTCATCATTTGCCAGGATATGCAGTAAACGTACAGCGGCATAGAGTCCATCGTCGAAGCCATACCAGTGGTCGTTAAAAAATACATGACCACTCATCTCACCTGCCAGTTCTGCGCCGGTTTCCCGTAAGTGCGCCTTGATGAAGGAATGGCCGGTTTTCCACATTTCGGCTTTGCCGCCGGCTTTGCTGATTTCAGCTGCAACGGTTTGTGAACATTTGACATCGTAGATGATGTGGGCCCCTGGTTTTGTCTTTATGATGTCCCTGGCATACAGGATCAATTGACGATCCGGCCAGATGATATTTCCATCCGGCGTTACCACACCCAGGCGGTCGCCATCACCATCGAAGGCGAGGCCGATATCTGCACCTGTCTCATGCATGGCTCTGATTAAGTCTAGCAGCGTGTCAGGCTGGCTGGGGTCAGGATGGTGGTTGGGGAAATTTCCGTCTGTTTCACAGAACAATGGGGTGACTTTACAGCCCAGTTCAGCGAGTAATTCAGGGGCTATTTCACTTGCAACGCCGTTGCCGCAATCCACTACAGCATGTAGTTGTCGTGATAGCCTGCCTTCTGACAGGATGCGTTCGCTATAGGCGGACTTGATATCCTGTTCGCTGAGCTGGCCGTGGCCGTTAGAAAAATTACCATCGAGTATGCGTTGCTTCAAATCCTGGATACGATTACCGGCCAGGGTTTCACCTGCCATGACCATTTTCAGGCCATTGTATTCAGGGGGGTTATGGCTGCCGGTGATCATGATTCCGGTGCCAGTGTCGAGATGATAAGTGGCATAATACAGCATAGGGGTGGGCACCATGCCGATATCGATAACATTGCAGCCGCTTGCCAGCAGACCTTCAGCAAGTGCGGCATTGAGTGCGGGCCCGGACAACCGCCCATCACGTGCAATAATTACCGTATTTACACCTCGGGATAAGGCCTCGGAGCCAAATGCCTGACCAATCCTGCGGGTGATGTCGGTGGTCAGTGTTTTGTCTACTATGCCGCGGATATCGTAGGCTTTGAAGATTTCATCGGGGAAGCTTTCGCCTGGAGTATTCATTTGGGTCATGGTTTTCAGTTTTCAGTTTTAGTGTTCAGATATTCAGGCCTGAGTATGCGACAGTAATTTTTAATCTAGTGCGTGCCGGTATGGCCGAAGCCGCCGGCGCCGCGATCAGATTCGTCGAATTCTTCTACAATTTCATATTCTGTCTGAACCACGGGAACGATAATCATCTGACAGATACGCTCGCCGGGCTTTACTGTAAATTCTGTATCGCCACGGTTCCAGCAGGAGACTTTCAGTTCGCCCTGATAGTCAGAGTCTATCAGGCCTACAAGATTGCCGAGGACAATGCCATGCTTGTGGCCGAGGCCAGAACGCGGCAGCAGCATGGCGGCATAGCCGGGGTCTGCGATATGTATAGCAATACCGGTACCGATGAGGTGGGTCTCGCCGGGTTTTACCGTTAGCGGTTGATCCAGGCAGGCACGCAGGTCGACACCGGCAGAACCGTCCGTAGCATGTTCCGGCAGTGGTATTTCATTGCCAATTTTTTCATCAAGAATCTTTAGCTGGATATGTTTCATGGTAGCGTTGGGCAATTTCCTT
>JAYEGM010000216.1:0-8723 GCA_034659075.1 Pseudomonadota bacterium
ACCGCCTAATATGCGATTCCTGTTCGTCGGGTCAGTGTTTTGCCTTCGGCTTTCTTCAGATTCCACCTCGCGATGGACACCCTTGCCGTTTGGCTAATCGTTCCCCTTGCCGGGTCGATAGTGGACTTTCACCACCAAGTCATCCGATCGCCACCACACGTATCGGATCAGCACCCGTTAAGGCGCTACGCGCCATACTTGGCGCACCAATAAAAAGCCGGTGACTGATGCACCGGCTTTAACAATACAATAAATTGAAAAGATCTAGCTTGACTGCTCAACCATATAATCAACCACAACTTTTACAGCATCATCGCTAAGTGTGGCGGCGCCACCTTTAGGAGGCATTCCCTTGAATCCGTTGATTGCGTGTGTGTAGAGGGTTTCTTTACCCTGACCGACACGTATAGCCCAGGCTTCTTTGTTACCGACTATCGGCGCACCCGCGGCACCGGTACCATGGCAGGCGAAGCAGGCTGTGGTATAGGTTGCTTTACCGGTATTTTCCGCTGCTGCAGGTGCAGTCTCTGTAGCTGCAACGGTTTCAGCAGGCTTTGCTGATTTGCTTTCGTCCAGCACTACCAGATGACCAACAGGTTTAACGCGTTCAACAATTTCATTGTCGTCTGCATTCGCTGTAGAGCTAATCATAGCGCTTACAGTCAAAAAGGCAGCAGCAGTAGTACTCAGTACAGTTCTGGTGATCATTTAAATTCTCCGGGTATGATGTTTTTTGTGGCGGATAGATTTCGGGGAAATATCACGAAAATAATCTTTATAAGTATAACATTAAATAGTGATAAAGCAAGATGGAAGCTTGATCTAAGGACCTGGTTCTAATGTTCAATAAGGTCAGTTTAAAGGGCGACTTAGGTTTTAGAACGAAAAAAGGGGCACCAGAATGGTGCCCCTTTTTTGGATCAGACATCTAAAAGCCTTATGAAAGTCGCTCAAATAACCAGATAAGTATTCCGAGTGTTGTTGCGCATGAAAGCACACAGAGACTTATTAGCTGTAATTGATGACTCATAATGAGATATATCTGAATGGGATTAATCGAAAGTTAAACCATCATTTCTAAAATCCGAAAGACACTGAAAGAACAATGTGGTCGTCCAGGCTGTTATCATCACGGTCTTTACCGCCAACGATATAGTGCAGCCCCATGTCAGCACCTGTGGCACCTAATCCGTGTGAAACAGAGAGATCAAGGTCACGGAAGTTGCTGCTGGCAGTGGAGTTAATGTACTCTCCGTTTTTCTCATAGTAATACCAGCCAGCTTTGGCGCCCAGTGTAAATCCGCCTTTTACTTCACCCTCTGCGGCCAGTGACCAGTACATATCGCCTTTATTGGTCCAGTTGGAGTCATCCAGAGTGTAGGTGGTGCCTAATTTAACCGGGCCAAAGCCAATTGAGCCATAAAGTTCCGGTGTGTCCGCATCAGAAACGTTCAGGTAGGCATAATAGAGTATGCCCAGATCCCAGGTGAATTTATCACCACCGCCCCAGCCGGCGTATAAGTCATTCTCGACGCCGTTAGAGCCGTCATCACCATAACCCAGGTTTGAGCCCCAGTAACCAACATAGAAGCCACTGTCATTTGCCCAGTCGAGGCCGCCCTGAACAGAAGGGCTGTCATTTTCTACTCCACCACGGAATATGTACTGTGACACAGCACCGATGTTACCGCTTATTACTGCCTGTGCGGTAGAGATCATGCCTGCCATGCTGGCAATAGAAACTGCAGTCGCAAGTGCAATAGGTTTGATTGCTGTTTTCATCTTTTAAGCTCCAAAATAAAAAATTAATATTGATAATTTGATGCCTGTTGTGCCGATAAGAGGCAGCGTTGCATCAAAGTTACAATGTAAAGTGCACGATTCATGCCAATATTGAAAATATATAAAAATACAGTAGCTTATGTAATATTATTTAGAATAATGGGGTCGTAGAAAAAAATTTGGCACAAATTCAGGGCGCATGAAGGGCATGGCTGCACAGCGTTGGTGCAGATTACCAGGTAGGTAAAGCTGAGATATTGAAGAGGTCGGGTGTTGTAAAAAACCCGGTGTTCAGTTTTCAGTGGAGTTCGAAGAAGAATCTGGTTTTTACCGAAAACTTAAAACTGAACGCCAAAAACCTAGTTTATCCTTTTATCTGTATTTGGCTCCTCAGTCGGTCAATCTCTTCCATCAGTTCCAGTGCCAGTGCAGCGCCTGGTAGATTTACCCTCAAGTCTCTTTGCAAATGCAAGGTGATCTCGACCTGACGCTGGGCAGTGCCGGTGAAGCGCCAGTCAGAAGGTGATTTGCCGAGCGGTGTAAGCATGCCTTCTTCTACCATATCGATAATGGTTTCTGCCTGTACCGTACAGCATTGGCAGAGGTCGGCGAGGGTGAATTCAAAATATTCGTCAATGATTTCGATGTGCGTGGAATGCCTGGACATTTTTTATACTCCCAACCGGCTGCGCGGGTTAAAGTTCATTTCTTCCTGCATGCGACGATACAGTTTTTTCTGCTCTTCTGTTTTGGCTTCGGGTGCTTGAATTTTTAGTACCACAAATTGATCACCTTTTCGCTTTCCGGGTATGCCGCGTCCTTTCAAGCGCAGCTTGCTGCCGCTCTGTGATCCCGCTGGTATTTTCATTTCAACCTTGCCTCCCAGTGTCGGGATGGAAATTTTTTCACCCAGCGCTGCCTCCCATGGGGTAATCGGCAGATCTACATATACATCGCGCCCATCTACGGTGTAAATAGAATGGGGCAACAGATCTATTTCCAAATAGAGGTCTCCGGCCGGCGCATCGCCGGTGCCGGGGCCACCCTGACCGCGCAGACGAATTCTTTGCCCTTGTGTGACACCCTTCGGGATTTTTACATTCAGCTTGCGATCACGCGTGACGAGATGGCCAGTGGCATCGACTTCAGGCATTTTCAGTGTGATGGCGCGTTCGGCACCGTGAAAGGCATCTTCCAGAGACACACCGACTTTTGCATGGTGATCCTCGCCTTTCAATTGAAAGCCAGGCTGTGGGCCCTGCTGAAATCCAGCTCCGCCAGCTCGTCCGAACAGGTCCTCAAAAAAATCACTAAAATTCGCTGAATTGGCTTCCGTGTAACCGCCACCGCTGAATTCAAAGCCATCCTGCCATCCGGGTGGTGGCTGGAAGTCCTGCCCCTGCTGCCAGTTTGATCCTAACTGATCATAGGCCGTGCGTTTTTCAGGGTCTTTTAACACCTCATAGGCTTCGCCAACTTCCTTGAAACGATCCTCCGCCTCAGACTCTTTACTAACATCGGGATGATATTTTCGAGCCAGTTTACGGTAGGCCCTTTTTATCTCACCCTGAGAGGCATCACGTTTGATGCCCATGATTTCATAGTAATCCTTAAATTCCATAAGTCGTCCTTAGTGAGCTCGTTCTCGTTTACCAGTCAAAATGATATGAATTGAATATAAATGGTCACAATAATATGGGGGTCAAGATGGCGATTAGCAATAGTATAAACAGTTCATTACAGCTCAGCCATTTATCGGTACCTCATATGATTTGAAGCAGAATCTGTCAAAATAATTATGAATGATGTATTGTTTCAGACTACAGAATATATACGGTTTATGTGAAAAAATGACAATAAAAACTCAGACAACTATTGCATCTGCTGCGGGTTTATTATGGAAAGTAATCGAGAATTATGACCTGGATCCAGAGCCGTTTTTCCGAGAAGCCCGGATCGATCCGAAGTTGATAAATGATCCTCATGCAAGATTCAGCCTTTTGAGTGTTGATAATATCTATCACCAACTCTATATGGTGGTTGATGACCCATGCATGGGGCTGAAAGTAGCTCGCCTGTGGCATCCATCACATCTGGCGTCACTCGGTTATGCGTGGCTGGCAAGCTCCACCTTATATACAGCACTTAATCGTCTCTCACGTTATGTTCGTATCATCAATGACGCAATATCTGTAACTCTGGAAGAAAATGCTGACAACCTGGTTGTTACCGTATTTTCAGAGGACAGAGAATCCCCACAGTACTACCAGGCTGACTCCACATCGGCTATTTTGTTAAGTATGTGTCGTGCTAATTATGGCCAGGATTTGAACCCCGTATCGGTTAGTTTTAAGCATGCTGGATCAACCTCCTGCAGTGGAGATTATTTCAGCTTCTTTCGATGTCCCGTCGAGTTCGGTGCAAAAAATAACCAGATTATCCTGCCACTAGACGTTGTCAACAAACAACTCACCAGTTCCAATCCACAACTCGCCCAGATTAATGATCAGGTGATGATCAAATACCTTGCCAAGATGGATCAGGACGATATTATTCAGCAGGTCAAGGTGGCGATCCTCGACCAATTACCTTCTGGAAATGTAACCGATGACACCATTTCAGCAGCCATTTACACCAGCAAACGTACGTTGCAGCGAAAACTAAATGATCAGGGGACGACCTTCAAGGCTATTCTGACAGAAGTAAGGAAGGATCTTGCCTGTAAATATATTCATGACCGACAGCTGACGCTGACAGAAATATCATTCATGCTCGGTTTTTCAGAGATGAGTTCCTTTTCACGTGCTTTCAAAAGATGGACTGGAGAATCACCAAAAGAATTTCGTAAACTGGATTCGGTGTAAGGAGATACCTGTCAGGGTGAAAGTAAATATTGTATTGCTTGTATCAGCCACAGGGTAGAGGTCATAATACGACCTCCACGCGCCCGTAGCTCAGCTGGATAGAGCGCTGCCCTCCGGAGGCAGAGGTCGGACGTTCGAATCGTCTCGGGCGTGCCATTTATAAGTTTTGGTGAATTCCAGTCCTTCCTGCTTCCAGATATGATCTGCCAATAAGTGAATCGCCGTCTGACTGACTGTTGATTGGCTATATCTGGCCTCTGACTTAAAAGCCTGTTTATAGATTAATTAAACCCTGGTAAACCACCGCCATTGGCGGTGAAACACGAAAAGACCCAGCTGAAACGGCGTGTGGAGAGATAATGGTCTCCTTTGAACCGGCAAGTTCTAAAAAGAATCAGGAACGAGAAGAGAAACGTCAGGAGGCTTTCACCATACCATCTGCGCTGCGGGTGGTTATTGATTAAATAGCAAGCCAATTAGATATCATGGCTTAAAACTGTCCAATTGTGTATTCTTTTATATCAAATAATTTTTCCACTTGTGAATTGTATCGGCACATCAAACAAGTTGAACTAGAGAGTTGAATCTTCGTGGAATCCAGGAAAAAAAGAACTAATAGATACAATATTCTACTTGCCGCAACTGTAATATCACTTGCTGTAATATTTTCGCTAGGCTTATCCGAGATAGTAGTTCGTGTCTTTGATATCGGCCCTGAGTTCAATCCTGTCTATGGCAAGAATTTCAAATTATCTGAGAATGAAATTTTAGAATACGAACTGGTGCCTTAAGTTTGATGCTAAAGCATAAAAGACCTCAGGCCTTGCAATTCACTTATCGAAGCATTGGGTGAAAGACCTCCGCCTCCCAGGGCCTCATGGCCAGCATTATGCCGATAGTATTACGTCTATCCAGTGGTAAATGGGAATCCTGGCGATGTAAATCTGTAAACTCACTTGAGAAAGTTTGCATCTTGTTCAGCAGGAGCTGTGCTGAAGTTTCACTCAATAGCCCAAATAGAAACAGACGTTTCTCCAGGGCGGCGCTAAAGTCGGACTTTAGGAATTGACTCTGAATCTGCTTTTCAAAAAAACATTCTATGGGGCCGTTGGGGCGCCATCGAAATCCTTCATCTATACGTAATTTAATACGGTTTTGTGGTAGCAGGTCTATAATTTTGAGTTTGTCGAGTTTAGCCAGGTAGCGAATGCATTCAGTTTCAGATATATGGTAGTTATTGAGTATGTCGTCAAAACCCAGGTGATTTCGCACGCTCACGGCGACCAGTAGTAATTTCAGATCCTGTACCAGCTCCTGTTCCTGCTCTAATGACAGTCGAGTAATCCGTTGGCGCGATTCTTCATACAGATGCAGGAGATCAGTCAATTCCATATGCATCAGGCAGCAGATGTCTTCCACCCGCTCGAGGGTAAAGCGTTTTGTGGCAAACATGCGTTTTACATTCCCCTCACTCATGGACAGCTTTTTTGCTATCTCTGCATAGGTCAGGTGGTGACTTCTTAAGGCCTGTTTTAGTGTCTCGATCAAGGCTGCTGTTTGAGCCATATCTTCTCCTTTTTCTCCATCAACTTCAAAAAAGTATAGTATCAATATACTTAAAGTGGACTTTTTCGTTACATATAACACAAACGTTTACTTATATGCGACTTTAATAAAATATTACCTCGGGACCACCAATACGAGGGAGTACACAATGTCAATTCTTAAACGTTTGTCCACAACTCTTGTTTCTCGCATAGATAGCGTAGTCAATGAAATTGAAAATCATGACGCCGTCGTACAGGCAACACTCAATGATATGCGAAAAAAAGTCGCTGTCGCGAAAGTACGATTGAATCGCGTCCACCAGGATGAAGAGCGACTGAAGAATCAGATTCTCGAACAGAAAGAAAGGGCCCGGCAATGGCGTAATCGTGCCATTGAATGTGCTAAAAGTGATGAGGGCCGGGCGTTGAAGTGTGTCTGTCATAGTCGCCAGTGTGAACAGAAGATCAACCGTCACCAACAGGCATTGCTCCAGTATCAGCAAACCGCCGAAAAGCTGGCCGCTAATATTGAATTTAGCGAACAGCGACTGACAGAAATTAAGCAAAAACTTACGCTGATGAGAGCCCGCCAATCCACCAGCTCGGCACTGCGTGCTACCTGTGATTCCAGCCCGTGCGCCACCCAGCTGCTGGACGATACTTTTGACCGCTGGGAGATCAATATTAGTCATGATGAAATGGCGATTGATAGCCAGCAGATGGTCGATCCCATGGAACGTGAATTCATTTTGAATGAGCAGGAAGATGAGCTGCGAAGCGAGCTGCAATCACTGCTTAAAAAGGAGGAGAAGTAATGAATACATCACAGGATATGGCTGATAAAAATAAGCTGTTCGAAACTGATTCAGGAAGCAGCTTTGATCTGATGAAAAAACTGCCAGGTCTGTTGCGAGTACTGGGTGCCGGTGTACTGCTAATCGCCATGTACAGCTTTCTTATTAAGGGCTGGCAAAGCGGTAATGATGTTATGCGCTATTTCATGATGCTCGGCCATACTGCAGCGCTGGCGACGATTGGATTGGCCAGTGGGCACTGGCTGAAGGATGGCAAAGGTGCTCGACTGCTGCTCACGCTGGCTCTGGCATCGGTACCTGCTAATTTTGCTATTTTGGGTGCCTTTATTTTCTCTCAAATGGGAGGCATAGATTCCAGCCTTTACCCGAATTACGTTGCCTGGTCATCCGGCAGCATGAAGGCAGCCTTGCTGACCAGTGCAGGCGCTATGCTGATCTTGATTCCAGTCACTTTTCTTGGATATACCGTGCTCGCTCGAAGCATATCAAAGAAGGTGGCACTAATATTTCTCGTAAGTAATGCGGCCTTGCTGCTGCCATTTCGCGACCCGCAACTCGTTGCTCTAGTGGTACTCGCACTTACTATTTTCAGTGTATTTTTCAGTACTAAAGTATCGCATCAGCAAATAGCCATTAAAACCCGTGAAGGTATCACAGCACTGGGACTATTGTTTTTGCCCCTGGCCGTACTGATGGTACGTAGCCTGTGGCTTTATTCAGCTGATTATTTTCTGCTTTCGATATTGTCCATTACTGTTTTCCTTATGATCAGGCAGGCTTCAACAAATTTTGAGACAGAGTCAAAGATGTGCAGCACACTCAATGCGCTATCACTGCTGCCAGCATTTTCTGCCATTCCCCTTATTAGCGCTGCAATGTTCGATGCAGTAATTATCTCGAAGTCGCTGATCATCCCGCTAGCCACATTTATATCAGCAGGCATGGTCTATGATATATCCCGTCGCAGTCATTCCTTCGCGGCAGGCTATCGCAATATTGCCGTCGGCCTGGTCCTGCTAAATACGATTTACAATCTTCTTATTGTCGCAAGCCTGCAGGCTTCTCTGGTGTGTATTGCTGTTGGTATGGGGTTGGTTGTATTGGGTTACCAGAAACAGTACCGAAATATATTTACAAGTGGTATCGTTTTGATACTGACAGGTGCAATCTACCAGGCCTATGAGCTAGTACATCACTTCGACCTGACTAACTGGTTCAGCATGGCTGCACTGGGAGTGGTTGCAATAGTGCTGGCCTCCACCATTGAATCTCAGGGTGGAAAGATAAAATCCAGGCTGGACCGATGGATGCTTACATTTAAGTCCTGGGATAAATAGATATATGAGGCCGCGGCGTTGCCCCGGCCTCAGTAATTTTTGCAGCAGTTCAAAACCGGTCTGACAGGTCTCACAAACCGGGTGCTGTCAGACAAGGTTCCAGTTTGTTTCCTTAATCGACCATCTTTTTAAGGCCAGCTAGCGGACGCACACGCACAGCCTTGCTTTTCGGTTTGGCTTTAATGATGATGTCTTCGCCGGTAAAGGGATTTCTGCCTGGACGTGCTTTTGTTGCAGGTTTGATTACACGTTTAATTTTAAGCAGGCCAGGGTAGGTGAATTCACCTGCGCCACGGGGTTTGATGTGACCGTGAATGATATCCTTCAGTCCATCAATGACAGAACGCACTTCTTTTCGGCTCAATCCTGTTTCATCCA
>JAYEGM010000217.1:0-2040 GCA_034659075.1 Pseudomonadota bacterium
CTGTTCAAATCCGCTTCCTGCGGATTTAGTCTTTTGACTTATTTATACAGAACCAAAGAAAAGCCACCCCGAGGTGTTGGCCTGCGGGTGCTCTTTCTTTTGGTTACTTTTTCTTTGAGCAAGCAAAGAAAAGTCACTCGCCCATGAAGGGCGAAAGCATCAGATCAATTCAAGAAAAAGAATAAAAAAGAAAGAGAATTCAGCCGTGCGCAAGCAAAAAAAAGCTACAACCTAATGCTTAACAATCCACAAATTCTTACTATAAGTATGATCAAGAATATTCGCCTGGTACCCCTTCACATAAGGCTTGATCAAATGCTTGGTGACATAAAAATACAACGGCATGATCGCATGATCATTCAGCAGCATCCGTTCAGCTTCCTCCATAATGCCACGGCGTTTTTCCATATCACTTTCGGTTGCCGCCTGTTCCAGCAGCTTGTCATATTTCGGATTGTTGTAGCCGGAATCATTGATGCCGTGGGTGCTCTGCATCAGTTCGGCGAAGGTGAAGGCATCGTTATAGTCTCCGATCCAGCCGCCGCGGAAGGCCTGTGTCAGTTTTTTCTGTTTGCGGTTTTCCAGGAAGACCTTCCATTCTTCATTGATCAGTTTGGTGCGGATGCCGAGGTTCATCTTCCACATGGCTGAGATGGCAATGGCCACTTTTTTATGCCCCTCGGAGGTGTTGTAGCGAATCTCGAGCACCAGGGGGTTGCCTTTGCTGTACCCGGCTTCCTGGTAAAGCTGCTTTGCTTTTTTGATACGTTCTTTTTTGGATAGTTTTGCGTAATCCAGAGTCTGGCTGGTGTAGTCGTTGACACCCGGTGGGACCCAGCCGTAGGCAGGGATTTCACCCGCTTTAGTGACCTTCCCGGTCAGGATCTCACGGTCTACCGCCATTGACAGCGCCTGGCGCAGTTTTAGATTATCCTTGAACGGGGGGCGCGTGAGGTTGAAGCCATAATAGTAAGTGCCCAGGGTGGGGGCGATATGCAGTTCACCTGGCAGGTTTTTCTGTATCCAGCTGAGCTGGTTGGTCGGGATGCTGCCGGTGATATCCAGCTCACCGGCACGGTAACGCTTCAGCTCTGCAGAGCTCTCTTCGATGGGCAGAAAGACAACTTTCTCGATGATTGTTTTGTCATTGTCCCAGTACAGGGCATTGCGCTGCAGTACGACATGGGACTGTAATACCCATTCCTTCAGGATATAGGCGCCGTTGCCGACCAGCTTGCCGGGGCGTGAGAACTGGTCGCCATGTTTTTCTATATTGCGCTGATTTACCGGGTAGGTGGTTGAGTGATTGAGCAGGCCCAGCAGGTAGGGGGTGGCAGATTTCAACGTGATTTTCAGCGTTTTATTATCAACGGCTACTACGCCCAGACTATCGACAGGCTTTTTCCCTGCGATGATATCTTCGGCATTTAATATTGGTGCGAGAATCTGAGAATACTGTGAGCCGGTAGCCGGGTCAACGGAACGGCGCAGGCCAAACACAAAATCATTGGCGGTTACCGGGTCGCCGTTCGACCATTTCGCCGTATGACGAATATGAAAGGTGTACACCGTCCTGTCATCACTGATCTCCCACGATTCTGCAGCGCCGGGAATAATCGTGCCATCGGGTGCTTCAATCGTCAGTCCTTCATAGAGATCACGCAGGATGTTCGAGGCAGGGACACCTTCTGCCTTGTGTGGGTCGAGGGTCTGTACCTCTGAGCCATTGCCGCGGCGTAGTATTTGTTCCGCAGCAAGGTTGTCGGGTTTGGCGAAAGAGGATTGAGTGGTAGCTATCAGGCAGGTGATTAGTACCAAACAGGATTTTTTAAACATGCATTTGACCAGATGTGAAGGGGAATTACGTTTTACGAATTACGATTTACGCAAGAGCGTAAAACGTAAAACGTTAAAACGATGACTGTTAACTGGCAAGTTTACTGGTCAGCAACTTGTTAATCCGACGCACATAATCCGCTGGTGCTTCCAGCTTGCCGCCTTCACTGAGCAAGGCCTGGTCGTAAAGTACCTGGGACCAGT
>JAYEGM010000218.1:0-27060 GCA_034659075.1 Pseudomonadota bacterium
ACAGGGTTTTTGTTACAATTTATTCCAGCTGTGAAGGGGAAGTTTACTTCCTTCGCAAAACATTACCCTGCGACGGCACCGTTATGTTTATCAGATCGTGGTGGCGTGACTTACTGAGTAGGCTCTATATACACATCCTGCTTGGAATAGGGAATTTCTATGCCTTCCTGCTGGAAAAGCCTGTAGACAGCTGAATTTATATCATCTAGCGCTCTGCCCTTGAGCACTGGCTCATTGATCCAGCATAGCAGTTCAAACTCGAGACCCGATCCACCAAAATTTCGGAAGCGTACCCGGGGTTCGGGGAAATCACAGGCGAAGGTAGAGCGCCTTGCCACCTCCAGCAGATGTTTTCGTACCTGATCTATGTCGGAACCGTAGGCGACACCGACTTTTACCCGGATACGGTATTTCTCATGCGGGCCTCCTGTTTCGTTGATTACGGCGGTATTGCCCATAATGGAATTAGGAATGGTGACCTCCACATCATCTCGGGTCAGTAATCGGGTGCTGCGTAAACCGATATTCTGTATTTCACCCCGCATGCCATCCTGCAGTACGACATAGTCACCAATCTTGTAAGGTGCATCAGCCATGATAAATACCCCTGAAATCAGGTTGCCGAGGGTATCCTTGGCAGCAAAGCCGATGGCAATACCCAGTACACCGGCTGATGCCAGCCAGGCGGTCATATCGACATCCCATGTGGTGAACAGCATGTAGATGGCAATGCTGGAAATAATGACCAGTGTCAGGTTTTGCAGTATCGGTAAGGTGCGAGTGGTGACAACGCCTTTTTCCTGGTGACTGATCTTGGTCAGCAACAGACGGGCCGCACGGATGAAAAAAAGTGTCCAGATTAATACCAGCAGGCTGGTGAATATGGAATCAAGCAGGCGGATGAAGCGACCATCGCCTATGAGTATGTCCGTAGTGATATCTATGCCGAATATTAATATTGTGAAAAAAATGGGTTGCCGCAGGTAATTATGCAATTCCTCGTCAACGGTATTTCTGGTTTTTCTTAAAAGTCTACGGAGATATTTGTACACCACCCTGGAGATTAGCCAGGCCAGGGAAATGGTTATCAACATGACTATCAGAGCGACGGTATAGCGATTATTCCCGACCAGATTAAAGACTGGAATCATCCACCCCATAAAGACTGCTTCAAGATCGGTAAAGGTGTCCATCGTCAGTGATTCTTCTTTTCAATGACGCTGCTGTGGAGTGGGAACGTACCTTTTTTGCGGTCAATGAAGAAATGCTGCAGTGTAGTATCGATCGTTTTAAAGGCTAATTCGCTCCACGGGATTTTTTCCTCGGTGAAAAGTTCTGTTTCCAGGCTTTCAACGCCCGGGTAGAAATTAGTATTTTTCAGGTCTGCCAGAAACATCATGTAGACCTGTGAGATATGTGGCAGGCTGATGATAGTATAGAGTCGCAGGTTTTCCAGAGAGACATTGGCTTCTTCAACACTTTCCCTCACTGCAGCCTGTTCAAGAGTTTCCTCGTTCTCCATAAACCCCGCAGGCAGCGTCCAGTAGCCGTGACGAGGTTCGATGGCGCGTTTACAGAGTAAGACTTTGTCCTCCCATGCCGGCAGGCAGCCGGTGACGATTTTCGGGTTCTGATAATGGATATCGCCGCAGCTTATACAGACATATCTTTCACGGTTATCCCCGGCAGGAATACAAATGTTTACAGTTGAGCCACAGCTTTGACAGTATTTCATAAGAATATGTTAACCGCAGGCGGGAGAAGAGGAAAGGGGAAAGGAAGGACGTTTTACGGTTTTCGTGTTACGGGTTACGTAAAACCTGAATCTTAAACCCTGATGCGATTTTTTATTGTAGGAGTATCGCTCGGCGCGATGGGTTAACTTCAGGGGAAAGGAGGAAAGGAAAAGTCGAAGCCTAAAGAAGTAGAGGGTTTTCGAATTGATGCTCCTTTCCTCCTTTCCTTTTATGCTTATGGTAAAATAGGCGGCTGATTTTGCAAAGGATTTACTATGCCCAGATTACGTGCACAGCTTGCCAGTACTACCGATCCTGATTGGGTGCAGGTGATTCTGGATAATTTTGATGATTTTCTGATTGATCACGCCAGTTGTGAGCGGAAGGCTATGGCGTATGCCATGTCAGTCATCGTCAAGTACCCGGACCGTACCGAAATTATCCCTGATTTACTGCAGGTGGCTCAGGATGAGCTGGACCATTTTCGTGACGTACTGGAGTTGATGGAAAAGCGCGGCTTGCAGATGGTTCCTGATGAGCCGGATCCCTATGTCAATCAATTGATTAAGGTCTGTCGGCATGGCCGGGATGAGCGGTTGCTCGATCGTTTGCTCGTGGCATCTGTTATCGAAACACGTGGCGCCGAGCGCTTTAGAATTATTGCAGAATCCCTGGAGGATGCTGAATTAGGAGAATTTTACCGGGATCTCTGGGCCACTGAAGCAAGGCACGGTGATGTATTTAAAAAGATGGCATTACATTACTTTTCTGAAGCAGAGATCGAAAAGCGAAATGAAGAAATCATTGAGGCTGAAGCAGAGATTCTTGCCGGTCTTGAATGGCGTGCATCGCTGCATTGAACAATACCTGCTTTTAAATAGACATAGAAATCCACAATGAGTGAACTGCAAGACCAATTATCACGGCGTCGTACTTTTGCCATTATTTCGCATCCTGATGCGGGTAAGACCACGCTGACTGAAAAGCTATTGTTGTTCGGCGGCGCGATTCAGCTTGCCGGGGCAGTGAAGGGGCGCAAGGCAGAACGTCATGCTACTTCTGACTGGATGGAAATGGAGCAGCAGCGTGGTATTTCTGTTACGACATCCGTTATGCAGTTCCCTTACCGGGATCGAATAGTCAATCTGCTCGATACGCCCGGACATGAGGATTTCTCGGAAGATACTTATCGTACATTGACCGCGGTCGATTCTGCATTGATGGTTATTGATATCGCCAAAGGTGTTGAGGCCCGCACCATTAAACTGATGGAAGTTTGCCGTTTACGAACCACACCCATAATGACTTTTGTCAACAAGATGGATCGCTTCGGTCAGGACCCATTGGATATTCTTGATGAAGTTGAACAGGTACTTGATATTCGCTGCGCACCAATGACCTGGCCTATCGGTATGGGCAAGGAATTTCGTGGTGTCTACCATCTTTATGAAGATCGTATCTTTCTTTACGAGCCAGGCAGCAAAGCCATTGATGGTGAAGTGATTGAAGGCATAGATTCAGAACAGGCTGCTGCCAGGCTAGGTTCGATTTATGATGATTTGAAAGAAGAAATTGAACTGGTACGTGGTGCCAGCCATGAGTTCTCACTCGACGATTATCTGGCAGGTACGCTGACCCCGGTTTTCTTCGGTTCAGCAATCAATAACTTCGGTGTACAAATACTGCTAGATAGTTTTGTTGAGTATGCCCCTCATCCAGAACTGCGGGAAGCAAAGCAGCGGAATGTTGTACCGGGCGAAGAAAAATTTACCGGTTTCGTTTTCAAAATTCAGGCGAATATGGATCCAGCCCATCGTGACCGTATCGCATTCTTGCGCGTTACCTCAGGAAAATACCGACGCGGAATGAAAATGCACCATGTCCGCCTGGGGCGAGATGTAGTCGTTAATAATGCCCTGACCTTCATGGCTGGTGAACGATCAACAGCCGAAGAAGCCTGGCCGGGGGATATTCTTGGCCTGCACAACCACGGTACTATCCAGATTGGTGACGCTTTTAGCGAAGGTGAGGACCTGAAGTTTCTTGGTATCCCACATTTCGCACCAGAACTTTTTCGCCGTGTGATTCTAAAAGATCCATTGAAGAACAAGGCACTACTGAAGGGCTTGCAGCAACTCAGTGAAGAGGGTGCCACGCAACTGTTCAGGCCGCTAAATACCAATGAACTGATTCTGGGTGCTGTCGGTATCCTGCAGTTTGATGTCGTTGCTTCCCGCCTTAAATCCGAGTACCGGGTTGAATGTATTTTTGAACCAGCGAATGTTGCTACTGCCCGCTGGGTTGAATCCGATGATGAGCGGGAGATTGAACTGTTAAAACAGAAGTCGTCAAACAATCTGGCACTTGACGGCGCGAATAGCCTGACCTATCTGGCGCCGACGAGAGTGAATCTTGATCTGGCGATAGAGCGGTTTCCGGGGGTTGATTTCCGGGCAACCAAAGAGCACTAAATATAATCGTAGGAGCGCCGTCCCCAGCGATTTCTTAAAAATAAATATGATCTGAAATAATCGCGCCGGGAATGGCGCTCCGACAGTAAGTTACTCAGCCCGGAACAGGCTGGTTGCTAGATTCGCCGAGGCTGGTATTCTATAAAAGGGTAACTACTGAATAATAAGATGAGAAACCCTGAAGAATGACACGTTTGAGAAAACGGACGTATTGGGCAATGGTACTGGCCATGCTTTTTTTAGCCGGCCTTGCGCTCTACGTCTATTTTATAGGTACACGCACTCTGCTGGAACACGCGGAAAACTTTTCATTCCGACGCATGACCGTGACGCAACTTGCCGAGCAGGACACATTCCGGTTCTTCTATGCTACTAACCGCCGCCAGGGCGATGTACAGGGAGAGATTGATAAGCGTTTCGACTCCGAGCGGGAGGCTATACTCAAGTTCGGTTCTTTCGACACCAGGATAGAAGCCAGGCTCGGCCTCGGCATGATTGTAGATTCGAGCGCCTGGTTCCTCAATGAAGAAATTCAGCTGCAGGATGTGCAGGTACTTGAGCAGGAGGCTTTTCTGTCACAGCTACACAAGCAGGTAGAGGCGTCACCACGCCGCTCATTGCTGATCATTGTGCACGGATTTCGCGAAGCCTTTCAATCGGCCTTGCGCAAGACGGCCTTTCTGGCACATGTACTGGACATTAACACACCAGTACTCGTTTTTGACTGGCCCGGCGACCAGGGCTCTTCACTGCGAGGTTACCGGCGCGCTCGTGGTGTTGCACAGGCGTCTGCTGCCGAGCTTGCCGACACCCTCAAGCTGATCATCAAGGACGTGCAGCCCGACCGCTTATGGCTGATGGCCAACAGCATGGGTGGGCAGGTTGTCGTCGATGCCTTCAGCCTGTTGTACAGGGATGCTGACTTCTCCGATGCGCATACCGAATTCGAGAATGTCATGCTGACTGCAGCCGATGTTGATCACACTGAGTTCAACAGCCAGTTCAAGCAGGAGATCAAGGCGCTTGCAGACAATATTACGGTCTACGTCTCATCCAATGATCGCGCACTGCTGACTAGCCGTATTATTAACCGCGGGCAGCGCCTGGGTGAAAGTACACTGGATCCTGGCAACCCTGGTCAGGTGGAACAGGCAGCAAGCTACTACGAGTTACTGGAACCGAACAATGACCAGCTGGTGCTTGTCGATGTTACACCCGTGAACCGCACCCGTAACTTCCATAACTTCAGCCTTGAAACACCGGAATTTTTCGACGACCTGTTCCTGCGCTTCACCGGCACCACTCTGCCGCAGACTCGTGAACTTTACTCTTTGCAGACTCCCAATGATGCACGTTACTTCGTTTTGACACGGGGGCGCTGATATATTTATGAAACGTATAAGCACCCGAAGAACTCGACTACTGTTTCGCAGCACAATTGCCCAGATAGTTGCCGTGGTAGTCATAAGTATCCAGGGGTGCAGCAGCGACTCACCACTGGAGCCCTGGCACACTGAGAAGTTGACCGAGGAGTTCACGGTGGCTATGACAGATGACCAGGTACGCAACTTCGACGACTACCTGGCACTGGAGCAAAGGCTGTTCAGTCAGCTGGACGAGAAAGTCTACGCCAATACCGCCACCGGCCCCGCGCATACACTTAAACGTTATAGTGCGGGAAGTTCGGCAGATCCTCGACGAATCGAACCCAACTGGAACCGGAGCTTTGAGTTCCATGTAGACGCGCCGGTTGGAGGCGTACTGCTGTTGCACGGCATGTCTGATTCACCCTACAGCTTGCGGGCACTGGGCAAGACGCTCAATCAACGTGGTTACCAGGTTGTCGGCCTGCGTCTGCCGGGACATGGCACGGCCCCGTCGGGTCTCAAACATGTGACGTGGCAGGACATGGCAGCTGCAGTAAAGTTGGCTATGGATCACCTGGCGAACAGCCTGGGACCGAGGCCCATACACATGGTTGGTTATTCCACCGGCGCTCCGCTGTCCCTGGACTTCACACTCAACGCTATAGAAGAAGCTAAGGTGCCGGTTCCCGCTAGCCTGGTGCTGATCTCACCGGCCATAAGAGTCCACCCGACGGGTGCACTGGCTGGATTCAAGAATGCCCTGGCGGCGCTGCCTGGGCTGGGCGGATTGGCCTACCTGTCCATCATGGACGAATTCGATCCCTACAAGTACAACTCCTTTGCAACGAATGCCGGTGCGCAGGTCCACCGCATCACACGCGATGTAGACCAGCGCATGCAGGCATTGGCTCAGAACCCGGCCGCTGCCGACAAGCTGCCACCGATTCTCGTACTCAAGTCCACGGTTGATTCAACGGTGACCACCGATGCGGTGGTCGACAATCTGCTGATGCATCTACCTGCCAATCGCAACGAACTGGTGCTGTTCGATATCAATCGCAATACGGCCATCAAGTCGACCATGCTGGTGTCTGATCCGGGGCCACTGACCCATCGTATGATGGCTGACCAGAGTTTGCCGTTCGCCGTGACCTTTGTCACCAATGAGAACCCGCACAGCGCCCGCGTTGTAGCACGCCGCAAGGCACCATTTTCACTCGAGAAGTCAGACACAGAGCATCTGGACCTCAGCTGGCCCAGGGGGGTGGTTTCCCTGTCCCACGTAGCCCTGCCTATCCCGCCCGATGACCCGCTATATGGTCAACACCCACCAACAGATGATGAGCTTGTGTTTCTCGGAGATATGGCAATCAAGGGTGAGCGAGGCTTGCTGAAAATTCCTGGAGACTGGCTGCTGCGTCTGAGGTACAACCCGTTCTATCCTTATCTGCAAACACGTGTGCTTCAATGGCTGGATGGTGACCGAGCTGTATCCGAGGTAGCACCCGGGTTGTAGATTGAATACTCCGTAAATCTCAGCGCTCACGTTCGTAGAGAATATCACCGCCACCTTCATCACCACTGATGCCCTCCAACGTCCAGTGTTCACTTAAGAGGTAGCGCAGTATCAGGCGGCTTTCGGTCTGGTTCCAGACATTAACCTGATACTTGATGAAAAGGCGAGGGGTGAGCTGCCTGCTCAGGCCCACGCCACTGGTGTCAGTCACCACCTCCACATTTGTCATGCCCATGCGATTCAGCATACGTTGCATGAACGACTCTTCCTCCTCGCGGCCCAGTGCTGTCTGGATCGAGCCAGCCAGAAGCGCCGTCGAGGCACCCTCGGTATCACCTGCGCCCCTGCCGAACAGGAGCCACGAGAGAATATCGGACTGCTCCATCGTGGGACTGGATACCAGCGTGACAACCGGAGATTGCAGAGTTCCCGTCACATCGAAACCAACCTCACCCGGTTCGACACGACGACGGCTTTCTATCTGTATCGCCGGGTCATCCAGTGCGCCGCCGATGAATTCGAGTCTCCCGCGCTGGATGGGTACTGTGGTGCCGAAGGCCCGGTACACGCCCTCGTTGACCGTCAGCACACCTTCTCCGGAAGTGAGCTTGCCGGTTTCACTGCGCACTCGCACATTGCCACCAAGCAGTCCGTTGAAGCCGGCAACACGCAGACGATTGTCACCTGTCAGGCGCAGGCCGAGGTCAGTCACAACATGCCAGCCTGGCGAAGCGTTTTGTTCTTCATCGACAATACGTACATCACTGGATGGCCTTACCGTCGTAGAGATGTCTCGAATGAATATATCGCTGCCTTCAACCACGACGTCGCCAGTCAGATTCACTTTGCCTGGCGTGACCGCAACTTTCAGGCCGGGACTGGCCTGCAAGCTGGATCCGAAAAAATTTTCCAGCCTGATGGAGTCGCCTGCCAGTTGCAGCATTGCATCCCAATCGTCGATTGTATGAAATACTGCACGCCCCTCAAGTGTGAGCGGGCGACCATCAACCCGGCTGCCACCGCTTGCACTCAACTCGTTGCCATCAAGCTTGATAGCCAGGGTGGTGTCATCGAAGCTGATTTCCGGATCAGACAGGTCGAGTCGCGGCACCTCGAGCGCAGCTCGACCCTGCAACTGTGGTGCTGCACGAGTGCCTTCTACTCCGATGTCCGCCGAGAGTGTGCCTTCCGGCAGTGTGACATCGTCAAGAAAGATGCCAAAGGCCTGCAAGCCTGGAAAGTCTGCCGTCAAGCGCCCGTTCAATGGCAGATCTGGTTTACTGAGTTGGTCGAGTTCGGCCGGCAACACAAAATCCATCTTGAGATGACCTGCATGGGCATCCTGCAGCTTGCCCGCGACCACCAGATTCTCCCGCTGCTTGCCAGCCGTTATACGCAGCTTGTGTATCGCCAGTTCCTCCTCATCACCATCGATGAAGGTACGTTTCAGCATGCCATCTTTGAGAAGAAATTCAGCGTCGAAATGCTCGACTTTATAAGTGTTGTCCACGGCAAGTTCGAGATTCATACGCATCAGGCCGGCAAGCGTAAAATTCTCCTGCTGATTGATTGCCGGGATGGCATACACCGGCACATCATCTGCCTGCGCTGCCAGGCTGATACGCCAGTCATCAACACTGATGAGATTGCCATGCCCACTCAGGCTCAATGGTCGACCGCCCAGTTCACTTTGGCCATCGACACTGATATCAGTGCCATCCAGTTGCACCTTCAGTATGTTCTGTTTGAAAACCGTGGCCGGTTCTCCCAGCCTGGCAACGGGTAGCTGTAACCTTGCTGACCCGTTAAAACGAGGTGACTGCAGGGTGCCGTGCCATGCCAGTTCTGTACAGAGGCTGGCGTCAGTCTGGTTCAGGCAGAGATGGCTCAGTTGCCCGTCATTTGAAGTAATTCTCAACGCACTGGTCTCGGAAGTCTGCCACTGACCCAGGTCAGGATGATCGAGGGCTAAGCGCTCGATATCAGCGCTAAGTGTGTCATCGTCCAGCCCTCCCTTCATACTCAATTCTATGCCACCCCGTTCGGTCTCAATCAGTCTCAGGTCGAGTCGTGCATCCCGCAGAGTGCCCTCCAGCTGCATGTTGCCGTCGAACTCGTTGCCGGCGATATGGGCTTTTTCTACCCGGGTGGAAATCAGCATCTGCGCTTCGGGTGTCAGGCTGGAATCGAGCTTTACCTCGGCATCGATTCGCGCCACCTGATGATCACCAGCTATCAGGTTGGTGCCATTGACTGTCAGCTTGATAGCGGGACGCATGCGCTCACCGAGCAGTTCACCTTCACCCTGGAGCTGGCCGGCCAGGCCGGGCCATAGCTCGCCAAAATCGGGGATGTCGACCTGGATGTGTGCCAGGTCAGGACGCGTCTCGTCAGGCGTTATCGCTATGCTGGCCTGTCCCGAGTTCATTTCCAGCCAGGGGTAGCCGTCACCGGTCAGCGGCACACGGGCATCAAGCTGCCATGGGCGTGAGACCTCATCGAAGAGCACATTGCCAGTGGCATCGAGTCTGGCGGTTTCGCTATTACCCGTACTGTTACCTTCCAGACTGACAACGACGTCGGGTAAGTCGGCAGACACATCCTGCCGCAGATTGAGCTGTGCCATCGAGAACCCGGCACGCCAGACTGGCGTTTTTAACGGATGTTCCAGCTCCATGTTGAGCATCGCCTGTGCCGGGCTGCTTAGAGTAGCCGCAATCTGTAACTGGTCAGTATTGCCATTCAGCGTGGCAGCCCCTGTAAGCGGCTGCAACAGTTCCGGTGGCTGCCAGTTCCACTCCAGCTGTACGCCGGTCACCGATAATTCCTGCAGGTCCACTGTCCCGCTGGCGTTTGCCGTCAGGTGGGACATTTGCAACTCGGCATGAGCCAGGTTGAGCTGCTGCGATTCAAGGGTGGCCTGTGCGGAGAGCTGCTCGATCTGATACACCTTGCCGCCGCTGCGCACCTGCACAGAGGAAACATCCAGCATCTCGAGGTGGACATCCGGCAACCAGCCAGGTCCATCTTTCGCAGGGCTGTCATCCGTATCACTCCCAATGATCGTGACCTGGCCCTTTGCCAGCTTGAGTCGCTCGATGTCGGTAACTCCGCTCAGCAGGCCGAGTGGACGCCATACCAGTTCGGCCCGTTCAAGCTTGATCTCAACTGTGGGCGCATCAACCCAGGTCTCGTGCAGCACGAAATGCCCGAACAGCCTTCCTTCAACGGTGCCGGTACCGATAGTGACTTGAGCGCCAGCCAATCGATCGGCCACCAGCAACACTGCCCTGAGGCCTGCAGTCGTACCAAGCAGAAAGATCAGGCTGGCCAGTAGTCCGATCATCATAACGATGCTTGCACGTTTAAGCAGTGTCACAGGTCTGCCCTCAATGTCACGTGCAGCCGCCACGGCCTGTCCGGCTTACTTACCGCATTTGCGACATCAAACCTGAATACGCCGAAAGGCAGGTTCAGGTGCAGACCCACACCGGCGCCGTGGGCTAACTGAAGGGCCTCGTCAGCAAAGAATGCGGTACCGGTATCCCAGAAAACGGCCGCGCCGATTATGGGCGTAAAATAGTGCTCATATTCGACGGAGCCAAATACCAGTGAATCGCCACCGACGAGACTGCCGTTCTCATTGTAAGGGGCGAGCGATTCAAATTCATAACCACGTACAGTATTGTCGCCACCTGCATAGAAGCGCAGTTGTTTGGGCAACACACTGAAATCATCGATCAAGGTTCTGCCAAGCCGGCTGCGCAGCAACAGACGATCACGCTCAAACAGTGGCAGAATCAGTGTTGCGTTGAGCTGAGCCTGCAAAAACGATTCAGTAGAGGCAATGCTCTGCGATGCGCCGGTGAGGTTAATGCCTAGTTGCCAGGCGTGACGTGGGAACAGAATACTGTCAGCGCGGGCGTACCCCCAGCCTACGGTTGGGGTCAGGAAGTTAGCTTCGCTGAATTCATTGTCGAGTTCATTATCGACCGTAAACAGCCGCAGGCCATATTGCCAGTCGTTAAGACCATGCTTCCAGACTCGACTGGCATCGATTCCATTTACGCGGCTTTGCAGGTCTTCGTCGCGCCGGTCACTATATTGATAGGAAAGTATGAGCTCTTCGGCATACGGTCGCGACAACGGGATAATATAGCTGAACTGCGCCAGCCGCCTGAGCTCTGAATAATAGAGCAGGGAGTCGAAGCTGTGTCCACGCTGGTTGACAAAACGTCGCTCCATACCAAGCTTGCCGTGCACACCCAGGTTGGTCGAGTAACCAAGACCTGCGAAGTAACGGTCGCGCTTGCGTTTCTGAAGTTCTATGGATATCGGTATTTTATCTCCCTCACGCTCGTCGAGCACAGGTGAAACACGGATACTGCTGAAGTAGCCACTCGCAGCGTAGCGTTGATGGAGTGTTTGCAAGTCATCATTGTTGAAGAACTGACCAACCTCGATGTCGAAAAAGCGTTGCAGGAAGTCCTCATCGAAGTAATCATTAACCAGACGGATTTCACTGTAGCGATAGCGGACACCGGTCTCAAAAGTGATATGAATCTCGGCCTGTTGTGCGGATCGATTTATACGTATTTCACGTGTGCTAATGTGACTGTTGAAGAAGCCGAACCTGCGTGCAGTGCGCTGGAGTTCTGTGATGGCATCCTCGTAGTGCTTATCGACAAGGATGTCTCCGGACTGCAGGGGGAAAGCACTGCACCAGTCCTGGAAGGCATCAAACCCTGCGCCGTCACCGGTGATCTCGAGTTGCACACTGTCTATTATGACCGGGTCACCCTTATCTACCTCAAATCGGTAACGTTGTTGTCCTGATTCTTCCTCAACGTGGGGAGTGATGGTGGCAGAATAATAGCCGTTGGCTTTAAGGGCATTATCTATTTGCGCCATGACCTGGCGCAGTCTGCGATCCCGTGAGCGGCTTGTAGTGGCCGCCGCCAGTTCGCTGGCAACCGTAATGTTTGCAGTCGCCTGCTCTAGTAGCTCACTCTCGAGACCAGTGATCTCGATTTCCGCATTCGTCTGGCTGGATACAGTGGCCGGCAACAACACCATGAGTACGGCCAGCACCAGAAATTTAAATCCACGAACCATTTTTCGCATACAGTGCATTCGGAGGTGATATGGGTGTATATTGATCCTCACACTATACACAAATGATGATTCAGTTATGAGTACTTAGTGTGGCTGAAAAATAAAGATATTAAGGAGATAATGCTATGATTAACTCTTGTGCTATGATTTTCGCTTGTTCTTCGCTTGCCTTGACGCTGACTTCCACTCTGGCTTTCGCCTCGCCGATGGACCGACCAGTTACCGCCGAGGAACTAGAACCGGAAAGAATCTATTCTCCCCACGCTGGCCGAAATTATCCCGATGAAGTCCTGTTCGGTGATACCCACTTCCACACCAATCTCTCTTTCGATGCCGGCCTGGTAGGAACTACACTGGATGTCGACGCTGGTTTTCGCTTTGCCCGTGGCGAAAAAGTCATCTCCAACACCGGACAACCGGTGCAGCTAATCCGGCCACTCGATTTTCTCGTCGTCAGCGACCATGCTGAGTTTATCGGCCTGGCGCCGATGATCCACGAATCACACCCGGAACTGCTGGCCGACCCCTGGGGATACTGGGTGCACAAACGCTTTCACTCCGGACCTGAAGGGCGGGTGGAGGCTTACGGCAATATTATTGAACATGGTGTGAGAGGAGAAAATCCTTTCAAGGCTGAAGGTGTTGTTCGCAGTTTCTGGGTTGATTTTGTCAACAAGGCAGAAACCTATAATGAACCCGGACGCTTTACCGCCATGACCGGCTTCGAATGGACCTCCACCCCGGCCGGTGACAATCTCCATCGCGTGGTCATCTTTGCCGATGGCAAAGACAAGACCAGCCAGACCATACCTTTCTCCATGTTCGACAGTGCCGACCCTCAGGATCTGTGGAAGTTCCTGTCAAACTACGAAAGTAAGACCGGCGGTCTAGCCATCGCCATTCCTCACAATGGCAACCTCAGCAACGGCCTGATGTTCGGCGAGAAGACCTTTGGCGGTAAGAATATGACCCGTGAGTATGCTGAAAAACGTATGCGCTGGGAACCGCTGCACGAGATGACACAGATCAAGGGTGATGAAGAAACACACCCGCTGCTGTCTCCGGATGATGAATTTGCCGACTTCGAGACCTGGGATACAGCAAACCTGGCCGGTACGGCAGCCAAGACAGATGACATGCTTAAATACGAGTATGCACGCTCTGCATTGAAACTTGGACTCAAGCTCGGCAAGGAGCTGGGTGCAAATCCCTACAAGTTCGGTATGAATGCGGCATCAGACACCCATACCGCACTCTCCACCACACGCGAAGAAAACTATTTCGGCAAGTACAAGAGTGCTGAGCCAGGTCCGAATCGGCACAATACCGAGGTTGTGCCCGCACAGGACCCTTCATTGAGCGTCTTCGCCTCGCAGGAGGTGGCTTCCGGCCTGACAGCGGTATGGGCACGTGAAAATACGCGCGGCGAGATCTTCGGTGCCATGAAACGCAAGGAAGTCTACGCCACCACCGGTACCCGCATTCGGGTACGCATGTTTGCCGGTTGGGATTTCAAGGACGATGAAGTATCGCGTCCCGATTTTGTTCCCCAGGGCTATAGTCGCGGTGTGCCCATGGGCGGTGACCTGCGCAAGGCCCCTAAAGGCAAGGCACCCGCCTTCATGATTCGCGCCCTGCGTGATCCGGACGGCGCCAACCTCGATCGTGTCCAGGTCATCAAGGGTTGGTTGGACAACAAGGGCAAGACCCACGAGCGTATCTACGATGTCGCAGTTTCCGATGGCCGCAAGATTGGAAAAGATGGCCGTGCAAGGAAGCCGGTCGGCAGCACGGTTGATATCGAAAAGGCTACCTACACCAACACCATTGGTTCAGCATTATTATCTGCACACTGGGTTGATCCCGATTTTGACCCTCAGCAGCATGCCTTCTATTACGTCCGCGTACTGGAAATACCGACACCACGCTGGACCACGTACGATGCCGCCTTCTTCAAAATCAAGCGGCCTGACAACGTGCCAGCAACGCTGCAGGACCGGGCCTATACTTCGCCGATCTGGTACACGCCGTAGAGGGTGCTGCATATTGAGCTGACACACAGACAGCGTGTGCTGATTTTAATTAGCCTGTTAGGTGCAGGCTTGTTGGTCCTATTTTACATTGATCCTGTTTCACAGGACCCGGCTTATCATTTGTTCGCAGATGTTCGTTCGTTATTCGGCATTTCGAATTTCAATAATGTGGTATCGAATGCAGGCTTCGCTATCGTCGGTGTTATCGGTGTCTTTGTCATTCTCGGGGCAAAGCAAAAAAGTCTCTTTAGGCAACGTTATGACACCTGGCCATACCTTATCTTCTTCACAGGTGTTGCCCTGATCAGTGTTGGGTCTTCTTATTACCATCTCGAACCCTCCAATGAACGGTTGTTATGGGACCGCCTGCCCATGTCGGTTGCCTTCATGGCATTTTGTTCAGCGGTGATAGCCGATCGCATCCATAACCGGCTAGGCAATATCTGGCTGCTGGCTTTGCTTGTAGTGCTTGGTATGCTGAGTCTGGTGTACTGGTATGTAACCGAGTCGCAGGGACACGGCGATCTCAGGTTTTACGCTTTCGTGCAGTTCTATCCGATTCTAATGCTGCCTGTCGTGCTTTGGCTTTTTCCTGGCCACCGCTATACTGCAGGTCGATTTCTTGGCTGGGTGATAGCGTGGTATACCTTATCGAAAGTTTTGGAGTATTACGATAAAGAGGTCTTTGATTATTTTGGCCATATTATCAGTGGCCATACATTGAAACACCTGGCAGCGGGGGCAGGAACATTAGTCGTATTACATATGCTATTGGTGAACCCACCATCCATCACTGGGCAGCAAGGTCAGGATAAATGAAAAGCCTCTGCCGGTTATCCAAATATGCAAAGGGTGTTTCAGCCTAAAGCAAACCTGTCATTCAACATCAGCCATTCTTTTTTCTGCTGTAAAAAATTAGCTTTTAATATTTTTACTTTTTCACTTAATTCATCAAGGTCATAGCTCTGTAATGCCTTTTTTTTCTGAGCTTCCACCCACTGATTTTTCGCTTTGCTAAATTCGTTTATCTTATCCACCAGCAAGTCGTATTCCTTCTGCAGTCGGGCGCAAAATACTTCGGCGTAGGGGCTTTGAATGAGTTTTCGTCTGGTGTTGATTAATAGCATTTGCGCACGCATGGTTTCAATCCGCTCCAGTGGTACCCGGTAAAGGTTTTTAGCAAGGCCTAGAAATGCCAGGCTGCGAATCAACCATTTAGTCGGGTCAAATTGCCACCAGTTAATGCCGTTACGGTAGTCACGCTGAAAGCTGTGGTGGTAGTTATGGTAACCCTCGCCCATGGTTAAAAAAGCAATAAAGCCATTGTCTTTTGAGCTGTTCGTATCGGAATAAGGCTGGCTTCCCCAGATGTGGGCCAGTGAATTAATAAAAAATGTCATGTGATGTGAGATTGCCAACCGCGCGACGCCTGCCATCAGCAGCATGCCGATAATATCTCCATGCCATAACCCCAGCAGTAACGGAATACCAAAATTAAGACCTATTACCAGCGGTAGATAGTGCCGATGCTGCCACATCACGACAGGATCTCTTTTCAGGTCCTGGCAGTTTTTATATTCATTGTCATTGTGGACGTTATATTCACGCAGCATCCAGCCCATATGTGAATACCAGAAGCCCTTTTTTGCAGAGTAGGGATCTTTGTTATTGTCATCAACATGACGGTGGTGCATGCGGTGATCAGATGACCAGTGAAGTATGCTGTTCTGTGTGGCAAAGGTGCCACCTGCCATAAGTATTATTTTAACTAGCCAGTGGGCTTCATAGGCATGGTGTGACCATAAACGGTGGTAGCCTGCGGTAATAGAAATTTCGCAAAAAACTACACCCGCTAGCATGGCGGCTATTTGCCAGCCATCAAAGCCGTGAGTCACAGCGTAATAAGGCACGCCAATCAGTGTGATCAGGCCAGTGAGGGCGAAGACGATAACATTAAGCCAGATGAGGCCTGGCTTACGCGAGGAACTGAGTTTAGGCATTGCTGCACCCCATTGATTACTTAAGAGTACAAGTGTAAGCTGAAATTTCAATTTTGTACAGAAATAAATATATTTATAGTGTATATACAAGTACACTTGTTAGCTAAAAAACTCATAAGTAGTAAATATAAAAGGCCATGACAGGCAATAGAGCTCAGCAAAAAGAAAAAACCCGCCGCACCATTATCGATGCGGCATTTCATCTGCTGAGCCAGGAGCGCAGCTATTCCAGTTTGAGTCTGCGGGAAGTCACGCGTGAAGCAGGCATTGCTCCCACCTCGTTTTACCGCCACTTTGAAGATATGGAAGAGCTCGGTCTGACCCTGGTTGATGAAGGCGGTGTGGCGTTGCGGCAGTTGATGCGCAAGGCCAGGCAGCGGATGCGCGAAGAGGGCAGCGTGATATCAACCTCGGTTGAAACCTTTATGGAGTTTATTCATAACAGCCCGCATGTCTTTCGTCTGTTATTACGTGAACGTACCGGTAATTCCCTGGCCTTTCGCAAGGCAGTATCTCGTGAGCTACAGTATTTTGTGGTAGAACTGGCTGATTATATTCAGCAGACCCAGGGCTATCCTGCAGAAGAGGCAAAGGTCCAGGCTGATGCGATGGTGATTCTGGTATTTAATGCAGGTGCAGAGGCGTTAGACAGCAAGTCAGCTGAACGCAAGTTGCTGACTAAGAAAGCGGTCATTCAGCTACGCTATGTGGCAAGAGGAGCAGAAGGGTACAGAAAAATACGAAAGTTATACCACGCAGACAACTGAGGAATGCAGAGAACCGTTAGATGGCCTGTGGCATCTTCCCATCAGCCTTCCGGGTTACGCAAATTCTAATACCTAAAACTTAAAACGTAATTCTTTTTACTGATACCTATTTTTTCAGCGGTTTAATGACTACCCTGTTTTCATCCGGTGTCCGCAAAGAACCCATCAACCGCCAGTCATCCGAGGCAATCTGTACATTCCAGCGGCCTGTTTCCAGTTCAGGCAGGCTACCTTTGTAGATACCCGGCGCAACTTGCTCAACAAATATTTCTTTATCGATATCAGCACGTGTGGAATAGAGAAACCTGATTTCAAGTGCAGGCGGTGCGCTATAGTCCTGATTGGCCGCAATGAAGACAGTGACTGTTTTATCCTCTACCATCAGCTGTGCTGTCAGGCCGTGTGCGACGGCCGCTTTATCCCTTTTAAGCTCGCGGTTAATCTGTTTGCCTACCTTATAGTAATCATCGACGACCATGCCATCAAATGATGTAATCGAGACGATTAAAAAGAAAGTACCGTAGATGACGGAAGACAGCGGGATGGCGATGACCAGCCATACCATAGGTTCCCTGTACCAGGGGCGAATGTCCTGTTCGTTTTGCTCAAGTATCATTTCTGGAACCAGTCCGCAGGTGCAATGAAGCGGGTATCTTCTTCATCGGTCAATTTTTCATCGTCACTGGCGGTGACTATAAGAGTGATGCTGGTGCTGCGTTCTTTAATGACATCCTCCGCAGCACGAACCCTGATCAGGGTGTCACCTATTTCTCCGCTTTCAACATACGTCTGCGACTCATCAAGATCAAGTACTGCACCCGGCATGCCTTCTATCGTGATCACAAAACTGTGTGCCTTGTCATCCTGGTTCATTATTTTTACCGTAAAGACATTTTCCAGGTCGCCATTAGGGGCTTCGCGGTAGAGAATATTGCGATCACGCGCAATATCGACGCCTACCGGAACCCGGGTAACGAGTGACCATGCCATGGCAATGACGAGACCAGTCAGGATAGCTGAATATATAAATACACGCGGCCTGAATATGTGCAGGCCATTTCCCTTGACCTCGTTGAGCGTTGTGTAGCGGATCAGGCCTTTAGGATAGTCCATTTTTTCCATGACATCATCACAGGCATCGATACAGGCCGCACAGGCGATACACTGGTACTGCAGGCCATCTCGAATATCTATGCCTGTCGGGCAGGCCTGAACGCACAGGCCACAGTCTATGCAGTCCCCTTTGTCAGCAGGTTTTTCTTTGCCGCGCTTGCGTGCACCCCGAGGATTGCCACGCATTTCATCGTATGAAATTATCAGGGTATTATCATCGAACATAACGCTCTGAAAGCGAGCATAAGGGCACATGTAGATACATACCTGCTCCCTTAGCCAGCCGGCATTACCATAGGTGGCAAAGGCATAGAAGAATATCCAGAAAGTTTCCCAGGGCCCCAGGTCCCAATTAATGAAATCCACGGCAAGTTCTCTGATTGGGGAGAAATAACCGACAAAAGTAAAGCCTGTCCATAGAGAGAAGACTATCCAGACCAGATGCTTGCCGCCTTTCTTCATCACCTTGTTAAAATTCCACGGCGATTTGCTCAGTTTCATGCGCTGCGGTCTGCCACCTTCTATTTTACGCTCTATCCACAGGAAAACTTCGGTCCAGACGGTTTGCGGGCAGGCGTAGCCGCACCATAATCGGCCGCCTACAGAGGTAAACAGAAACAGGCCGAGGGCAGAAATAATAAGCAATGCCGAGAGGTAGATGAGGTCCTGCGGCCACAGCGTCATCATGAAGATATTGAATTTTCTGTTGGGCAGATCAAACAGCAGGGCCTGGCGACCTTCGCCCCAGTGTATCCAGGGCAGAATATAATAGAGTCCCAGCGTCAGGAATACCATCGCCACGCGCCAGCTGGCAAAAATCCCGTGCACCTCTCGAGGGTAGATCTCCTCACGCTTGGCATACAGGGAATCCTGTCCGGCTTTTACCGGTTCATTGGCTTTTTCTGGCATGAATATATTCTCGTAAAAATAAAAAGCGAAATCGTGCCTTCAGAGAAGGACACTCTGAGCTAATCGTTACAGCGACTGCATGGACGTAGAAAATAGCAGGACAACAGACAGGATATGAGCGTGGTCAGCCACAGAAAAAGAAAAGTAGCAGAGTAAAATGCCATATTACTGACGCCGCTTGCGGCAAGTTCAGGGAATACTTCGCCGGGGGAGAAAATCCAGTAGAACAGGATCATCGCCACTCCTGATGTTAAAAATGATGGCCACAGTACGGCGACCACGCGCTGTATTTTCGGGATTTCTTCTTTTTCAGACATAATGTAAGCCTTTGATTGTGTTATCAGGTGGCCACGATTCTACTCCATGTCACTGAAAAAAATACCGGACAATGTCCGGTATTTTTGACAACAGACCTGTAACTCTGCTGTTTAGCTGAGATCAGTCTTCCAGTGACAGGCTATAGACATAGGCAGTCAGCAGGTGAGTTTTACCTTCACCAAGAAAATCACCAAACGTCGGCATGCGACCAGTACGGCCCTCTGAGATGGTTTTTTCAATAGAGCGACGTGAACTTCCGTACAGCCATGTATCATCTGTCAGATCAGGCGCACCTAATGCGATGTTGCCAGTCCCTTCAGCGGTGTGGCAGGCAACGCAGAGTTGCTTGAACTTCTCTTCACCCGCTTGCAGGTCACCTGCAGTTTTTCTGCCGCTTAGAGACATGACGTAGGCGGCAACATCTTTTGTGCCGGTTTCACCCAGTACTGCACCCCATGCAGGCATAGCACCCATACGGCCAGCAGCAATCGACTGCCTTATGTGCTCCGGTTCTCCACCCCACAGCCAGCGGCTGTCGCGCAGGTTTGGAAAGCCCGGTCCGCCGCCAGCATCTGAGCCGTGGCACTGTGTGCAGTAAGTGCTGAACAGGCGCCCACCGGTTATGATGGCGTCCTTATTCTTTGCCAGCGTAGCAATATCCTGTTTCAGGTAGTTGACATATTGCTCGCCGTATTTCTTTTCAGCTGTTTCCATTTCAGTGTTGTACTGGCCGACCTGACTCCAGCCGAGTACGCCGCCGAAAACGGCGCTGCCGGGGTAAAGTACAAGGTACAGCAGACCAAATATATTTGTCGCAATAAACAACTGCAGCCACCAGCGGGGCAGGGGGTTGTTGAGCTCTTCAAGGTCATCGTCCCACTTATGGCCAGTAGGTTGGGCCTCTTCACCTTCTGCTACATCACCCGCACTCTTTTGAGACATTAGCAGGTAGAAGCACCAGAAAATTCCGCCGATAGTGACGATAAAGATAAACCATGCCCAGATTGGGCTGGTGAAATCTGACATTAAATCATATTCAGGCATTGTTTTTTCTCCCTGATGTATTTTTTTCAACTTGAGTTGCAAACTTTTCCTCATCCAGAGGGAGGTTTGCAAGTTCATCAAATTCAACTTTTCGTTTACTGCTCCATGCCCACAGGACAATGGCGATAAACAGTATGAACAGTGCTACGGTCCACAAAATATGGAAATTGACAGTATCCATATTCTTTACCTCACGGCCGGGATAGTAGAACCCATGTTTTGCAGATAGGCGATCATGGCATCCATTTCGGATTTGCCTTTCAGTTTGTCTGCAGCACCTGCGATATCTTCATCAGTGTACGGGACGCCCAGTGTCTGCAGAGTTTTCATTTTCTCAGCTACATTGTCGTCTTCTACACTGTTTTCAGCCAGCCAGGGATAACCCGGCATAACAGATTGAGGCACGACATCGCGAGGATTGATTAGATGGATTTTGTGCCATTCATCACTATAGCGGCCACCGACGCGATGCAGGTCTGGCCCGGTACGTTTGGATCCCCACAGAAATGGCCGGTCATAGATGAACTCACTGGCCAGAGAGTAGTGCCCATAGCGTTCAGTTTCTGCTCTGAAAGGCCGGATCATCTGTGAATGACAGGTGTTGCAGCCATCCCTGATATACAGGTCGCGACCTGCTAATTGTAAGGCCGTATAAGGTTTCAGGCCTTCAATCGGCTGCGTTGTTGATTTCATAAAAAATAGCGGGACGATTTGAACTAGCCCTCCAAAGGAAATCACGATAATGCTAAAGATGATTAAAAGAGGAACACTTTTTTCTATTTTTACTTGAAGTGACATTATTCTTCTCCTTCTCAGTGTGCCGGCTCTGGGATGATTGCATCTACTGCCCTGGCATCCGCAGCCGCAATTGTTTTCCACACGTTGTATGCCATCAGGAACATGCCGCTGAGGAATACCAGCCCACCAATAGTACGGGTGACATAGAATGGGTGCATCGCTGCAACACTCTCAATGAAGCTGTAAGTAAGCGTGCCATCCGAGTTGGTCGCACGCCACATCAGGCCTTGCATAACACCTGAAATCCACATTGAAGCAATGTAAAGCACAACACCCAGGGTAGAAATCCAGAAATGGGTTTCTATCAGGCGGACGCTGTACATTTCTGTTTTACCGAACAGCCTTGGAATGAGGAAATACATAGAGCCAATAGAAATCATGGCAACCCAGCCCAGTGCACCGGCATGTACGTGGCCGATCGTCCAGTCAGTATAATGTGACAGTGCGTTGACTGTTTTGATGGCCATCATCGGGCCTTCAAAGGTAGACATGCCGTAGAAGGAAATAGCAACAACCAGAAATTTAAGAATCGGGTCAGTACGTAATTTATCCCAGGCACCTGACAGCGTCATTATGCCGTTAATCATACCGCCCCAGCTGGGTGCAAGCAGAATCAGTGACATGACCATGCCCAGTGACTGTGTCCAGTCAGGTAGCGCGGTATACATCAGGTGATGCGGGCCGGCCCAGATATAGGTAAAGGCCAGTGCCCAGAAATGTACAACTGACAGGCGATAGGAATAGACCGGGCGGCCTGCAGCTTTAGGCATGAAATAGTACATCATGCCAAGGAAACCGGCGGTCAGGAAGAAGCCCACTGCATTATGGCCATACCACCACTGCACCATAGCATCCTGTACACCGGCATAGGCCGAGTAGGATTTCATGCCCATCAGGCTAACCGGCAGCGCGGCGCTGTTGCCAAGATGGAGTACGGCGACAGTCAGGATGAAAGATCCCAGAAACCAGTTGGCAACGTAAATGTGTTTAACTTTTCGTTTGACGATAGTGCCAAAGAAAACGATCGCATAGGAAACCCAGACCAACGTAATAAGTATATCAATCGGCCATTCCAGCTCAGCGTATTCCTTCGAAGTGGTATAGCCTAAAGGCAGTGTCACTGCAGCAAGAACGATTACCAGTTGCCAGCCCCAGAACGTAAAAGCAGCCAGGGCGGGCGCAAAGAGTTTGGCATGGCAGGTACGCTGCACAATATAATAGGAGGTTGCGAAAAGTGCAGATCCGCCAAAGGCAAAGATCACAGCATTAGTATGTAATGGGCGTAAGCGGCTAAATGTAAGCCAGGGAACATCAAAATTCAGGGCAGGCCAGGCTAACTGGGAGGCGATAATGACGCCAACCAGCATTCCGACTATACCCCACACCACGGTCATGATGGAAAATTGACGTACCACTTTATAGTTGTAGGTTTCTTGCATGCTTGTTCTCAACTGATTGTTCGGGTCGATTAAAAATTTTTTTTATAGAATGCGAATCATAAGAAAGAATATTATAATATACTTACTAATATTCTTCAGCACCATATCATGCCAGCCGTTTCTATAAATGACAAGCAATCAGGCTGATTTGATCCTTAACTCACGCATTATAAGTAAGTCTTTTAATATGCACTTTGATATAGATCAAATTTTTATTGCTGACACACTTAAGTGTGTGGGCTCAGGGCGGTACGCTCCGGTTCAAACTGAGCGGATTTGCGACTGCACACAGCGCAATCATGACTGACCAGTCAAATCAGGATATCCGTTGCTTTCATTGTGGCCTGCCCGTGCCCGAGGGCCTGGAGTTATCTGTAGAGATTAATCATCAGGCCCAGCCGATGTGCTGCAAAGGCTGTGAGGCGGTTGCCAGGGCAATCGTTGCTGGTGGCATGGAAAGTTATTATCAGTATCGCACCGAGAAAAGTACCACAGCTAAAGAGCTGGTTCCGGATGTGCTGCGGCAGACTGAAGTTTATGACCGTGCAGAGGTGCAACGGAGTTTTGTGCGGCGTAGTGACGAGAATATTCGTGAAGCTTCATTGATACTGGAAGGCATCGATTGTGCCGCCTGTGTCTGGCTTAATGAACAGCATATCAAGGGGCTGCCTGGTGTGCTGGAGGCACAGGTCAATTATTCTACTCACCGTGCCCGAGTTGTCTGGGATGAGCGTAAAATCAAACTGTCGGATATCCTCAAGGCGATCGCGGAAATTGGCTACATAGCGCATCCGTATGATCCCAGTCAGCACCATCAGATTCTGGAAAAGCAGCGAAAAGACTATTTGAAGCGACTGGGACTGGCGGGTGCTCTGGGGATGCAGGTGATGATGTTTGCCATTGCCATGTACAACGGTGACTGGTGGGGTATGGAACAGAAATACCGGACGTTTATCGAGTGGGTCAGCCTGCTGCTGACATTACCGGTATTTCTCTATAGCGGCTGGCCTTTCTATCGTGCGGCCTGGCGGGACATAAAGCACCGGCGTGCGGGCATGGATGTGCCGATCAGTCTTGGCATAATCATCGCCTTTAGCGGCAGTTTGTTTGCTATGGCAGGTGCCGGCGGGCATGTCTATTTTGATTCTGTCGTCATGTTTATCTTTTTTCTGCTTACTGCCCGTTACCTGGAGCTGGTTGCCCGTAAAAAGGCTTCCGAACACACCGAGGCCCTGATCCAGTCGCAGGCAACCACGGCGGTAAGGGAACTATCAGGAAATGAAACAGAAATCGTTGCCGCTCAGGAGCTGGAAGCGGGAGATATAGTCCAGGTAAGACCCGGCGAGACGATTCCTTCTGATGGAGAAGTTGTAGAAGGCCGTTCATCAATCGATGAGTCTCTGCTAAGCGGTGAAAGCCGCCCGTGCCTCAAGCAGGCAGGTGCAAAGGTGATTGGTGGCAGCATAAACATAGAAAGCCCTTTGCGAATACGGGTGACTGAAATTGGTCAGGAAACCGTGCTGTCGACCATTCTGCGTCTGGTGGAGCGTGCACAGTCCGAAAAGCCGGCCATAGCGCGGTTGGCAGACCGGGTTGCCGGGCGTTTTGTGGCAGCTATTTTGCTGCTGGCCACGGTCGTCGCCATATACTGGTATCTGAAAGACCCGACACAATGGCTTGCGATAACTATTTCCGTCCTCGTTGTTACCTGCCCCTGTGCACTATCGCTTGCTACACCGGCGGCAATAACGGCAGCCACCGGGACCTTAATCCGTCAGGGATTACTCTGCAGCCGTGGTTACGCGCTGGAGACACTGGCCAAAGTGAATCATTTTGTTTTTGACAAGACAGGCACATTGACTGATGGTCAGCTGGAAATTATTCAGGTTCTGCAGTTGAGTGATGATCTGGACGAAGCGAGCTGTTTGCTGCAGGCGGCATCGCTGGAGGCGCTTTCCGAGCATCCGGTTGCCAGGGCTTTCATAAAAAGCTGTAAGACTGGACTGCGGGCGGTGGATAATCTAAGCAGCACTCCGGGCAGCGGCCTGGCCGGCCGCATTAATGGCAGGCAGGTATTTCTTGGAAGCATGCAATATATCCAGCAGGAAACGGGCCTTGAGATGAAGGATGATCAGAGCAAAAGGCTAAAGCCTGGAAGCCGTGTTCTGCTTTCTGATCAAAATGACCTGCTTGCTGTTTTTGTCCTGCAGGATGCGATTCGCGACCAGGCGGCACCATTGATTGATGACTTGAGACAGGCAGGCATACAGTCATTGCTTTTCTCCGGCGACGATGAAACTGCTGTCAGTCTGGTGGCTGAAAAGCTGGGTATAGATGATTACCGCTCTGCTATGTTGCCGGCAGACAAGCTGCAGCAATTAAAAGAATTGCAGCAGCAGGGCGCTACCGTGGCGATGCTGGGTGACGGCATCAATGATGCACCGGTACTGGCTGGTGCGGATGTGTCTATTGCCATGGGTGAAGGCGCACGCTATGCCGCTGCAGCTGCCGATATGGTGTTATTCAGACAGGACCTTAATATCATCTTTCGTGGTGTAACTACAGCCAGAAAAATGATGCGTGTAATCCGACAGAACCTGAGTTGGGCATTAGCGTATAATATAATTGCCTTGCCACTGGCAGCCGCGGGATTTATTCAACCTTGGATGGCAGCGCTGGGTATGTCAGCAAGCTCGTTGATTGTTGTTGCCAATGCGATGAGGTTGACGAAGTGAAGTTTCAAGTTTCAAGACTTTCCACTTGAAACTTGAAACTTGAAACTTAACACTTGAAACTGTATTTCCATGGAAATAATTTTTTTCTTGATTCCCATTGCCCTGCTGCTGGTTGCCGGCATCGTCGCCGGGTTATTCTGGGCAGTGAAATCCGGGCAGTTTGATGATCTGGAGGGACCGGCTTACCAGATATTGATGGATGAGGAGATTTATCCGGAGAAGAAAGACGAGAAAAAGAAGCAGGAGAAAAATAAAGCCAGTCAGAAGTAACAGGTCATGGACTGCCATGATGTCGTTGCCGTAACCCGTAGTCGGCGACAGTAAGCAACTGATCAGGAAGCTTTCGGTGACTCTCTCAGTTCTTTCAACAGGGCCAGGCCCTTGCTGCGTTGCGTGGACACGATATTTAGTTTTTCCTGCAGTTCCTTGCGCAGTTCTTCATCATCTTCGTGGTTGAGATTTTGTTCCAGCTCCCTGCATTTTTTTCTAAGCTGTTTGAGTGTTGTTTTTAAAAGCTTGCGCTGCTCCAGCAGTACATCCCGTTCAGCTTTGGTCAGTTCCGTAATACGATCAAGTAATTCTTTCAGTTTCATAGTGTGTATCCCTGTACTCAGGTTTCCCGGGTATCCTTCTGAAGGATTGCAGTCATTTCATCCTTGTCCAGCTCAAGGGTTTGATCCAGCTGCAAGGTAGTTGAATCTCTGCCGGTGAACAGAACCTTGGCCATGGATATCAGGCTGCGGCAGGCATTGTGAGTATACTCGGTGTCCGTCATCAATGATGTTGCCATTTCGGCAGTAATGCTGTGATTTCGTATCAGGGGTTCGATACGTTCGGCAGTTCCCAATGCATTTTCCTCTATCTGCAATAGTGCGTGGTCAAGTATAAGCATGGCTTCGGTTGGATCATCCATTTTCCGTGCCTGCTGGATCTTGCGTATCACCATGGCAACCAGTTCACGCAAATGATTATAGGCATCACGTATCACTTTGTTGTTGCTATGAATGAAGCGCATCAGGTTTTTCTGCAAGTGCTTAATATCCTTTATCGCGGTAACAAGATCACGTCCGGCGTTAGAATAAAGCTGCAGGTTTTCGCCATATTTACCGGTAGTTCGCTCACGTGCCCGGATGACAAATTGTACGATTGCAGAATAAACATGCTTGATGCGAGTTTCGTAGGCTTCGTCGATATCTTCGGAAGGCGGCATTTGCCGATTTTCTATCAGGTCATCGAGGTCATCCGAGCTGAGCAGGTCGCGCTTTTGCCAGCCTATGCCGTGTGCAATCACACGTGTGGCCAGGTCGAACAGGCGCTCCAATTCCTTGGATACCACTTCGAGGGCCGCCTGCGGTGATTCCAGAGCAGCGTCATTGAGGTATTTCGGTTTTTTGATAATTGTTTCCGGTGCCCGTAGCAGCCGCTCCAGCAGCCTGACCAGCCTGTTCACAAACGGCAGCATTAGTATTATACCGAGCAGGTTGAACAGGGTGTGGAAAACTGCAATCCTGAGTGCGTAGTTGTCTGCGGCAATTCCCATGGCATCGCTGATCCATTCTACCGCAATCAGGAGCTGCTGTATGAAGACGATGGCAATCAGGCCGGTGATAAAATTGAATATCAGGTGAGCACCAGCCAGCCGTTTACCTACTATATTTGCACCAATGCTGCCAAGAATAGCGGTAATGGTCGTGCCCAT
>JAYEGM010000219.1:0-8497 GCA_034659075.1 Pseudomonadota bacterium
CTACGGTCAAAACCTTCGCAATAGCCAGCTATTATGAAGTACCTGGTTGTACAACTGCCGTGATGGCAGGGTCTCATTGAGTGGCCGTGCGATTTCCGTCTCAAATCTCGATATTATAGATCGCAACCTACTTCGCCCAGGCACACCAGAGGTTCCAGAAGTTTCTCAATCAGCAAATTGATAGAATGATTTGTTAAGATATTTCACCACATCATTAACGGCATTTTCATCCAGACCCACTTTCTGCATTTTATTACAGCCAGCAACCTGTTTTATAAGCCCGCCAAGATCGGACACCCTGCGATCGGTGCGCGTATAGAGCAGATCAGGCTTACCGCCGGTCATTTGTGTATGACAACTCATGCAGCTATTGCTGTCATGTATTTTTTTACCGTTTACTGCGTCTCCCGGTAGCAGTGCGGCGGCCATCAGGTTTAACGGTAATAACAGGATCAGGACTGATAAAATCTTAATATTCATGCTTGTTTCCTTTGTTAGATAATACTGCCCGGGTTTAACCTGCAGACAGAAGGTGCTTAATACGAATCGAAGCCGGTGGATGGGAATCATAAAATGCGGAGTGGATCGGGTCAGGCGTCAGGGTGTTAGCGTTGTCCCGGTATAATTTCAGCAGGGCTGAAACAAGGTCACTGGCATTGGCATTTTCCCGGGCATAGTCATCGGCTTCAAACTCGTGCTTGCGTGAGAACCATGAGCTGACTGGATGGATGAAGAACATGAACACCGGTCCCACCATCATGAACAGCATCAATGCGGCATGGTTTGATGGTACCGTCATGCCAAGCCCCTGGTAGAACCAGTCCTGTTGCATCAGTCCGCCGAGTAGCGCCAGAGCAAGCAGGCTGATAAGAAAGAACATCCCGATACGCTTAATTATGTGACGCCGTTTGAAATGTCCCAGTTCATGCGCCAGCACAGCTACAATTTCATCCGCGCTAAGGGTGTCAAGCAGGGTATCGAAGAAGACGACACGTTTGGATTTACCCAGCCCGGTGAAATAGGCATTACTGTGCGCAGAGCGGCGTGAACCGTCAACGACAAATAACCCCTGTACTTTGAAGCCGGTTCTTTGCATCAGTTCAGTGACACTTTTGCTGACAGCTTCATCTTGCAGAGCTTCGAACTTGTTGAACAAAGGGGCTATCCAGACAGGATAGATGACCATAGCAAGCAGGTTAAACGCCATCCATACCAGCCATAAATATAACCACCAGAGTTTGCCACTTGCCTGCATTAACCAGAGTGCGACAAACAGTAACGGCACGCCAATGATCAGAAAAAGAACAGTCTGTTTGATCAAGTCCGTGATATACAGGGCAGGGGTGGTTTTGTTGAAGCCAAAGCGGGCTTCAAGTCCAAAGGTTTTATAAAGGGAAAATGGCATCTCCAGAAGGCCACCAATAAACAGGGTCGCAATAATAAAGGCTACACCCACCATTAATGGTCCCTCCAGCAACTGCCGGCTGAGGTTGTCAATCAGCTGCAGTCCACCACCGAGAGTGAACGCAAGCAGGATCAGTGCTGAATATAAGCCGCTGATCAACCCCAGGCGAGTACGCGCAACGGTGTAATCCGCCGCTTTTTGATGGGTAGCGAGATCAATTTGTTCACTGAAAGCATCAGGCACTGCATTCCGGTGCAGGCGTACGCTTTGCATTTGGCGACGGCCTAGCCAGAATTCTGTTATCAGCATAGCTGCCAACGCAAAAAGAAAGAGGAAGGTTAAGGTATTCATAAAATAAGTTTCAAGTTTCAAGTTTCAAGTTTCAGTCTCAAGTTTTACACTTAAGTCTTGAAACTTGAAACTATTTATTCCAGTAAACCGGATAATACATTATCCTTTCAGCCTATTTGATGTTTTTGATACTTCTCCCACAAAATAACAGGATATTTATTTTATGCCACAGGATCCCAATGCACTGGTCTGGATTGATCTGGAAATGACAGGTCTGGACCCGGACACAGACCGAATTATTGAAATTGCCACTATCATCACAGATTCCGATCTGAATGTTCTGGGAGAAGGACCTGTTATGGCTATCCACCAGCCTGACGAATATCTTGACGGCATGGATGAATGGAATACCCGTACACATGGTAAAACAGGCCTGACGGAACGCGTAAAAGCCTCTAAAATTTCAGAATTGAAAGCAGAGAATGAAACACTGGAGTTCATCCGAGAGTTTTGCCCTCGTAACAAGTCTCCCTTATGCGGAAACAGCATCTGCCAGGACAGACGTTTCCTCTATCGTTATATGCCACAACTGGAGTCCTGGCTGCATTATAGAAACCTTGATGTCAGCTCAGTGAAAGAACTCGCCAAACGCTGGCACCCTGAGATCTATAATGGCTTCAGCAAAAAGAACACCCACAAGGCACTGGATGATATTCGGGAGTCGATTGATGAACTTAAATATTTCAGGCGTACCTTCCTGAAGCTGAAATAAGTCAGCCTGTAAGATGAGCAATGTGATGTCAGGGTTTCTGTTATTTGCAGCGCTGCTGCTTGCAGCCTGTAGCACGAGCAAACCATTGCCGGAACCCTATTATTCTATACCCGTAACAGATGCTTCGTTGCAGAAAGATGAAATGTCATGGTGGGCATATCGCTACAGAGTTAACTGGCCGGAAGAAATGGAAAAACCAGATTTTGCTATCGACCTGTTACTCGCCGATAGCATTGTAAAGCCGGTACTGAAGAAATATTCAAGCAGGTTGTTATGGTGGCGTTTTCATCGCCGTGCAGCGAGAAAACAGCCAGGTCATCAATTCAGCTTCCTGTTCTATAGCAGCCGGGAAACAGCGATAGACGTCATCAGGGAGTTAGATCACAACCCTCAACTTTCTACAGTAAAACAGGCCGGCTTAATCAAAAATACAGTCTCATCAGATACAGGAAAGCTGACAAAAACGGCCGTAGAAGCCTACAGCGATCCTTCATGGTCAGCTGAGATGCAACGAACATGGCCAACTTTTATCATGGGTGTCAGTGCCTTCTGGCTGGTATTGATCGATGATATTAAGTCCACTGATTTTAGTTCTATTGATCAATCGTCGATTACTGATCAACTCGAAGATTACCGTCAGGTAGACAGGAAAATTGCCGAACTGTGGGAGAAAGAAGGCCAGCATTCTTTATTGCACCATCTTGGCGCAATATTTGGTTACAAATCGATGCTTGTTCGCTGGTAACATGCCCTGTTTGTCTGCTGTCTTATGGCCCAGCTGATATGCTCCCTTACCAGTTCAGAAGCTGATATTTGCTTTTTCTCCAGCGCTTTCACAATGTTGGGATCATAAGCTGCATTTCCCAGGGCAATAGAAATGTTTCGTTGCCAGTTCTGATAGCCGATACGTCGTATGGGTGATCCCTCCATGTTTTTCATAAATTCGGACTCGCTCCAGCTAAAAAGATCCAGCAGTGCCGAGTCATCCAGTCCGTGTCGAGGCTGAAAGTCAGTTTCTTTCGACAGTTTACCAAAGCGGTTCCAGGGACAGCAAAGCTGGCAGTCATCACAGCCATATATTCGGTTGCCGAGCATGGTGCGGAGTTTCTCCTCTATGACGCCCTTGTACTCAATGGTCAGGTAGGAAATACACAGCCGGGCATCGACCTGATAGGGTGCAATGATGGCCTGAGTCGGACAGATTTCGATACAGGCCTGACAACTGCCGCAGTGCTCTTCAGCGGCGCTATCTACAGGCAGGGGCAGGTCGGTATAGATCTCGCCAAGAAAAAACCAGGAACCGGCCGCATGGTTAATCAAATTACTGTGCTTGCCAATCCATCCAATGCCGGCTTTTTCTGCCAGTGCTTTTTCAAGTACCGGTGCTGAATCAGTAAAAACCCGGTAGTTAAACCCTTGCAGTTCGGCCTCTATGCGCTGCACCAGTTTCTGCAGCCGTGCGCGTATTAGTTTATGGTAGTCTCGCCCCAGGGCATAACGTGAAATATAGGCACGATCATTTTTACCTAGCTGATCGACAGCAGTTCGTGCCTTATGCGGCAGATAGTCCATACGCACTGATATGATACGAGTCGTTCCGCTGACCAATTCATCCGGCCGGCTGCGTTTAAGGCCATGCCGGGACATGTATTCCATTTCGCCGTGATGATTCCTGTTTAACCAGTGCTCAAGGTGGTTTTCTGCTTCCTGTAGCGAAGTACCGGTAATGCCGACCTGCTGAAACCCGAGCTCCTGTCCCCAGCGGTGTATTTGCTGTACGAGCCCGGCCAGTTCGTCAGTAGAATGTGTCTTGGGTTTCATTTGTCGTATGATACCGGTCATGGACCATACTGAACAAAAATCATTTTCTGACAATGGCAAGCCCCGCCTGGCCGATCTGGCAGAATGTCAGGGCTGGCTGCCGGTTCGCAGTGAGAATTCACATAAAGGCAGCAATGGCAGGGTATTGATCGCAGGTGGCGAGCAGGCCATGGCCGGGGCGGCCTGTCTGGCAGGCTGGTCGGCATACATTTCCGGTGCCGGCCTGGTAAGGGTTGCCTGTATTCCTGAGAATATTACAGCCATCTCGGCGAATCGCCCGGAATTACTGGTGAGTGGTATTCAATCTACGCAACAGTTGAAAAAGTTGTTCCGGCAATCCGATGTGCTTGCCCTCGGGCCGGGGCTGGGACAGAGTAGCTGGTCTAGAACAATATTTGAGTATTGTCTTGAATTCGGACATCCGGATATTATCGACGCCGATGGCCTGAATCTGCTGGCAAAATCACCTGCTAGAAGGCAGAACTGGATATTAACACCCCATCCCGCTGAGGCTGGCAGGCTGCTTAAGTGTAAGACCAGTGATGTTCAGTCAGACAGAATCTATGCGGTTAAAGAAATTGTTAAACAATACGGCGGCATCTGTATCCTGAAGGGAAACAACACATTGATTGCAGTGAATGAGAAGAATTTGTGGCTCTGTCCATACGGAAATGCGGTGCTTGCAGTGGCTGGGACGGGCGATGTCTTGACGGGACTTCTGGCCGGGTTTCTGGCACAGGGCGTGCCGCTGGAGAAGGCTGCAGTGGCGGCTGTCGTATTGCATGCCAGTGCCGGTGATTTGCATGCTTCAGAACATGGCGCTATTGGCATGCTGGCCAGTGATTTAATGCAGCCCTTACGGCGGTTACGGAATGGCTGTAATCCGGTGAGATAGGGAGATGAGTGAAGATTTAGCGAATGAGATTGTACTCTCATTGGACAATGTAGAAGCCACAGAGAAACTCGGTGCTGCACTGGCGAATGGATTACCTGAAGGCGTACTGGTCTTTTTAGAGGGAGACCTTGGTGCTGGAAAGACCTGCCTGGTGCGGGGAGTGCTAAGGGCGCTGGGCCACCAGGGAGCGGTGAAGAGTCCTACCTATACCTTGCTCGAGGAATATTCTCTTGCCGGCAAGGAGATTATTCATTTTGATCTCTATCGCCTTACAGACCCTGAAGAGCTTGATCTGATAGGAATACGGGACTACATCAATGGTAAAGCCTGTTGCTTTATTGAGTGGCCAAAACGCGGGCAGGGATCTTTGCCTCGGGAAGACCTTAAAATTCAGATCTCACTTGCTGGCAGCGGCAGGGTGGCCAGGATCTCAGCACACAGTGAACACGGGATAAAGCTATTGAAGTCTATTCAGACTGAACTCTGTCAAGAATCCTGATGACCTTGTCATTCCAGAATGCAAATGTTTTGTCCATCTTTAAATCAGGGAAAAACTCGGCCAGCTTCAATGGGTTCAGGCTAACTAAAATTGTTTCACTGCCTTCGGCGAAGATGGTAATTTTTAATGGCAGGAAAGCGATTAATTCGGGATGTTGTTTGACAATGTCATGGACCACGTCTTCACTCATAAAGAATACAATCCGGTATTCAGCCGTATTATATCCTGAAGAGGTTAAACCGATATCGACGCGTTGAACACGGGAAACCTTGAAACCTTCTTCAACAATGGCGGTTTGCAGGGCATTCATTGTCTCGGGAAACGTCATACCGATACGGCGCATGATCAGGTCGTCGGCAAAGGCAGAAAAAGGAAGAAGCAGCGTTATTAATAATAAACTGACAAGTTTTCTATGATAGCCTCTCATAACAATGCCTCGTCTACCATGTCTTCATAGACTGTTTTCATGTCAGTGCACATGTTATCAAGCTCGTTATTGTTATAGATCTCATTCATGCGTTTGGGGTTGGCATACATCACCAGCACTTTGCCTCCCTGTTCAGATACGGTAACCCTGCAGGGCAGAAATAAACCAACACGTGGATCGAGCTTCAGTGCCTCGTTAAGAATGTTGAAATTACAGGAATAGATGATGACCTGTTTTTTGTCCTCTTTGCCTTCTTCAGCCAGGCCAGAATCCAGGTTTTGTATCCGGATAAGACGGAAATTCATGCTGGAAACTGCACTCTCCAGATTTTTGACAGTCTCTTCAACTGTGTAGGGCGATTCTTTGATGATGACAGCCGGTTCGTCTTCTGTGCTTTCTTTAGTTATCGGGGTTTGAGTTTCGAAAGAACGTACATAGGCAACAATATCATTGATGTCCTGTTCGCTTAAGCCCTCTTTCAAATATGAATCCATCGGTGTACCTTTTCTACCCTTGATGAGGGTGCGCTTAATCATTTCATCTGAAGCTGATGACAGGAAGCCGGTGTTATTGAGTGCAGGGGCGAGAATGGGAAGTTTACGTGGACGTGACATGGTCACGCCAGTGCCGGGACCACCCGTGCCCGTCTCTCCATGGCATTCCGCACAGTGCTCCTGAAACAGCTGATTTCCATGTACCGCATCACCCTTGACCGGCTTTTTTGAATACATAGGCGGGATGCTGTCTGACCAGCTTCGGATATAGTTGATTATTGAATCAACATCGTCGTCACTGAAATGCTTAAATGCTGGCATGACTCTGCCAGGACGACCATTTCTTATGGTTTTGTACAGGTAATCATTGGATGCCGTAGCCAGGAAATCAGGTAAAGAAAGTGGTACGCCCATGCCACCATCGCCATTGTAGCCATGACAGGCAGCACAGTTCTGAACGTACAGATGCTCACCATCATGTCTGGCATACGCCTGCGATGTCAGCATAAGGATAAAAAATGGAATTAAAATTCTGAACATTTACCTAACCTCGTGACCCTGATAGCGGTTATTATAGGCTATATTTTGTATTAGACATTGACCCTGGTCAAAAAGATAATTACTCGGGAACTTTTGATTTATCCGTCATTGCAGGAGCGTAGTGACGAATCAATCTCTAACTGACTGATTCTAAGCAAGTGAGATGGGCCACCGCCAGTAGTCATAGCCCTTAAGTTCAGGGTGAATTCAGCATAAGCACACTATATTAATTAACAGTAGAACATTTAGCATCAATATTTCATGAAGCAGACAATTTTAACCCTTATTTTTATCGGCCTGCTGTTCCCTCAACTTGCTGCTTCAACCGCCAGTGTCAGTGTTAAGAACCTGCGTGTCTGGAATGCGCCTGATAATACACGTGTAGTACTGGACTTGAGCAGTGGTATAGACCACAGGATTACGACTTATACCAGTCCGGACAGAATTGCCATCGATCTGAAAAATGCCCGCTTGAGTAAAGGTATTCCGCATGAAGTAAAAAATAACCCCTATATTAAACGCTTTCGCTACGGACAATATACGAAAAGCATCACTCGCATCGTCATTGATCTGAAAAAGCCTGTACGGGTGAAGAGTTTCACGCTGAAACCAAACAAGGTTTATGGTTATCGGCTGGTGGTGGATTTATTTGATAAAAGTAAGAAGGCTGCGGCAAAGGTTATCCGTCCGGTAGAAAAACGTTCGGGCATTGTGACCATAGCCATTGATGCCGGTCATGGCGGTGAGGACTACGGCGCTTCGGGCCAGAAGAAGACACGTGAAAAGAAGATTGTTCTTTCTATTGCAAAAGAACTGAAAAAACTTGTTGATAAGGATCCAAGCTTACGCTCATATATGACCCGTACGGGTGACTACTATGTTTCACTCAGAAAGCGTACTAAACAGGCTCGAAAGGCCAATGCTGATCTTTTTGTTTCTATTCATGCGGATGCATTTCGCCGCTCATCAGCACGTGGCGCTTCGGTCTATGCCTTATCTAAACGTGGTGCCAGCAGTGAAACGGCTCGCTGGCTGGCAGACAAGGAAAATGCCGCTGACCTGGTGGGCGGTGCATCAATCAGTGATCGTGAGGATGTTGTAGCCGGGGTACTGCTGGATATGCAGATGGACAAAACGCTGGAATTCAGCCTTACCTTTGGCAGCCAGGTGCTGAAAGAGATGGACAAAATTGCAAAATTACATAGCAAGACGGTGCAGCAGGCGGGTTTTGTCGTCCTCAAATCACCGGATATACCTTCTGTACTGGTCGAAACCGGATTTATTTCCAATCCCTATGAAGAGCGTAAGCTGAAAAGCAAAAAATACCAGAAACAGGTAGCCAGGGCGATCTAT
>JAYEGM010000220.1:0-26950 GCA_034659075.1 Pseudomonadota bacterium
ATTATCAATACATCCGGGCGCCAGCGTATGTTGAGTCAAAGAATTGCTAAATATCAAACGATGTATAGCTGGGACCTGGCTGATGCAGAAATTATGGATTCTCTGAACCGGGCGACAATAGAGTTTAAGGGTGCGCAAGTGGTGCTTTTTCAGTCTAAGCTAAACACCCCCGAAATTCGTGAAATGCTGATTCAGGTTGGACGCTCATACAAACCATTAAAAAATATTATCGGGCAAAAAAATGATAAGGCATCATTGGCTAAAGTAATTAAGAATGCAGAACTAATTTTGCGTGACATGAATAAGGTTACTGGCCTGTATCAAAAAGTTACCGAGAGTTTATAGAGCATTATGTACGATGGCATAAGTAGGTTGCAGATGGAGATGAATTCGACTCTTAACGGCAGGCGGATTCGTCAGCCATTACCGCAGTCGCCGCCAGTACGTGGATTGTTTATCAAAGCATTTATTGTAACAATATTGCTGGTATCTTCTGCCCCTGCCTGGTCACAGGCCGGGGATGATTATCTCAATGCATTGGACAGGGCTTCAGGGAAAAAAGAATTATCAGCTCCTGCTGCGGCTGCAGTCGATGAGCAGCAGGGAAAACTAAATGAAACAAGTGATAGATATGAAATGGAGAGCAATCTGGCACAAAACTACCCGGAAGAATTTGCCTTATACCGAAAATTTAAGGTATCAGAAAAAAATGAAGTGATTTCTGCATACAAATCGACAAATGGAAAGGCAGATGCTGTGCGCATGATGAAAGTAATCAACAAGATTGGCTTGCTGACAAGCGGCGGGGGCTGGGACTTATAAGTACCTCAAGTTCGCCCTGGAATTAATAGCGGTGCCCAGGTTGAGGCGCACTAAATATCAGCCCACATTCTGATTAGATTGATATAGCTGGTGCTGACTTTCTGAGTAACCGGGCTGTCCGGATCATTTTTAATCAGCTCATCGCGTGCCTGGCTCAGGTTGTACAGCAATTCCCGCTGTCCTGTATCCCGAATCATGCTCTGTGCCCACGTGACAGCCACCAGCCGGGTGCCTTTGCTGATGGGCTGTATCTGATGCAGGCTTCCGGAAGGGTAAAGAATTGCATCTCCTGCCGGAAGCTTTTTCCTGACTTCGCCATACTGGCTCAAAATAGTCAGTTCTCCGCCTTCATATTCGTCGGGATCATTCAGGAACACGGTTATGGATACATCTGTACGGTAACTGTCTCCGCCCCCCATAACCGGATCATCTACATGCATGCCGTACTGTTTGCCGGCTGTGTAGCGGGCATAGAACGGGGCGGCAACCCGATGAGGCAGAACGCCGTATTTATAAATCGGATGATTGACTAAATGCCCCATGACAATATTGTTGAGTTTTGCCATATCAGGGTGGTTCTGCGGCAGTTCTTCATTATTTTTAACGCTGACAGCTTCTTTACCGGCAGAAAGTTTTCCATCAATAAATTCGCTGGTATCCAGAATATCCCTGACAATTGACAGTTTACCGGATGGAATAAGGCCCTTGATGCGTAGTAACATAAGACAGTTTGAATTTTATAATGAGTGAGTTCCTATGATACTTAAAGTTTTCCTCGAAGACCAAACCTATCCAGTTGAAATTCCAGGTTCAATAGTGGCTGAAGCAGAGGACTTCTTCAGTTATCTGGACAATGATATGAACAAGGGCTGGCAAATGAGTCAGACCTGGGTTGAAAGTCCAGACCAGTACCAGCGCTGCCAGATCGTGGCTGATAAATTACTGACAGCATTGAATACAGATGATCAAAAAACAGGAGTAATGCTGGCGGCCTATATTCTGAACCGTATGCCGGAGATCACTGAACTGCACCTGTCTGTTACGGGCGATATGAGTGAACATGTCATATCCGGAGCTGACAGCTGAATCCAGAAGCTAAATCCTGGATGGTTTACATTGTGCAATGTGCTGATAACAGTCTCTATACCGGCATCACGAATGATGTGGAAGCCAGGGTCGCTCAGCACAACCTGGGCAAAGGTGCTAAATATACCCGCTCAAGGTCCCCAGTACGTCTTGTCTATACAGAGGTCACTGAAAATAAAGGTGCGGCATTGCGACGGGAAATCCAGATTAAAAAGTTGAGCCCGCAGCAAAAGCGGAACCTTGTGGCGGAACGGATATTAAACAAAGAGGCATTGTGAACTACCAGGACGCCAAAAAGATCCAGGTACTTTTGAAAAAAGTCCTTTGCGTCTTGGCGGCTCAAAAGAGAATAAATGAATAATTCCGAACAACAGGGCAACCGTCGGATAGGTAAATGGATGATGTTTTCAGCCTGGCTGCTGGGTTTTGCCATGTTGATGATATATTTCAATTATTTTCTCGACAAAGAGCAGAACCCCAATCAGTCAGTCTATAGCAGGGTTGATGAATCAGGTAAAATTGAAGTCATTCTTCAACGTAATCGCTATGGACATTATGTTACCAATGGTAAAATTAATGGTATAACCGTGCAGTTTTTGCTTGATACCGGTGCCACTGACGTGGCTGTCCCGGCGAACGTGGCTGATAGTTTATCTCTTGCTAGAGGGCCGGAGAAACGCTACAACACGGCAAATGGAATGGTTACGGCCTATTCAACCAAACTGGACAGTGTCTCAATTGGCCCGATACAGGTGAACAATGTCCGCGCGAGCATCAATCCGGGATTGAAAGGAAAAGAAATATTGCTGGGTATGAGTGTACTGAAGAGAATTGAGTTTACGCAACGTGGGGATGAGCTTATTCTCAGACCACTGATTTCTGACTAGTTGTTGCCGCATCAATAATATACGCAAAAAAGTAAATTATTTTGGAGAAAGCATGGATTTAGAACGTTCCATTGGTTTTAGGCCGCAGGGTAATGAAGACGAAGAAAAAGAGCGTCATAAGCTGCAGCTTTATATCAACCTGAAACTGGCATCATCCGGTCAGCCGATCGTCGCTGGTGATAATGAGGAGTTCCTCCACACGGCACAGGATTTATTGAAAAGCTACCGGGAAAAGAACCGCCTGCTGAGTGATTATTACTGTCCCGCAGATCAAAGAATCCAGTCATTTTTAGAGTGTTATCTGAAGGGTTTACCTGCCGATCAGATACCGCGACTACCGGGCATGACCTTTGTTCTTGACCGTCATGGCGTTGCAAGGGAATTATCTATACCGTTGGGTGAAGATGAATTTCACTCGGATATCGTCAATAGCTATCGTGTTAAGCAGGGTGTTTTGCACAACCCTGCCAGTGACCGGCGGACTACCGAGGGTTCATTCCATATTGCAGAAGGTGGCCTGCCAATCCCTGGGGATAAGAAGACGGTGCCGCTGGAAACTTTTGCGAGTTTACTGAAAGCTGCACTGTCTCCGCCGGATGAACTGCTGAAAATTCCTTTTACAGCCAATCTCGATAATCCCGCAAAGATGTTTGTTTCTTTATTATTGCGTCCGGTAGTCTGTCCTGAAGTACCGGCACAGGACGTTGAAAAAAATCTGGAAATACGCTTTTTTGCACCGGGTAATCTAATCAGCAACCTGGATTTTGTTGAATCCATATTCGGCAATGGCGGCAACCCGTTTCTTGCTGAGTTTGATGCTGCACTTGATGTTGCGCACTGGACCGGACATACCGGCTGCGTCATTCTCGCTCCTCATTTGCCGCAATTAACTAAAAAGGCGGTCGGTCTACCACATTATGATGATGCGAATTCGCGTCAACGCAAAGAGCAGATGTGCTGGAAAGACGAAAGTGAATTGTATAATAACGGCATGCCGTTCAAAATCACCGCACGTGATGAAAGCGGGGTCATCGTTACCATACTGGCCGATAATTATTACGGCTATTGTAAAAAGGAAGTGAAAACCCAGATTGGTTTTTCAGCCAATCTGTTTGGCCTGGCGGAAGAGGAGCATGCCGGTGGGGCGTTGGCTTTCCCACGGCGGAATCACGGCATTGAATTTGGTGTAGACTCGCATACGCGTGAGCCGGGTTACAGCTTTCAGGAAGTAGTCGAACGTTATGGTGCGATTATGGATATACAACCTGAGGGCTATGGTATCGATAAAGTGTTTCCTGATGTTATCTATGTTCACCAGAATTTGCGCATGGATCTTGAAGCGCAGACCATTCAGTGGGAAGTCGATGGTGAAGCGAAAACCATACGTCTGCAGCCGGGGAAAACCTATCTTCAGCCAAACGGCTATAAGGTTGAAATGCAGAAGCACCCCACTGCACCTTCCTGGCGCTTAATCGGAACAGATCCGGAAGGCACACTTTGCCACAAACCCTGCACCGTCTCTGGTGGAGGGAAATCTGAAATTTCCAAATCTATCGATGATACGGTGATCTATGGCCCACTGTTCGTCGATGATTTACAGACCGACCTCGACCGCGTTGAAGAAATTTACTTACATGATTACCGTGAACGTTATAAACCGGGATTTGAACATGAGGACAAGGACCCTAAACGACGGCCAATCAGCCCCAGGCGCAGTCTTGGTTCAGTCATAAAATTACTGACCCCCTCACCAAGCTATAAGGATGAATACAATGAATGGCTGGCAGCCATTCCACCGAGGATTCTGGCGCTGGTGTTTATCATCAAGCGTTTCTACCGTGATTTCTGGGGAGAAAACTGGCGCGACTATATCTCTGTTGATGAGATTGATGGCGCTGCCGGGCACGAAGTGAAAATATATGACCGTCGCATTATCGCTTCCTACCTTCGTATGGGTTTTGATGAGGCCGGTAAATGGCGTATTTTCAAGGTCAGGCAGGATTTTATTGCCACTGAAAAAATACAGATGGAAGATGACATAACAGCGTCCATAGTCGTTCCAATGCGATGCATAGAAGGATGCCAGGCGAGTGTGCGTGGTGAACGCAGCGTCAAACTGGTGACGAATTGTGAATACCGTCTGTTTCAGCGCCCGGATGATGCCATTATTCCCGGTTTTGATACACAGGCAGAAGCCGATATCGCTAAACCGGGTAGTTATCTTGCTAACTACGAGCCATTGAAAGGCGAAAAGCTGGCTGAGGTGATCGAAGATGTCCTGACATTCGATAATTATTCAGCACCAATGAAGGAACGCCTGCAACAGGCTTACGAGGATGGCACCGGCTACGTAGTCTCATCAGCACATCCGAGGCTGATTGACGGCAAGCCAAGTAAAAACCCCCGATACCTGCAGGATAGGCAGGATTTGACTGATCCTGTTCGTAGCTATATTGCAGAAATGGGCGCACGTTTCCACCGTAAATTGAAACTTGATCAACCCATTTGTCACCCGGTAGATGCCATCCTGACAGGGCGACGCAACAATCCTCCGCAACCGGGTGTACGGCCACTTGCGGTTTATAACCCGATTCATTATCAGGAACTGCCGGAACTGTTTATGGACTTTATCTGCAGTCTGACAGGTAAGTCTCCGTCAACGACCGGTGCGGGCTCCGAAGGCGCGCTGACCAAAGGTCCGTTTAACGCTCTGCGTCCGACGATCGATCTTAATAATGCACTGGTTTCCTATATCCTGACCGGTTATGCAGGTTATTCAAGTTCAGCTGGGCATGTCGGGCCTGATGTAAGGGTAGACCATGATATCAGCCTGCTGGTACCGGAAATCTGGTCTCGTCTTTCGAATAAGCAGCGTAAACCTGAGGTGATGATAGAAAAAGGCTATCTTGAGCCACTGGAAGATTTCGAGCATGCAGGACGTACGGTGCTGGCTAGCAGACTCGGCTACCGGATTACAGATCGATTTGTACATGGTTTCCTCGGCAAGATATTCGACAACCCCAATGCCGTCTTTACAGAAGCTATACTAAAACCCGAAACACAGGGAATGGAAGTATTTATCGACGGCATAGACAACATTGTCGAGGCACAACGTAATGTTGCTCAGCAATATCTGGATGATGGAAGTATTGAAGATGCATGCCCACCGCTGCAGGCCTTGTTGCATATCATGGTAGAAGGGGAGTATCAGGGCAAGAAGGTACAGCACTCAGATATTCGTGCCATGTTCACGCGCGATTATTTGCTGCAATCAGACTGGTATCAGGAACGTCTGAAGACCAAGCAGAGCAGAGAGACCAGCCTCTGGCAACGGCATATCTCCTACCTGGAAGGGTTTATTTATCAGCCTGGTTATGCTGATGTAGTAGATGAAATGAAAATCACAGATCGTCTGGCTATGGCCATTGAACGATTAGATTTTGTTCAAAGTGCTGACTATCTACTGCTGCTGGAGGGAACTTTGGGGGCGGATCCTTTAGGGGCTTAAAGGATCTGTATTACGGTTTACGTTTTAGGTTTTACGTAAACCGTAATACGTAATACCTAATACGTTTCTTTCAAGCAAAAACTACCCAGGTTGTCGCGATATATTTAACTCCTTTCTCCAGTTCAACTGCCCGGTGTTCGTGTGTCCAGAAGGGCGGGAACAGGACCAGTTTCCCGCGTTCAGGTTTAATTTTTGCATTTTGAAATAGAAATTCTGTTTCTCCCCCCGGGCCTTCAACATCATTCAGGTACCACAGGGCGACCAGTTGTCGCTGGCTGAAATCATGGCTGCCGCCATCGATGTGCCAGTGATAATACTCGCCGGGCTGGTAACGCTGCAGGTTGTAGCCCATGTCCTTGAAGGGGCCTTTGAAGTAGATATATTTTTCCCTGAACTCAAGAATTGCTCTGCCCAGTGATTGAAACAATGCACGGTCGATATCCTTCCAGTCCGGTTTGCCGCTGACCACCAGGTCTGTGGTTTTTTTTATGCCCTGGTTGCTGCTGACAGTCTGGCCTATGCGGCCTGGATATTGATCACCTTCGGACGCTTCGAAGCGACGGATCATTTCGTCGCACAGTTCTGCTGGCAACGCATTCTTTTTTTCGAAGATAAATGTGTTGGGGATAATTTCCCGGATTGTTTTAAGTTCTGTGCTGGCAGGTTTATCGGTCATAGTTGTGGCCTGGTTTGATTGAAAGGAAAGGAACGTCTAAAACGCACTGGATTCAATAAAATCCATGAACTTTTTTCTGTCTATTTTACCTTCTTTCTGAAATAGTTCCTGCAGATTTGTTGCCACGGCTAACCAATGCTCCTGGCCTTGCAGGATTATCGTTTCAAGCTGTGCAGTTGAACCATCTTCTAACCATTTGTCGTAGGCCTCGCGCAGGGCAGGGAACAGGGACTTACGCATATTCCCGATATTGGCAATATAAAAATGCAGTCTGGCCGGTTCAATATTCTCAATAATATCAGGAATTGTCATCAGGCAGTCAGCCAGGTTATCCCGGATTGAGCGTAACATCAGCTCAAGTGGTGGATGGTTAGCTGTGCTGATCATTTTCTGCCATGAAGCTCCCAGCTCTTTGCCGGCCATGATCTCACCAATTTCGTGTGCTACCAGGGTTTTGATCTCCCTGTCACACATCTGCGTCAGACTATCCTGTAGATTATCTTTAAAATCATAACAGGCTATGGCGCGAACAAGAGGTGACTGCTGTGTATTCCACAGGCTTTCTTCTACCTTTTCCCATACGGTTTGGCGCAATGACTCACTGCGGATAAAAATAGTTTTGCCCTGACTAAGGGCCGGCGGGGCAGACAGCTCTCGTGCGTGTTCTTTTCCACTGATGATAATCCGGTAGTTCTCATGCTGATGTATATCAATAATATCGGCAAGAAAGAAGTGTGGTTTTCCGCGCAGTATATAGCCTGCACTGTAGACTAGACCTCTATCCCGCAGGGCGTTGTTGATGCCATCAATATCGAAAGGTTCATAGTAATCATTGCCAATGCTCAGCTTCCTGAAGGGTGTTTCCTCAAGTGTTTCCCAGAGAGATTCACGATCCGTCAGCCAACGGCCTATATCATTATTGTCAATGCGGTCTTCGAAGCCAAGGTCATGCTCCCAACGGTAATATTCACGCATTTTAAGCAGATAAATACATAGAGTGTAATTACCGGCATGGGTCGCATCAGAAATGTGGCAGTTATGCTGCACATGCTGCTGTAATTTATTCAGTTTTAATTCCATACACAACCTGTGCCGATATGCTCATCTAGGGTGATAGTTATTGTAGAATAACAAACTGAAAAATTAACGGGAGTCTATTGTGAGAATTCGTAGTAAGTGGAGCGCTAAAAACCGTGACCGTTCACCGGAAGAAATAGCGGGCGTCGTGGCCTTTATTAGCTGGCGTATATGCACCCAGGCTGTGCTGGAGCTGGAAAACAATGATTTTCAGACAGATACGCAGGTACAGCGTCTGGCCATAATTTGGGAATTTGCCGCTTTTCTCATTCATGTTACTGATCGGATGATGTATGGACGCATGGATGAAGAGGAGCGGGCTGTTTTCATCTCAGCTATGGCAAAGGCCATGGCTCAGACCATGCAGGACAACATGGAAGATATTCTTGGTAATGGCTACTACAAGCCTGATCTGATCAACACGCTTAATATTCGTATGAACGAATATGCAAAATTCAGCTACAGTGATGAAAGTGGCCCGTCTTTTCCAATGCTGCGGTATTTTGGTGAAACTGTAACGGCTGTGATGGGGGAACGTCAGAAAAAATGGGTGACAACTCAGATTATTGATATCGAGGCGCCTGATGCCATTAAAACCTTGAAAAGAGGAATTAGTAACCTGCTGCCTGATGAGGAGGCAAACGAGGATGACTGAAAACCGCGCAATAAACCGGGATCAGGTTCCTGTGCTTAGTAACGATGAAAATAAAAAGGATTTTTCAGGCCATTGTTATCATGGTCAAACTTTATCACTCCGTCACCAGTGCCAATCTCTGTTAAATGAAAGGCATCATCAAAATAGCTGAAGAAATAAGGGTTCCCTTTTATTCCCAGGCTCTCATAAACATTTTCGCAACTTGCCAGATCATCCAGTGATTTACATTTAAGCATTTTTCCCAGCGACGCAGTCAGGTAAAATACATCTCCAACCCTGGCGATATCATTCATGCTTTTAAACCCATCGGGAACATCGTGTGATCTGACTATTTCATAGCTATCATCTTTATACCTGACGACATTTATTCTTCCCGGACCGGAGATGAAGTACATTAATCCATCGATGATATGAATCGATCTGCTGTAAGTACCCTTAAGAAAATCCATTTTCCTGCTGTATTCAATCTCGATATCATCGTTCCTGTGCACTAATTTTGTTATTGACTGTGACCAGGCGCCCAGTAAATAAAACGCGTTAGTGGCATCGTCATATAGCACCCTGTGTGGAGACTTTGAGATATCGTTAATCACTTTATGGAAAATGAACGCATTATCCTTCCGTTTAAAAATCAGCAGTCTATTCTGGTACGTGTCATCTACAAGGTAAAAGTGGCCATCAGATGCGATTGAATGTGGCCAGGACATAGGAATGTCTGTGCCGAGCCGATTCCATTCGACGAGTGGAGTATCAATCTTGTCTGAATAGAGAACCCTGTTGTTATAGCAATCAACAATAAAATACTGGTTACCAATTTTTTCAACATTAGTTGGTAAAAGAAGTCTATTGGGGTAAATAACTCGCTGATGCAGGTGGGAGTAATCTTTCGACCACGTCAGAGGAGACATTAAAATTAAGAGCAGGATTAATGTAAAGCGCATTTGTTTATCCTAAGGACTGGTTGCGCAGATATTTCAGGTAAAAAAAAGGAGCGCATTGCGCTCCTTTTTCTTTCTCTTCGATGTTCAGCTGAACTGAATTCGGTTTAGCTAGTCCAGTTGCCAAAATTATCCTGGGTTTTTTCCAGACCATCGTCATATCCGGCTTCATAGGCTTCAGTCAAACGCTGTTCTTCGCGCTTGACGTTGCAAAGATATCCACCCTGCCAACCCTGGATGTATTCATTGTTAACACCCATTTCTTCCATCTTGACTACCGCATCATAATATTCTTTGTTCATGAAAAATCCCCTATGTCCTAAAATGCTTTATCAATCATTAGCGAGAAACCTGAACCGGCATATCTCGTAAAAATTCGGTAAATAATTAATCCCTTATTTTGTCCTAAATTATGAGTTTTGTCCAGTTGGGATTTTACACTGAGTGGAAAGATTGTATTAGGTTTTATGTATTACAGGTTGCCTAAAACCAAAATCGTAAAACGTAATACACTCCTGGTTTTACTCTGGTAGCCATACGTTTATTGGGAATATCCGACAGCGCAATCTGCTATTATCTACTGGTTTTCTATCTGAATATTTTTGGAGCAGTTTATGAGCGTTGAGGATGATCTGGACTTTGCCAGTGGAATGTCGGCTTTTGAAGCCAAGCACTTTTCAACCGCTATGCGGTTTTTATCACCACTGGCTGAAAGTGGAAACACCGAAGCCATGCACCGGGTAGCCATTATGTACCAGAATGGTCTGGGTGTTGGTCACGACCCGGATGCCGCGCTAAAGTGGATGCTAAAGGCCGCAGACGAAGGCCATGCCATCGCCCAGCACGGTATTGGTTTCATGTACATGGAAGGCGATTGTGTGGAAAAGAATATGGAAAAGGCGATTGAATGGTTAACCCTGGCGGCAGAACAGGGGCTGGCCGGTTCGCAGACCACGTTGGCAATGATCTATGAAGAGGGCAATGGCATCGAAAAAGATGCTGAAAAGGCAAGAGAATGGTATGCGAAGGCGGGATTTTAAAACAATGAGAAAAATACAATGCGTCCTGCCCATTTAATTAAAGTTCTGGAACGGGAGTTCCTCAGTGCAAGTGAAGGTTTGCACACGCCAGTTATGCTTTGGGGGCCGCCCGGTGTGGGCAAATCCCAGATAGTCCAGCAGATAGCAAGTTCGCATGGCGCAAAAGTCATCGATGTTCGATTGTCGCAAATGGAGCCTAGCGATCTGCGCGGTATTCCAATGCGGGTAGATGACTTTGTTGAATGGGCAATACCCTCCATGCTGCCGAATTCGGAGCGACATGGGGAAGCGGGCATTCTGTTTCTGGATGAAATCACCTCTGCACCACCCAGTGTATCTGCAGCAGCCTATCAGCTGATCCTTGACCGCAGCCTGGGTGAATACAGGGTGCCGGACGGCTGGGCAATATTTGCTGCAGGCAACCGGCAGGGGGACCGTGGCGTGACCTATACTATGCCATCACCGCTAGCTAACCGCTTTTCACATTTCGAGGTCGATATAAATCTGGATGACTGGGTCAGCTGGGCCTATTCACAGGGAATAGATGACAGAATTATTGCTTTTCTGCGTTTTCGACCTGAAAAGCTGTTTGAATTTGACCCGGCACATAATCCAGTGGCTTTCCCTACCCCGCGTTCCTGGGAGTTTGCCAATAATGCTTTGCAAAAGTTTGAGCAGCAGCCTGATTTGCTGACAGAGACTCTGCAGGCCTGCGTCGGTCCGGCAACCGGCATTGAGTTGAAAGCCTATATAGATAATTTGACCAATATGCCGGATCTTGACCTGATTACAGCTGGCAAAGATGTCCCAGTTCCGCAGGAAGTCGATCTGCAATATGCTGTTGCCTCAGCGCTGGTTGGTCGTGCTATCCGTGTCAAAGGAAGTGATGAAGCAACGGTTGTCATTGGCAATATTTTAAGTTTTGCCGGCAGTTTCCCGCAACGGGAGATGGGTGTGATGATGGTGTCCGATATGAACCGGGCGCTGGGTGAAGAACTGTTCGCTGTTCCAGAATTTGATCAATGGGCGGAGTCGATTGCTGACCTGATGGTTTTTGGGCGCTAGTCTATGTCTGCAGTTGAGGTAGAACAAAAACTGGCAACAGCCCGTACAATGCTAATACTTGATCGTCCTTTTCTCGGGGCACTGGTGCTGCGTCTGCCTTTGGTCGCTGCGGATAGAAAATGGTGTAAAACAACTGCAACTGATGCACGAAAGCTTTATTACAATGCAGAATTTATTGCTTCACTTTCACTGGCAGAAATTGAATTTATGCTCGCCCATGAGGCATTACACTGTGGTCTGGCACATTTTTCCCGCAGGGAAAACCGTGTTAAATGGCGTTGGGATATAGCCTGTGATTATGCCATCAATCCATTGCTGCTGGATGAAGGGCTGACCGCTCCCTTTGGCATACTCTATGATAAAGGCTTTGCTGACATGACAGCAGAGGAGATTTATCCCTACCTTGATAAGAAAATGGCTGACCAGACCATAGACCAGCATATTTATGACGCGGAAGAAGATGAGGGTGATCAGGGTGAGGGCAATCGAGAGATGCCATCCAATGGTGAACAGTCTGCAGCCGATGGTGAGGTAACCGAAAAGGGTGGCGGCAGCGAGATAAAAGGCAAAACGGGTGGCAGGGCTGAGTCAGACAGCGATGCGGGGGGGGCTAAACGACCCCGGCCGTTAAGTGGTCAGCAACGCGAGGACTTGTCTGTGCAATGGCAGCAGCGCCTGGCGGGAGCCGCACAGCAGGCGATGCAGGCCGGTAAGCTGGAAGGCTCACTGGCACGACTGGTCGATCATTTATTGCAGCCCAGCTTACCCTGGCGCATGTTATTGTCACGCTACCTTAGTTACATTGCCCGTAATGACTACAATTACATGCGACCATCAAATCGACGTGACGGTCCGGCGATCTATCCCAGCTTACGCAGTACCGAAGTTAATATGGCTGTCGTGGTGGATACCAGCGGCTCAATCAGTGCAGCTGAAGTCGGTGAATTTCTCAGTGAGATTAATGCCATTAAGGGGCAGCTTTCGGCCCGTGTTACCCTGCTGGCCTGTGATGCAAAACTGGCAAGTGGCTGCCCGTGGACATATGAACCATGGGAAGAAATTGTATTACCGGAAAAGCTGACGGGTGGCGGAGGGACTTCTTTCCTGCCTCCCTTTGAGTGGTTGGCCCGGCAGGATATACAACCTGACCTGCTGGTCTATTTTACAGATGCCGAGGGAAAATTTCCTGAACAGGAACCGGCGATTGATGTGCTGTGGCTGGTAAAAGGAAAAAACAAGGTCCCTTTTGGTACCCGGGTGCAGCTGAACTGACATGTCATTAAGCAACGAAGATAATCTGCGGCTGAACGTATTGCTCAGACAAAATCTCTATGCGTTGCGCATAGACGAGTCAAAAATGCTCATTTGTGCCCTGACTGAACGGGGTGAGGCAGAGATTGCACTGAATGCCAATTGCCGCGATGAAAAGTATGTTGGTATTGTCAAAGAAACAATCTCTACCTATATATTGGGCTCACCAATTGGTTATCCCGTTTATATACATCGATGGACAAGGATGGGGCAGTCGAGAAAGGCAGAAAGCCTGCAAAAACTTCTGAAGCTTGGCGAACCCGAGGCAGTGGTGGCTGTTGCCCACACAAAGGACCTGTCGGTAGAACTGGCCCGCCATGTCTGGTGGACCCAGCCGACAGAAGACATTGCCCGTACCCTTTTGCGTCATCAGAGTGTCAGAGAGGACGCATTGGGGCAGGACCTGGCCAAATTCCTGATGGAATTCCTGCCCTTTGAGGCAGAGGCCATACGTATTGTAGAAACAGTGAGTTTGCTGCTGCAACCAGGTGTGCTATCTGAGACAGATCGTCAGGCTCTGTGGAAAAAAGCCTCCCATAAATCGGCCTACTATCCCGGTTTCTTGATTTCAGCGGCGGATGACTTGCCACATAAAGTCGCTGAGCATAAAGGCTATGCAGATCTTAGTGGGCGACTTGCGGAGCTTATTGAACAGGGGAACAAGATAGCTCGGCACTACCTGTGGTGCCATAGTGAAAATGGACAGTCATTTTTCCACATAATTAAGTTGGCTCTAAAGAGGCCGTCGCAGCAGGATGTTGTGGTCAGCTTGCTCAATGCCATAGGACATCAGTTCTCCGATCTGGGTTTGCCAAGGTGCTTTCGCAGTATTGAAGAACTTCAGTTGTTCAATTCCACACTTTTTGAAGGTAACGGAAGTGAAGGTTTTAAGGGTCTGTTAGAAGAAATAATCCAGCTAATCGCCGTTCAAGCAGAGAGTAAAGGCCGCATATCGGCCATGCTGGGCCTGGCACAGATGAGTGAAACACTGCTGGATCCATTGTTTGGTGGCACGGACTGTCTGGGGTCGGTAATGCGTAAGCGTATCAAACCAGTTAGCGAACCGTTGCTGGAGATGGTGGCGGTGCTTGAAGGCGAATAGATTATAAAAGTTTCAAGTTTCAAGCCGGAAACTAAAACCAAAGAAAACTAGCGATTTTATATTTTGGTGCATTCTGTAGACCTGAAACCTGAAACCTGAAACCTGAAACCTGAAACCTGAAACCGAATTAATGAAAGTTACTAATGTATCTTTAAGCATTCTTATCACTGTCAGGCTGGAGGATCTTGATAGCCATTCGGCGGCTGCCGCGGTGGTTGGCAAAGAGCTGGCCAGGCAGGTAGCCGCTCATGAGAAAAAGAATCACCTGGGCTATTATCCAGCCATGGAATACTTTCAGGAGTCAGCCAGAGGCGTAGATGCTGATTTACTGAATGCGGCGGATAATCTTGCCTGGCTAGCCACTAAACTTGTGAGGCAGGAGGTTCGTAAGTACCTGCGTCCTGTTTTTAGCAGCCTACGGTTTGATGCCATGCAAAACCTGCTTTATACCATGCCCAGGATGCGTCCCGGTAAACCGTCAGCTCAACAGAAGCTTGCCGAGCACTTCACAGCAAACAAGGTACGACTGGAGATGACAGCACAAATCATGAATCGAGACGGCGAAGAAAAGGACCTGAAGCGCTATACCACGCATTTAGTACATCGTTGGCTGAAAGAACACTTTGAAAGTATCGAAGTGACAAGTTGTCGTCAGGAGGAATAAAAGCTAAATTCTGCGAGAACATATTGTTTTTTAAATTTTGACTGTTTAAGTGTTGAACAGTCTGGCAGGCAGTTTTTGGGCATCATGCTGATTATTCCAGAATTAATAGAGCTGCCCTGCAGTATTTGATAAAATCACTCGGTTATTTGCTTAAACCATGCTCAGCGGGAGCCCGATTTGGATTTTTTACCCATATTTCTAAACATAAAAGAACGTGAATGCCTGGTTGTCGGCGGTGGACAGGTAGCGGCGCGTAAAGTTGCGTTGCTGGAAAAGGCCGGTGCCAGTATAAAGGTCATCGCACCGAGTCTTTGTGATGAACTTTCCGCAAAGGTGGTCAATAGTACAATAATTCACCAGCAGCGGGATTTTGCAGATTCAGATGTCAGCAGTCAGGCTGTTATTATTGCTGCTACTGATGACAGAAAGGTGAATGAGCGTGTTTCTTCTTTGGCCCAGAAAGCAGGCATTCCGGTTAATGTCGTCGATAACCCGGATCTGTGCAGCTTTATTATGCCTTCAATAATTGATCGCTCGCCGGTGCAGGTGGCTGTTTCAACCGGTGGTGCCTCGCCTGTGTTGGCACGCCTGCTGCGTGGACGCCTGGAATCGTTTATTCCTTCTGCGACCGGTCGCCTGGCCAGCCTGCTAGAGGACTTCCGTGTAGAAGTAAAAAAGCACTTTACCAATATTGAATCCCGTCGCTATTTCTGGGAACGGGTTTTACAGGGACGTATTGCCGAGCTGGTTTATGCCGGTCGTGATGATGAGGCAAGATCTGCGCTAACAGAGGAGATCAGCAAGGCAGGAGATTCAAATGATGAGTCTGGGCAGGTCTACCTGGTAGGGGCCGGCCCGGGTGACCCGGATTTACTCACTTTTCGTGCCCTGCGTCTGATGCAGCAGGCCGACGTCGTTGTCTACGACAGACTGGTGTCTGAACCGATTCTGGATATGGTGCGACGGGATGCGGATCGCATCTATGCCGGCAAAGAACGAAATAACCATGCCATTCAACAGGAAGACATCAACCAGTTGCTGATACGGCTGGCCAAAGAGGGGCACCGTGTGCTGCGTCTAAAAGGTGGTGACCCGTTCATATTTGGTCGTGGTGGTGAAGAGATAGAGGGCCTGATGGAAGAGGGGATTCCATTTCAGGTGGTACCGGCAATTACTGCCGCATCCGGCTGCTCGACATACTCTGGCATACCTTTAACTCATAGAGATTACTCACAGGCATGCACGTTTGTTACCGGGCACCTGAAAGATGGTACCTGTAATCTTAACTGGCCAGCACTGGCTCAACCTAATCAGACCATAGTCTTCTATATGGGCTTGCAGGCAGTTAATGTTATCTGTAAAGAGCTGATTGCACATAATATGCCACCGACTACACCTGCAGCGCTAATTCAGCAGGGTACCACTCCTGATCAAAAAGTTTACATAGGTGATCTTGATAGTCTGCCGGAACTTGTGAGGCTGTATCAGGTAAAGGCACCCACACTGATTATCGTCGGCCAGGTAGTCAAGTTGCATGAAAAATTAAACTGGTATAAAAGCGGTAAGAAAACACCACAAAACTAATATGTTTCAAAGGCTAAAAGAAGATATTGAATGTGTTTTTGAGCGTGATCCTGCTGCCAGAAACACATTCGAAGTACTTACGACGTATCCAGGTCTGCATGCACTCTGGGGGTATCGTATGAGCTCATTTTTGTGGCATCACAGGCTCAAGTGGCTGGCAAGGGTGCTGTCTAATCTTTTTCGCTGGCTGACTGGAATTGAGATTCACCCGGGTGCCAGTATTGGCTGTCGCTTTTTTATTGATCATGGCATGGGTGTAGTAATTGGTGAAACGGCAGAAATTGGCAATGACTGTACGGTATATCATGGAGTTACTTTGGGAGGTACAAGCTGGGATAAAGGCAAACGTCACCCGACACTGGAAGATAATGTTGTCATCGGTGCCGGTGCCAAAGTGCTTGGGCCAATTACTATTGGAGCCAGTGCAAAAATCGGCTCAAATTCTGTGGTGGTCAAGGATGTACCGGCCAGGGCGACTGTTGTCGGTATCCCCGGACATATCGTTACCAGAGAGGATGATGGTAACGCAGACAAGCGTAAGGAACAGGCTCAGAAGATAGGTTTTACTGCTTATGGTGAAACGCAAGACTCAGCTGACCCTGTTGCGCAGGCAGTCAATCGTATACTTGAACATCTGCATGCCGTTGATTCGCGGATTAATTTAATCGATGGAAAGCTGGAACAGGCGGGGCTGACTGACGGCCTGGATGAACTGCCCGAGCTTGATGTTGATGAAATCAGTTCAGGTGGCAGAGCGAGAGAATAAAAAAGAAAGTCGGGTGAGAAAAAACGCAATGACAATACTTGACTAAAATAGTCAGGTATTAGATAATAATATATTCTAACACATCCCGGATCATATCGGTATTTTGCGATACTTAACACACGAGTATTCACTATGAGACTGACTACAAAAGGCCGTTATGCAGTAACGGCGATGCTTGACCTTGCTATTCATTATGAAAAAGGCGCTGTAACGCTTTCTGACATTGCGGGTAGACAGGGAATATCACTTTCTTACCTGGAACAATTGTTTGCCCGCCTGCGACGCAAAGGCCTGGTGACGAGTACGCGTGGGCCGGGTGGCGGCTACCGGCTCGCGACTGAGCCGGAAAATATCCATGTAGCGGAAATCGTGACTGCTATCAATGAGAACGTTGATGCAACACGGTGTGGCGGCGAGAAAAACTGTGACAAAGATAGCCGCTGTCTGACCCATTATCTATGGGAAGACCTGAGCACACGCATACACGAATTTCTTAACAATATCACCCTCGGTGACCTTGTTAACCAGCCTAACGTACAGGAAGTTGCCTGTCGCCAGGAAGAAACTAAGAAAAAGGTTGCTCTAAGCTCTATCAGAACGTAATGAACTAACATTAGAAGTTGAACAGAAATGAAACCAATATACCTTGATTACTCTGCGACTACCCCGGTTGATAAGCGGGTAGCTGAAAAAATGATGCATTACCTGACCATGGAAGGCGAGTTTGGCAATCCTGCCTCTCGTTCACATGCCTATGGCTGGCAGGCGGAGGCGGCCGTTGATCTGGCACGTAAGCAGGTGGCGGACCTGATCAATGCCGATCCCAGGGAAATAGTCTGGACATCGGGTGCGACAGAATCCGATAACCTTGCAATCAAGGGTGCAGCACATTTTTATAGTAAGAAAGGCAAGCATATTATTACCTGCAAGACTGAACACAAGGCGGTGCTGGATACCTGTCGCCAGCTTGAGCGTGAAGGCTTTGAAGTAACCTATCTGGATCCTGAGGATAATGGACTCATTGATCCTGAAAAACTGGAAGCTGCAATCCGTCCTGATACAATTTTGATAAGCATCATGCATGTGAACAACGAAATTGGCGTGATTCAGGATATTGCTGCGATAGCGGAGATTGCACACCGGCATAAAGTTATCTTTCACACCGATGCAGCCCAGAGTGCAGGAAAAACTCCTGTTGATGTCAAAGCAATGGATATTGATATGCTTTCACTTTCTGCGCACAAGATATACGGCCCTAAAGGGGTCGGGGCGCTTTTTGTGAGGCGTAAACCCCGCATCAGGATTGAGGCACAAATGCATGGCGGTGGCCATGAGCGTGGCATGCGTTCAGGCACCCTGGCTGTGCATCAGATAGTCGGTATGGGTGAGGCATTTCGTATTGCACATGAGGAAATGGCTGAGGAAACAGCAAGGATACTGAAGCTGCGTACACGCCTGCTTGACGGCTTTAAGGATATGGAAGAAGTCTATGTTAATGGAGACCTTCAGCATCGTATTGCCGGCAACATCAACATCAGCTTTAATTTTGTTGAAGGTGAGTCGCTGATTATGGCACTTAAAGACCTGGCCGTATCATCGGGTTCGGCCTGTACATCGGCCAGCCTGGAACCATCCTATGTGTTGCGGGCACTTGGCCGAAATGACGAACTGGCACATAGTTCCATACGTTTCAGCATCGGTCGTTTTACCACCGAGCAGGATATAGACAGGGCGATTCAACTGGTTCGTGATAATATTGACAGATTGCGTGAGTTGTCTCCGCTGTGGGACATGTACAAAGACGGCGTTGATCTGGCTAAAGTGGAGTGGGTTGCGCACTAGGACTGTAGTGAGTGGCAATACCCACTAAATCGGAGAACAGAATATGGCGATTTGTCTAACTGAAAAAGCGGCAGACCATGTCCGTGGATTTATCGAAAAAAGAGGCGGTGCGGCCGGACTGAGGCTGGCGGTAAAAACTTCTGGCTGCTCTGGGCTTGCCTATGTTTTAGAGTTTGTTGATGAAATCGACGACAACGATGAGGTCTTCGAATCAGCGGGTATCAATATTATTGTAGATAAAAAAAGCCTGATTTATCTTGATGGTACGGAACTTGATTATAAACGGGATGGTCTGAATGAAGGTTTTGAGTTCAATAACCCGAACGTTAAAGATGCCTGTGGCTGCGGAGAAAGTTTTACTGTTTAGCCTGCTCGCTGAGCACGGCATGCCACATGCCAAAGAGTTGTGTGCCTCAAGTTGAAACTTAAGTGTCTACACAGACCTTTTGCTTTTCTACCTTAAAACGTAAAACATAATACCTAAAACATTTTTTCTCCCCTGATCATGCAAACTCCTTTCGAAAATAACTACTTCGATCTTTTCTCTATCGAAAAGACCTATTCGCTTGATCATCATCTACTGCGGGACCGTTTTCGAGAGCTGCAAAGGAAATTTCACCCGGACAATTATGCCAGTGCAACTGAGCAGGACCGCCGAATTGCTGCACAATATGCAGCAATGATCAACGAAGCCTTCACAACATTGAATGACCCCGTGCAGCGTGGGCGATATATGCTGTCTCTCGATGGGATTACCACGGATGGAGAACACGATACCCATATGGATCCGGAGTTTTTAATGCAACAGATAGAATTACGCGAAGAACTGGATGCTGCTCGCTCGTCTTCACTGGATGCCTTGAATCATCTGTCTGATAAGGTGGAAAGTGATTTTGCTGGAAGAATGGCGCAGGTAGGAAAAATTCTGGACGGGGCAGATGATAGTGAATTAGACAGAGCGCGTCATCTGGTGCGTGAATTACAGTTTCTCCGTCGCATACGGAATGAAATAGAAGAGGCTGAAGAGTCATTTTATTGAATGACATCAGCTCTGCTTAAACAACACTGACAACACTTCGAATACTGGCGAGAATTCATCAATGGCACTGCTGCAAATTAGTGAACCGGGACAATCTACCAACCCGCATGAACATCGCCTGGCGGTAGGCATAGACCTTGGCACCACCAATTCACTGGTCGCTACCGTGCGCAGCGGTGAAGCCAGGGTGCTGGTAGATGAAGAAGGCCGCAGCCTGTTGCCATCTGTAGTCAGGTTTCGTGAGAAAGGCGATACGCAAATTGGCTACCCGGCATTGGCTGAAATTGTTAATGACCCGATGAATACTATCTCGTCGGCGAAGCGCATGATTGGTCGAAAAACAGCTGATATCAAGACTCTGCGTGATCATCTACCCTACCAGTTTGACGATGAATCGGCCAACGTCCCCCGTATCATTACTGCCGATGGCCCCCGCAGCGCCATCGAGGTCAGTGCTGAAATTCTTACTGCATTGAAAAAACGTGCCGAACAGGCGCTCCACGGTGAACTTGGCGGTGTTGTGATTACCGTACCCGCCTATTTTGATGATGCACAGAGACAGGCAACAAAGGATGCCGCAAGACTGGCAGGCCTGAATGTCATGCGACTACTTAACGAGCCAACCGCCGCGGCGGTTGCCTATGGGCTGGATGAAGGCTCAAAAGGCGTGTATGCCATTTATGACCTTGGCGGCGGCACCTTTGATATTTCTATACTGCGTCTGAATAAAGGTGTATTTGAAGTACTGGCAACGGCTGGTAACTCGGCGCTGGGCGGTGATGATATGGACAGGCTGATAGCAGAATGGGTACTTGATGAAATAGATCAGGCTGAATTATCTACCGACAATCATTTTTTGCGTCAGGTAATGGTTGTTGCCCGGGCAGCAAAAGAAGCATTGACCAACAATGAGTCAACAATGATTAAGTTATCCCTGCCTGGTGGCTCTACTCAGAACATTACTCTGGATCGTTCATGCATGAATGACATTATTGCGCCAATAATCGATATGACATTATTACCCTGTCGTCGCAGTCTGCGTGATGCGGGTCTGGATAAGGCTGATATCGATGGCATTGTCATGGTTGGCGGTTCAACCCGGGTGCCCAGCGTACAGGAAAAGGTTGAGACTTTTTTTAACAGAAAGCTCTACACCGGTGTTGACCCTGATCAGGTTGTCGCTATCGGTGCGGCTATTCAGGCAGATATCCTGATTGGTAACCGAGCAACAGGTGATATGTTGCTGCTGGATGTTATTCCTCTTTCCCTGGGCATTGAAATCATGGGAGGAATGGTGGAAAAGATTATTCCGCGTAATGCGACCATTCCGGTTACCCGTGCGCAGGAGTTTACTACCTATAAAGACGGCCAGACGGCGATGTCGATTCATGTCCTGCAGGGTGAGAGGGAACTGGTATCAGACTGCCGTTCACTGGCGCGCTTCGAACTAGGGGGGATACCCCCTATGACGGCTGGCAGCGGGCGTGTAAAGGTGAGTTTCCAGGTCGATGCAGACGGTCTGTTGAGCGTCAGTGCCCGCGAAGCGACGACAGGAACGGAAACCCGGGTGGATGTAAAGCCTTCTTACGGTTTGACCGATGCAGAAGTGGAGCAGATGCTGCGTGATTCAATTGCACATGCCAGCGATGATATCGAGGCCCGACAGCTGGCTGAGCAGCGGGTAGAAGCAGATCGTGCGATCAGTGCACTGGAAAGTGCCCTGGCTATCGATGGCAACATCCATCTGGACGAAGATGAACACAGTGCTTTGCTGGAGTGCATGGAGGCACTTAAGAAAATGAAAGAATTGGATGATGCAGATAACATCAAACAGGCAATCAATGAGTTAAATGACTTGTCTGAACCCTTTGCAGCACGCCGTATGAATGCCAGCATCCAGGATGCGATGGCAGGACATAATATTAATGAATTCAGTGAGTAGAAGATGACGAAATTGAAGTTTTTGCCGCATCAGGAGGTTTGCCCACAGGGGATGGAAATTGAAGTCAAACCCGGGGTAAGTATTCTGGATGCTGCATTGGAAAATGGTATAGAAATTGAACATGCCTGCGAGAAGGCCTGTGCCTGTACCACCTGCCATGTCATTGTGCAGCAGGGTTTCGACTCGCTAAATGAACCGACAGATGATGAGGAAGATATGCTGGACAAGGCCTGGGGTCTTGAGCCCGATTCGCGTCTTGCATGCCAGTCTATCGTCGGTGATGAAGATCTGCTCATTGAGATCCCCAAATACACCATCAACCAGGTGTCAGAGAACCACTAGCAGGAGAATTTATATGTCGCTGAAATGGACGGATACCCTTGATATTGCAATTGAACTGACGGACAACAATCCTGATATTGATCCATTAACAATAGCCTTTCCGCAACTGATGGAAATGGTGATGGCGCTGGAAGGCTTTGAAGATGAGGCTGAACACTGTGGTGAGAGAATACTTGAAGCTATTCAGATGGCCTGGATTGAGGAACGGGAATAAGAACGGATTACGGTTTAAGTATTATGTATTACGTAAAACCTAAAACCTAATATATATTATAATCATACAACGATATTCAGATTTAGTTTTGAAGCAATATTCATTCGCGACTACGACCCTTGGCTGTAAGGTTAATCTTTTTGAATCCGGACTGATCGGTCACTCCCTGCAAAGCATAAACTGGCAGCAGGTTGACCACACTGATCATGCTGACCTGTATATCGTTAATACGTGCACAGTCACCAGCGAAGCAGATAGACAGGCCAGGCAAACGGTGCGACGTCTGATTCGGCAGAATCCGCAGTCGCTGATTGTGGTCACTGGCTGCTATGCACAAATTTCACCTGAGGCCTGCGCAGACATTCCCGGTGTTGACCTGGTGCTGGGTAATGATCGAAAGCTGGATTTGCATAATCTACTGCCGGATCTCATACAGGGTAAATTACCGCCAGTACTGGTTGGTGATGTCAACGAGCATGTATCGCTTCCGGAAAACATCATTGAAAGATGCGATGGGCATACTCGTGCATTTGTGCAGGTGCAGCAGGGTTGCAACCAGGGCTGCACATTTTGTGTTATTCATACCGCACGCGGACCTTCCCGTTCTTTCCCCATCACTCTAATTCGACGGCAGATAGAAAGACTGGTGTTGAACGGCTATCGTGAAATAGTACTCTGTGGTGTAGATATCGGCAGTTATGGCACCGAACTTGAAAATACCCGACAAGAATATAATCTGGCAACTCTGTTACGTGAGGTTTGCAATATTTCCGGTGATTTCAGGCTGCGTATCAGCTCGATCGACCCGTCCTACCTCGATACAGAGTTGATTGATGTGTTAGCAGGTGAAGAAAAAATTTGCCCGCATTTTCATCTCTCATTGCAAAGCGGCAATACCCTGATTCTCAAACGTATGAAGAGGCGTTACACAGCAGAATTAATGTATGAGAGGGTGGCTGAACTGGCAGAAAGAATTCCCTATGCTGTTTACGGTGCAGATATCATGACAGGCTTTCCGACTGAATCAGAGCAGGCCTTCGGGGACAGTATTAGCATGATTAAGCGGCTGAAAATCGCTTTCCCGCATGTATTTAGCTATTCCGACCGGCCGGGTGTGCCTGCAGCAAGAATCCCGCATCAAATTCCCCATGAAATACGGAAAAAACGGACACGTATACTAATCGAAGCAGGTGAAATAGTACGCGATAAGCTGTTTCGTGAGGTGCTTAATAAGAAACTTTTGTTATCGGTGTTAATAGAAAAATCGGAAAATTATCACCCGCAACGGGCATTTGGCCGCTCAGCCGAATATCTGCCAGTATTCGTTCGGGGTGGAAATGCGGTTGCAGGCGACCTGATCCAGGTGCAAATTACTGGCATTGACGGCAGCAGATTAATTGCCCGGCCTGCACTAGACAGGTAGAATACACTCCCTTAAGCTTTTTTTCTTTACTATGAAAGACTATTTATATTTTCAATGAGTTGGGCGCTATAGCTAATATGTTTTCCGGGTTTTTGTTTGACCCCGCCTGCAGTATGCCCCGGAATTAAAAAATGGAATCACCTGTGACTGATATTTCACCTGCACAAGCACCACTGCTAAACCTGATGGGACATGACCGCCAGGCGCTGGAGACGTATTTTTCCTCATTGGGCGAGAAGCCCTTTCGTGCGACCCAGGTGCTGAAATGGGTACACCAGCAGGGTGTCTATGATTTTTCTGCGATGACAAACCTGAGCAAGTCGCTGCGGTCCAGTCTTTCGGCCAAGGCGACATTCACTGTTCCTGATATTATCAAGGATCAGACATCGGAAGATGGCACACGAAAGTGGTTGCTGAAACTTGAAGACGGCAACAGCATTGAAACAGTCTATATTCCGGAAGCCGGTCGTGGGACCTTGTGCATCTCTTCGCAGGTAGGCTGTGCGCTGAACTGCAGTTTTTGTGCCACGGCCCGACAGGGGTTCAACCGTAACCTGACATCAGCGGAAATTATCGGCCAGCTGCGCCTGGCCAATCAGCTGCTGGTCAGCCCTGACAGTGAACGGCCTGTCACAAATGTTGTCATGATGGGCATGGGCGAGCCGCTGCTGAATTACAAAAATGTTATCCGGGCAATGACCTTGATGCAGGAAGATTTCGCTTATGGCCTGTCAAAACGACGAGTCACCTTAAGCACCTCGGGCTTATTACCTGAAATGCAAAGTTTGAGTGAGAATTGCCCGGTAAGTTTAGCAGTTTCCCTGCACGCCCCGGATGACGAACTACGGGACGAGCTGGTTCCCATCAACAGGAAATACCCGCTTGCAAAATTGATGCAGGCTTGCCGAGATTACACAAAAGGCCTGCCACATCAGAAAATCACTTTCGAATACGTTATGCTGGCGGGTGTGAACGATAGCGACCTTCATGCAAAGAGGCTTGCAAAACTGGTGGCAAAGGTTCCCTGTAAAATAAATCTCATCCCATTTAATCCATTTGTAAACAGTGGTTATAAAAGTTCATCACTGACACGTATTAACAATTTTCGCGATATTTTGATGCAGAAAGGAATTATGACTGTCACACGAAAAACGAGAGGTGAGGAAATTGATGCGGCCTGCGGTCAACTGGCTGGTGAATTCAGGGATCGAACCAAGCGCTCAGAACGATTACATCAGTTACAACTGGCAGGTAACTTAAATTGAAAATATTCTTAATTCTTGTCTTTCTTGCTTCACTCAGTGGCTGTGTAACAGAAAAGGCTTTTCCTGAGCAAAATATTCAAGCCTCTGAAGAGAGATCAAAGATCCATGCTGATCTGGCAGGCAATTATTTGCAGCGTGGCCAGCTGGAAATTGCCATCGAGGAAATCAACAAGTCTCTGGATCTTGACAAGAAAAACAAGTCAGCCAACTACATAATGGCGCTGATTCAGATTCGCTTGAAGAAACCGGAAAAATCAGAACCTTATTTCAAGAGGGCGATTGCTGAACCTGACCCCTTGCCCAGCGCGCAGCATGATTATGCTAACCGCTTGTGCAGAAGCGGAAATTACGAGAAAGCGGAGGAGCTTTATCGCTCTTTACTGAACAATGTGCTGTACAAGGCGAGGGCCAGGCTACTGATGAATGTAGGCGCGTGTTTCAATAAGCAGGGGAAATACAAAGAAGCAGAAAATGCTATGCGCCAGTCATTAAAAATTAATCCGAATTCCCCCGATGCCCTGCTGCAAATGACTAAAATTAGCTATAGGAATGGAAAACCACTGGAAACACGTGGCTGGTATCAACGCTATTTTCAGATTGGTGCCAGGGGTGGCCCGAAAATTCTGTTTATCGCCTATCAGACTGAATTGACTTTGGGAGACAAGAACGCTGCGGCAAGTTATGCCCTGAAATTGCGTAGTAAGTACCCGGGGTCCAGTGAGGCTAAAAAGCTTACCCGTTAACCAATGAGCAGCTCAGATTGTTCATGAATAATTATATTGGATTTAAAATCTGAAATAACCAGAATTAATAGATGTTGTTAAATGAGAAACACTGTAGTGAATGAAGAAATGTTCCCAAATGAAAAGAATACCGTTCTAGGGCCGGGTAAACTCCTGCAAATTGCGCGGGAGGAAAAAAACCTTCGCCCTGAGGACGTGGCTTATGAGATAAGACTCACGCCCTCACAGGTGCTGGCACTGGATGAGGATGATTACTCCAGAATGCCTGAAGAAACCTATGTCAGGGGATATCTGAGAAACTATGCCAGGCTGGTAGGTGTACCAGAAAATGATATTTTGATGGCATTTGCCAGAATGACCAGGGCAACGGATGCCACTCCGACAGCAGTGAACGCGCCTGCTGATTCCGAAACAGGTAGAAATAACAGGGCTGGATTGTTAATTGCAGTCATTAGCGCAGCAGCCATAGCGATACTGGCTGCTGTGTTGTTTATACAGCCGCATGAAGAGCTGCCACTGGCTGATAGTCGTACTGACACCGCTGTTGTAGATGAAAAGCCAGTCATCGAAGAGGTTCCTGTTGGCACAAGTACCCTGACACTGGATGAACCGGCTGTTGATCCTGATTTAACGGTATCATCCATTTCTTCTGCTAATGAGCCGCAGGTGGCTACTGAGATTAGTGCTTCTGCAGAGGCAATGGCAACTTTAAAGTTGGAGGTTGCAGCTGAGGAAAAGACAGAAAAAAACATACCCGAACCTGACAAAACGGTAGATATTTCAGAAGTTGCCGAAACAAAGACAGCCACACCCGCTAGCGAGCAAAATGCCAGCAGTGGCGGTGTCCTTTTAATCCATTACAGCAAAGACAGCTGGACAGATGTACGCGATGCCAGTGGTAAAAAATTACTTTACCGGACGGTGAAGGCTGGTGAACAGATTGCGCTTGCCGGAGACTT
>JAYEGM010000221.1:0-26926 GCA_034659075.1 Pseudomonadota bacterium
ATTTTCTTGATGCCGCTGTGCCGCTGCAAACAGGCGGTCACGCCGACGTGGCTGGTTATGAAATCATCAAGGGGGTCCTGAAACTGCAGCAGGTAGATGGCCAGATCAGCGGACTGGCACGACCTGACCAGTTTGCCGGCTACTGCGGCTCCCCGGAGCTGCCTTCAGCGATCCTTCTGCGCAATCATGGCCTGCACATCGAACTTACTATCGATCCTGATCACTATCTGGCACGCTTCCATCCGGCCAGCGTCTGTGATGTACAGATGGAGGCCGCCGTAACCACTATCCAGGACTGCGAGGACTCAGTCGCCACAGTTGATGCCGCAGATAAAACACTCGCCTATCGCAACTGGCTGGGCCTGATGAAGGCTGACTTGAACGTGACGTTCAATAAGCAGGGAAAACAACTGACGCGCAACCTGAACCCTGATCGCAGCTATCTCTCCCCGACCGGCGAACCGTTCTCCCTACCGGGCCGAAGCCTGCTGCTGATTCGCAACAATGGTCACCTGATGAGCAGCGATGCCGTTCTGGATCGTAATGGCAATGAAATCCCCGAGGGCATCCTCGATGGCATGATGACCAGTCTGATCGCATTGCATGATATCAAAGGCACAGGGGAATTGAAGAATTCGCGCAGCGGCAGCGTCTACATAGTCAAGCCGAAGATGCATGGCCCTGATGAAGTCGCCTTTACTAACGACCTGTTCGATTTCATCGAAGATGCGCTGGGGCTTGCTCGCAACACGCTGAAAATGGGCATTATGGATGAAGAGCGGCGCACCTCACTGAATCTTAAGTCCTGCATTCGTGCCGCAAAAGATCGTGTCGCGTTTATCAACACCGGATTCCTGGATCGCACCGGCGATGAAATCCATACCAGCATGGAGGCCGGCCCGATCATGCGCAAGGCCGCGATCAAGGACTCACTATGGATCAGCGCCTACGAGGACTCTAACGTCGATATTGGCCTCGCTTGCGGCTTCACAGGCAAGGCACAGATCGGCAAAGGCATGTGGGCCATGCCGGATGAAATGGCGGCCATGATGGAAAACAAGATCGGCCACCCGCGTGCCGGCGCCAATACCGCCTGGGTTCCCTCCCCCACCGCAGCCGTGCTGCACGCAATGCACTACCACCAGGTCGATGTCGCAGCAGTGCAGACAAAGCTCGCGACACGCAAGCCGGGCCGGCGTATCGATATGCTGTCAATACCACTGCTGGGTGACTCGCCACTGACCGCTGTGGAGATACAGCAGGAGCTCGACAATAACACTCAAGGCATACTCGGCTACGTCGTACGCTGGGTGGAACAGGGTATCGGCTGCTCAAAGGTGCCCGATATCCACGACACCGGCCTGATGGAGGACCGTGCAACGCTGCGTATCTCCAGCCAGCACCTCGCCAACTGGCTGTACCACGGTATCTGCTCACGGGAGCAGGTTCACGCCGCCTTCGAGCGCATGGCAGTCGCCGTGGACCGCCAAAACACCGGTGATCCGGCCTATCGTAATATGGCGCCTGATTTCGATGCCAGCATCGCATTCCAGGCAGCCTGCAAACTGGTCTTCGATGGTCGTCAACAACCCAACGGCTATACAGAGCCTTTGCTCTATCAATATCGTCGCGATGCAAAAAAGAACTACGGCTACTGAGAGCAAAACAGGCTGCCGTCGGCCCGATGTCGTGCTTGAATTAAGAATCAATCAGGATAACGGTCTGCCACGACGCAGGCCTGTAAAGTCTTCCAGTACTCGGCCTGGAACAGGCCGGGATGTAGCTGCTCAAACAGCTCGCGCTGAACCGGGTCAGTGATCAGGAATTCGGCAAATTCTTCCGGGAAAACATCGTATACCCCGACGGAATACCATGGCTCTGCGGCAAATTCATCCTCCGGATAGCGAGGGGGTGGTATAAGCCTGAAATTGCATTCAACCAGCGGCACAATCTCATCGTAATCATAGAAGATGACGCGGCCGTAACGTGTAATACCAAAGTTTTTAGGCAACAGGTCGCCTGCAAATATACCGGCTTCAGCAATGTCGCGTATCGCATCGCCATACTCTTTTAAAGCATGTCGTGCTTCATCACCAGTGACACGCTCAAGATACAGGTTAAGTGGTATCAGGCGGCGTTCAATAAACAGATGCTTGATCACCAGACGATCACCCTCAATGGAAATCTGTGACGTTGCCTGGGTCTGTAGTTCATCAAGCAGTTCGTCACTAAAACGGTCAAGCGGAAAAGCGGTGTAGGAAAATTCCCAGGCGTCCGACATGCGGCCGACGCGATCATGCTGCTTGACCAGGTGATAGCGATCAATGACCTGCTGTCGGGTTGTATCCTTGGGGGGCCGGAAACGGTCACGTATGACTTTAAAGACATACGGGTAGGACGGCAAGGTGAACACCAGCATGACCATGCCCTTGCTGCCCGGCGCCGTGTCTATGGTATCTGACGAGCGCTTCAGGTGATCCAGAAAGTCACGATAGAACTCCGCCTTGCCCTGTTTGTGGAAACCGATCTGTGTATACAGGTCAGCCGCCGTTTTCTCTGGCAGAAAACCTAGCAGGAAGTGGATGACTGCCGAGGGCACTTCAGTATCGACCAGGAAGTAGGCCCTTGCCGAGGTAAACATGTTGGCTACGTCATTTCGTTCACTGATCAGGTTATCGACATAGGCCGTACCCGCAGCACTGCGGCGCACCCGCAGAATGAAGGGATAACGGTCCGGACCGTTGATCACTCTTCCAACGATATAGGCGGTACGATTGCGATAGAATACCGGGTGCAGCATCTGTATCTGGAAATGCTGCGCCAGTTGCCGTGGCAGGTTTGTATGGCGACGCATATCGGCCGTAATTTTCCGGACATCCCTGCGCAAGTCATCAAATGACAGCCCGAGGTCGGCGTCTTCAAGTATGCGGGTCAGTTCGTACCGCCAGCCTTGGCGTATGGGATAATAGCAGCGATACACAGGGTCGTTGCTGTCGAGCCGCTCGGTCGATACCGATGGGCGTACGAAGATGAAATCGTTATTGTAAAAGTGGCGTTCGAACAGGCCGACAAACACCGAATTGTAGAAAGTCTCAGCCAGTTCCGGTTGACGGTGGCGATAAAGCAGCCCCATGTAATGGAACTTGATCTGCTGCCACAACTCCGGGTCGAGTATGTCGGTATCCGAACGGCTGCGCAGTTCAGCAATCGTTTCGCGCACACGCGTATCGTACAAACTTATACGGCGGATCGCAGCATGCCGGCTGGCCATCCATTCACCACTAATGAAGTTATTCCGGGCCTCTCGCGTCGTGGACCTGAAGATGTCAAAGTGATTGTTGAAGCCGCGCAGGATGGTGTGCGCGATCTCGCCCACCATCGGGGGATGTGCTGACGCCATCTGCCTTACGTGCAGTGCCAGGATGTGCTCACCGGTATCAGAGGCCACAGCATTCCCTTTTGGTGGTTTACGAGTCGTCGAACTGCTCCTCTTCGGTAGATCCGCTCAGGGCAGTGACAGAAGACAGTCCGCCCTGAATGGTGGTTGTCACATCATCGAAATAACCCGCGCCCACTTCCTGCTGGTGAGAAACAAAGGTGTAGCCCTTGTCTCGCGCGCTGAACTCCGGCTCCTGTACCTTTTCTACGTAGTGTTTCATGCCTTCACCACGGGCATAATCATAAGCCAGGTCGAACATGTTGAACCACATGTTATGAATACCGGCCAGAGTGATGAACTGGTACTTGTATCCCATCGAAGACAGTTCGTCCTGGAAACTCGCGATGGTGCTGTCGTCGAGGTTCTTCTTCCAGTTGAATGATGGTGAACAGTTGTAGGCAAGTAGTTTATTCGGATTCTGCGCCAGTACCGCCTGAGCGAATTCGCGGGCAAAACCCAGGTCCGGTTTACCCGTCTCGCACCATATCAGGTCGGCGTAAGGGGCATAAGCAACACCACGCGATATTGCCTGCTCGACACCGTTTCTAACGCAATAGAAACCTTCCGCAGTGCGTTTGCCAGTCAGGAATGGTTTGTCATTTGAGTCAACATCGGAAGTCAGCAAATTGGCTGCCTCGGCATCAGTGCGTGCCAGCAGCAAAGTTGGGACACCGCAGACATCGGCAGCGAGCCGTGCAGCAATGAGTTTCTGGATCGATTCCTGTGTTGGTACAAGTACCTTGCCACCCATGTGCCCGCATTTTTTTACTGCAGCCAGCTGATCCTCGTAGTGAACCCCGGCCGCCCCGGCTGCAACCATGTTCTTCATCAACTCGAAGGCATTGAGCACACCACCGAATCCCGCCTCGGCATCGGCTACGACGGGCAGGAAGTGATCGATAAAATTGCTGTCACCGGGACTGATACCACGTGACCATTGTATTTCGTCGGCACGCTTGAATGCGTTATTGATACGCCGCACCATGGCAGGCACTGAATCATAGGCATAAAGTGATTGATCAGGATACATGGTTTCCGATGTGTTGCCGTCTGCTGCTACCTGCCAGCCGGAAAGATAGATCGCCTCAATACCGGCTTTGGCCTGCTGCATAGCCTGGCCTCCAGTGATCGCCCCCATACTGTTGACGTATCCCTTTCTGGCATCGCCATGCAGCAGTTTCCAGAGCTTATTGGCGCCATTGCGGGCATAGGTGTATTCTGGTTGTACAGAACCGCGCAAACGAACTACATCAGCAGCTGTGTAACCCCGCTTGACATCTTTCCAGCGGGAATTTTTCGCCCAATCCCGTTCCAGGTCCTGAATCTGCTGGTCGCGTGTTTTCATCTCTCCATCCTTGTCGTAGCTATTTTTTATATGTCATGCAATAACTCTATGTAAAGTTGAGCAGTTATTCAACAATGACTAATGCCAATATTTGATCTCCAGGGTAAAATATATTAATTTGGTCAGGATATTTCGCTGACAGGAAGTATAGTCACAATGATACCGTCGCGAATGAATCCATTAGTAATGAGTCTAACCCCATTGTTTATGGTCTGTGAAAAGGTATCGAATCCCTTTCAGGATAATACTTCCACTAACTCCGCACCATACCACTTTATCCGCTGTTGCCATTCCATAGGATCATCCGCACCGCAGTGAAGGATCAGTACAGTTTTCCCTTCCATAATAGCCTGATGCAGCAACTCAAGTTTCTCCTCGGGTATACCCATACGCCGCAAGGCGATGGTCAGCCGTGTTACCACAGCAGCACCAGCCATCACGCCTGTGCCGACAGTAGCGCCGGCAATAATGTCGACCAGTGGGCCCGCCACCAGCAAAGGACCCACCCCTGGAATCATCAGCAGCCCAGTTGCTCCAGCCAGCAAGCCACCGACGGCTCCCCAGAGTGCGCCATATTTTCCCCACACCTTTAAGCGCTCCCGCTCATCAGTGTAGGCGATGCCAAGGAAATCATCTCCTTCTCCACCTGCGTGATGCAGCAGGGAAATCTGATCCATGGGAAAATCCTCCTCAATCAACCGTTCTACCAATTCCTGTGCACGAACGGGATCATCGAATACCGCAGCGATTAGATTGTTTGCAGATGACATATCCCTGAATCCTTAGTCCTTATCCTTTAGCCTTTATAACCTATAAATATTATAAGCTTGTTGTTGTACCCATTGAACACCCTGTTGTGCTACTTACGTTGAATGTTGCTACTTTTCCATGAATTCGTAAATATCCTTAAGACGTTGTTGCGAAATAAGTATGCCAAAGTGTTCAGCTAACTGTAGTTGTGCCTGTTCCATCGTCTCCGGCGCTGGCATAAGGCGCTGCAAAAAGCCGGAAATGTCTTCTTTCACAGCCCAGGGGTAGATCAGCCAGCGCAACTTGACGATTTTCCTTGCGTAATAGTTCTCGGAAATGTGGGTGCTGGTTTTACGGTGCATTACGGCAGTCCGAATTTCACGGGGATAAAATGCCTGTAAATGCCTGATTGCCAACTCCAACGTATCACCACTGTCGTTCACGTCATCAACAATGAGTACACGCAGGCCCTTGATGTCAGCACAAAGTGGATCACGGATGATGACTTGTGCCTGCTTGATTGAGCCAGACAGGTAGTGTTCCGTTCTGATACTGGTTAATGCCATGATATCGAGGTAATCACACACCAGTCGGGCCGGCACATAACCACCACGGCTTATGGCTACGACTACGTCAGGAACGTAGTTCGATGACCTGATCAAAAAAGCAAGTCGCCGGCATAGCCGCTGTACTTCTGACCATGTAATCATTTCGCAACGTATTTTGCTGGCCATATCGATTGTTCCCAGGTTCCTTAATCCGTACTCAGCGTGCATCCATGTTGCAGAAAATGCAAGCCTGAATGCCCGGCATTTAACAGTACCAAAGTGTTATTATATAGACAGTAGATGTTCTGGTTCTGACATTGTAAGCGAGGGCTCGAAGCATAATCAGCTTTGTCCACTGACATGACTGAAAAAATATGGATTGATGAATACGGAGACAGTCCGATCATGGCCACAGCAATTCATGCGGGACATGAGATCCGTCGTGAATTGCTGCCGCTGATTGCGCTGGATGACGCAGAACGCGTTCGGGAAGAGGACCCTTATACTGATTACCTCGTCAAGGTAGTGCCTTGCTGGCTGGTGGCGACCCATTCCCGTTTTGAGGTGGATCTTAACCGGGATCGTGAAGATGCTATCTATACATCCCCTGAAATGGCCTGGGGGCTGCATCTATGGAAGCACCCGCCCGCTGATGAGATGCTGGAACGATCACGTGAAGAATACGATGCCTTCTATGCGGAACTCAAAGTATTGCTTGATCGCCTGACGCAGCATTTCAAACATATCGTTGTATTTGATATACACGCCTACAATTTCCGCCGGGAAGGGCCTACTGCGGCACCGGCCGATCCATTGACCCATCCTGATGTCAATATCGGCACCGGCACTATGGACCGCGCACGCTGTGGGCACATCGTCGACCGCTTCATCAAGGATCTCAGCAACTATGACTTCCCGGGCCGTCGCCTGGATGTACGTGAAAACGTCAAATTCGAAGGTCGGCAGCTGGCACAATGGATCCACAGCAACTATCCGGACAACAGCTGTGTACTCTCCGTTGAGTTCAAGAAGTTCTATATGGATGAATGGACTGGTGTGTGTGACATTGAGCAGACTCAGGCCCTGCGTGATGCCCTGCAATCCACTATTCCGGGAATTTTGCAGGAACTGGAAACCGTAACATGAATAGTCAGCCTGCCACTATCAGCGACGACATCATCGAAGACATTCGTGAGACGCTGTCCGATAACAAGAGTGTCCGTCACAAACTGCCGGGAGGCGGTCGTGTTCACGTAGACCGCCAGCTGCCGTTTCTCTCCCTGTACCGTTACCCCCAGGATCGCGAGGACAATGGCACCGAACGGCTGCTGCTGGGTGAGGCTGCCTATATCCTGGCCTCCGCTTCAGATGAGCACCACACTCAACTGGCCAGGCTTGTACATGAAATACTGGCCATCCAGAAAGGTGTTTTCGGAGCCTGTCTGCTGCTGGAAATCTGGGCCGGTGATGAGGTCGCGGATGAGCAGGAGCAGCCTGCCTTTCATATCACCGCACCTGACATCCGGCTACCGGCCAACTTTCTCGAGGATATGGAAAATGCCCTGCTGGGTATAAGTGTCAACGAGGTTCCTGCACACATCACGCTAAGTTACCAGAAATCCATCAGCGCCCCAGGTTGCAGTAGCATCATCAGCAATGAGGCACTCGGGCAATTGAACTGCATTCACCTGGGGCTGGAAGTGAGCCCCATCTATCGCGAGGCAGAGGAACAGTCTCTGCTGCCATTCCGGTTAAGCCAGTTACATCATGCGCTCGCCCATGCCCTGAAGCGGATTATTTACTCCTTTGCCCATAATGCTACCTATCTGCGTCCCGCCCATCACCATGAGTTCGGGCGTCAGCTTATTACTGGCGTTGTGCATGAAACCGATAAGCAACTGGCAGAAATCAGCAACAGCTTCGACCTGCTGTTGCACGTAACACCGGTGAATGCGCCTCATGCATGGCAGGAATTCCAGCAGAATAAATACCAGAAGAGTCCCGAATTTCTCTATCGACCACGCAACATAGATCCTGCTCTTTTGAAGCGACAGCTTTATCAGGTACCCGTCGAACGCATTGAAGACCCTACTCTGGCCTATATCTTTTCCAGCAAACGTGAAGAACTGGATCGCCAGATAAGCCTAGTGGCCGACCGCAATACACCGTGCTTCCTGCTGGGCAGCCGTCAGCTTTTTGGTGATGTCCCGGCGGAACTTCTTGACTTCGCAAAACAGATGCTTAGCCTCCCGCCACCGGCTCAGCAAGCCGAAACCGGTTACCTGTCTGCCAGTGAGTTTGCAGAACAGGCACGGCAGGAGATCGACTGGTATCGACAGCAGGACCCGAACCTTCCAGCAAAGGTAGGACTGCGTGATGACGTGCCCGGAATCCTTGTTTCCAAAGGACATTTCCTGGTGGGAGTGGATACCCGGATCTCTCTAGATCGTGTCAGGGCGACACTGGCACACGAAATCGGCACCCATATCGTGACTCACTACAATGGTAGCCAGCAGCCTTTTCGGGAACTATATGCCGGTATGGCCGGTTATGAACCCCTGCAGGAGGGGCTGGCAGTGCTGGCAGAATACCTCTCCGATGAACTTAGCCACATGCGTATGCGGCTATTGGCTGGACGTGTCATGGCGGTTGATATGATTTGCAATGGCGCTGACTTCATTGAGTCCTTCCGGATACTTGAAAATGAGCATGGTTTTTCCCGGGCAAATGCCTTCACTATCTGCATGCGTGTGTTCCGCGGTGGTGGTTATACCAAGGATTTCATTTATCTGCAGGGTCTCGTCAATGTGCTGGATTATCTGGCCACCGGACAGCAGCTGGAACAGCTGTATATCGGAAAAATCGCTTATGAACACCTGGACTTCATCGAGGAACTGCAATGGCGCAAAGTACTCAAGGCACCACGCCTGCGGCCGCGCTTCCTTGATGATCCCCTGACAGCATCTCGACTGAAGAAACTGCGTCAGGGAAAAAATATCGTTCAAATAATGAGGGAAGCAAGCTGATGCGCATTGGAATGGTGATCAACGATATCGATACGGAATTGCCCAGCTTTTCCAGCACCTGCCTGGCCATGAACGCGATAAATATGGGCCACGAAGTATGGTATATAAACGTGGCGGATTTTGCCTATGACCCTGACGAGCGGGTGCACGCCCGTACCTGTCGGGTACCAAATAAGCAATTCCGTTCACCGCGAGCCTTCCTGGAAAAGGTACGCGGCAAGGGTGCGCAAAGAGAACGTATCTCGATCGAAGATCTGGACATACTGTTACTGAGAAATGATCCCGCCGAGGATGCAAACAGACGGCCATGGGCAAGACTGGCCGGGATCAATTTCGGCCGCCTCGCCATGCGCCATGGGGTCATTATACTGAATGATCCCAATGGGCTGGCTAAAGCCATCAACAAGATGTATCTGCAGTATTTTCCCGAGGAAGTGAGACCGCGAACCCTGATCAGTCGAGACTCTAACGAAATCAAGGCATTTATACGGGAACAGGGTAACCATGCTGTCCTTAAGCCGCTGTCAGGTTCGGGTGGACACAATGTTTTCCTCGTGCAGCCGGAAGACACGCCAAACATTAACCAGATGATCGAAGCTGTGCGCTATGATGACTATATCATCGCCCAGGAATACCTGCCACAAGCTGTCCACGGTGATACTCGGCTGCTCCTTATGAACGGGTATCCATTGGTCTGCAAGGGTCGCTATGCCGCCTTCCATCGTGCACGGCAGCCTGGAGATGTTGATATGCGCAGCAACATTGCTGCCGGGGCCGTCTCACAGAAGGCCCACATTACCGAAAATATGCTTCAAGTTGCAGAGATTGTGCGTGCCAAACTAATCCAGGACGGCATGTTTCTGGTGGGCCTGGACATTGTAGGCGACAAGCTGATGGAGATTAATGTTTTCAGTCCCGGGGGACTGGCAGGATCAAGTCGCCTGGAGGACCGTAACTTTTGCCGTGAGGTTGTCCTCGCCCTGGAACGCAAGGTAGATCACATGCATAACTATCCCGATAGTTTCGACAATCTGGAGCTGGCCACGCTGTAGTTCCCTAACGACTAATCGGATGGGAAGTGGTCTCTGAAAGGCCGAGGGGCCACCCAGAACCAGCTGCCGATGACTACCGCACCAAGCACTGTATAACTAACAGTAAACACCCACGGTGGCAGTTGTAAGTACAAAATGGTTTCTAACCAGTGCGTGATAAATGACCCCCTGTAAATGGCATCACCTGCACGTGAGCGTAACGCCATTTCGATTGCCGTAAGGGGGCAGATAACGCCGAGCCAGGACTGAATAGTGACCATAGCAATTACCAGTAGGTGCATTACTCGAAACCAGGGATTTCGGACCCAGAACCAGCGACGAGCTTTGCCAACGTATATAAGTACCAGGCCAAATACAACAAAGACAACAAGAAGCACGTGCAAAAACAGGATTGCATCAGCCAGGAGTAGAAAGAGTGTGGATGACTCCACTCGTGTCACCTTACGTCGGGTGCTGCCTTAACTGGACATCTCACGTCCCTTCCTGCCATGAAGACAGATATTTCTGCTGCACATCGGTCAATTGATCAAGCTTGATACCCATCGCAGCAAGTTTCAATTGGGCAATCTCATGATCGATCTCTACGGGTACATTGTGCACCGCATTATCCAGCTTGCCGCGATGCTTCAGCATATAAATGGCACACAATACCTGGTTGGCAAAACTCATGTCCATCACTGCTGAAGGATGGCCCTCTGCTGCGGCAAGGTTGACCAGTCGGCCCTCGGCCAACAGACGAATCACCCTGCCATCGTTCAATGTATATTCATCAACGGACACACGAGGATGATTCTTCTCTACGCTCATGGCCTCCAACGCAGGTATATTAATTTCCACATTAAAGTGTCCGGCGTTTGCCAACACACAGCCGTCCTTCATTACCTCCATGTGTGCCCTGTCTATCACATGCTTATCACCCGTCACTGTCAGTATAAAATCTGATTCCTTTACCGCATCCATCAGCGGCATCACACGATAACCATCCATCGTTGCTTCCAGTGCCCGCAAGGGATCAACCTCGGTCACGATGACATGCGCACCATGACCGCTGGCACGCATGGCAACGCCACGCCCACACCAGCCATAGCCTGCTATGGTAAAGGTTTTACCTGCCAGTAAAATATTGGTTGCACGGATAATGCCATCCAGCGCACTTTGTCCGGTGCCATAACGGTTATCAAATAAGTGTTTAGTCATGGCATCATTCACCGCCATCACCGGATACCTGAGTGCCTTGTCCTTCGCCATGGCACGCAGACGAATCACACCCGTAGTCGTTTCTTCAGTTCCACCAATCATATTGGCCAACAGCTCAGTACGGGTTTTATGTAATTCACTCACCAGGTCCGCCCCGTCATCCATGGTCATTACTGGTTTATGGTCGAGGGCGGACTGGATGTGCTGATAGTAGACCTCGGTATCCTCACCTCGGATGGCATACACTGGAACCCTGTATTCCGATACCAATGCTGCAGCAACATCATCCTGTGTACTAAGGGGGTTACTGGCACAAAGCACCAGATCAGCACCAGCCGCCTTGAGAGTGCGGGCAAGATTGGCCGTTTCAGTGGTGATATGCAGACAACCACTCATACGTATACCCGCCAGTGGTTTCGATTCTGTAAGATTTGTTAACATCTGGCGCAAAACAGGCATTTCTTTCAGGGCCCATTCAATCCGGGCTACCCCCTGCCCGGCAAATGATTCATCTTTTATATCCGACATATACTCATTCACTATAAATTAGTTAACTAATATAAGGAGCCTATGATCATGTTGCACACCACAAGATCACCATAACCTGGTACAAACAAGAGAAAACGGTGGCCTGTTCCCTGTTATAAAAATGAATCAAGCGAAACGTGTAAAACAATGAACAACGCTTGCCGAGTCAGCTCGAACACCTCGTTAGCTGCGTTCATGTGTTGGGACTACAAGAACCGGGCATCTGGATTTATGAAGAACGCCTTCACTAACGCTACCCACAAGAAGTTGTACCATCGCACCATGCCCATGAGAGCCTACAATAATCATATCTACATCCAGTTTCCTGGCCTCCTTCAGAATCATTTCCACTGTTGATCCTTGCACAACAAGGGCTGTTGTATCCAGCCCGGCTTTGCGCAATCGCTCTGCAATCTCCTGAATTTGGCGATGATCTGCGTGGAATCTTTTCGAGTAGGCATCGCGGACTGATTGCGGACCCACATCAAGCCCAACGAAGTCCGGCTCAGGTTCTGCAACATGCAGAAGCCACAACTTTGCTGAAAGAGCTTTGCTGAATTCTTCAGCCTTTTTCACAATTTTTTCCGTGGATTTAGAAAGGTCAACTGCCACCAGAATCTTCATATTCATTCTCCATCAGTCATTCATTCAGGCCCTGGCTTCGCCCATAAAAGTAGCATGATAAAATAGTCATATTGCCGTTTAGCAAACCTGACCTTTTAAACTACCAGGGAACATCTGATTTATTCGTCATTGCGAAGAACGAAGTGATGTGTAAAACTCTAAGCTATTGATTATATTGTATGAGATTGCCGCGCTTCGCTCGCAATGACGGGCTTCATTGAATTAATCAGAGTTTCCCTGGACTATTAATCTATTAGTAAACAAGCAGTGTACCACTGACAAGATCCTGCCTGATCTGGTCCATTTTCTGCAACTTATCGTGCGCTATTTCATCAACTGGTTTTCGAATGGCATCCAAGTCACCACCTTCCGGTAACAATACGCGAATATCGATAATCCAGGGCTCTTTTATAGGTGAACCAATGCGACTGACAAGGTAGCAATAAGCTTCAGCAACTTCATCCAGTTCCTGTACCAGGGCATGCGCTATTTGCTGTGCCACAATATTGTAGAGCTTGCCGACATGGGTAACCGGGTTTTTTCCTGCAGCGGCTTCCATGTTCATCGGCCGGTATGGGGCAATCAGGCCATTTACACGGTTGCCGCGACCAACTTCACCATCATCGCCGGATTCCGCCGAGGTACCTGTTACAGTCAAAAACAAACTATCAGTATCCACGTCATCAGCGGCATTAACGATAACCTGTATATTTTTGTTTGACATGGTTCCTGCCGTTTTTTCTACCAACCTGGCCAGCTGCAACTTCTTTTGCACATAGTCGTCAACATCAGCGATATATTTGTCAATAAATGCGCAGGAAATGGTAAGTTCGATGTCATTGTCATGGCGTATTGCCATGACTTTTATATCTTCTCCTGTTTCCGGATGTCGCGCTTTAGTTTCAACTGAATTCAGAATTTTTTCTATATGTAATACGATACGCTCCATTTCGCTGAGAGGGGCGTAGCCAACACCGCAGGATGTGTCATTGGCCAGCGCTATGCCGGTTTCTTCCTGGCGCAGATACAGTTCGACCAGATCAGCTGAACCGGGCCGAATCAGGCTGTGCAGTTTAATGTCGTGCTCGGGATCGAGCGCATGAAAATTTGATTTCAGCCAGGCAGTACAACTTTGTTCAACCAGATCTTCAATGGGGGCACTAATACCTTTATATTCGTTTGTTGCGCGTCCCGCGAGAAATATTTCCATTGGCGAGATAATTTTTCCACCACCAAATTCCGGTTGTGAAGTGCCGCCCCAGAGCAATGCCTTATCCACATTGTGATGAAGTACAAGGCCAAAGTTATCCAGGTAGAACCGGCATAGTGTACGACTGAGTTCTTCTGCCAGTGCATCACAAATTGTATCCGGATGACCAGTGCCTTTACGTTCTACAATTTCAACAGGCTGATTGTAATAAGCAGTTGAGCAGAGTGAGATATGTGAAAGAGTAGCCATTAACAACCCTGTTCTTTGAATTTCAACACATAATTATTTTTATCATAATAACTTTTTCCAGGGTGGCAATGATTCAAAGTTTTGCTTATTCCGACTCATCTGTGTAGCATGCACCTTCTCGTACCCAGATACCGCGCCCCTCGCAGCGCAACAGTTCGTTGCCACTACACACATAGCTGCCAATAGCGAAGCTCTCGTTATTGAAGTAACAGACACCTGTTTCCAGTTCCTGGTCCAGTGATGAATCTTCCTCACTGCCATCGAAGATGGGGGAGGTCTTCAGTTCCGGATCTGGTGCACCTACGTCGGGTGCCGATTGTGCTTCAGTCATGTTGCTCTCCTCGCTGTCTTGAATAATGATAAAACTGTGTCGCCACAGACAGTAATATACTTGCGTGATGCGAAACGGATTTAACAGCGTCACTCACTACTTGATTCTGTATTCGTGCCATTGTTGTTCTCATCCTGATTTCCAATCATTATGTCACATGACTCCCGGATAGAACCAGTATGTTGTCTGCGTACGCCTCTATTTTTCAATTCAGCTTTGCTGCTTTTGTCTTTCAACAGCTATTTCCCGCATACGGAATTTCTGCAGCTTGCCAGTCACCGTCATAGGAAACTCGTCGACAAACCAGATGTATTTCGGGATCTTGTAGTGGGCCAGTTTATCCTTGCAGTAATCGCGGATCTCCTCCTCGTTCACCTCTTCTCCAGCATGCAGTTGGATCCAGACCATCACCTCTTCGCCGTAATGCTCATCAGGAACACCAAACACAGCCACTTCGGCTATTTTCGGGTGAGTAAAGATTAAATCTTCAATCTCCCGCGGATAGATATTCTCACCACCCCTGATGATCATTTCCTTTAGTCGACCTGTAATCTTTACATAGCCCTCAGCATCCATACTGCCCAGATCCCCCGAGAGCAACCATCCGTGCTCATCGATGGCCTTGTCTGTGGCTTCGGGATCACCATAATAACCCGGCATGATGTGGTAACCGCGAAAACAGATCTCCCCAACATCACCGAGCGGGACTGTCGCCCCACTCTCGACATTTATCATCTTGACCTCCTGGTGTGGCAGGTTTCTCCCAACCGTCTCGGTGCGCCGTTCCAGGCTGTCGTCACGATCGGTCAGGTGGGTCAGTGGCGAGGCCTCTGTTTCGCCATAGCCGATCAGTATCTCCCTGCAGTGCATGTCTTCCATTACCCGTTTCATCAGTGATGGCGGACAGCTTGCACCGGCCATAATCCCGGTGCGCAGGGTGGAAAGGTCAAACTCGTTAAATCGAGGATGCTCCAGCTCGGAAATGAACATGGTGGGTACACCGTGGATCGCCGTACATCGCTCTCGCTCTATCGCCTGTAATACCGACAGTGGATCAAAGTGTTCGCTGGGCAGCACCAGGCAGGCACCGACAGAAAAAGACAGCAGGTTCGCCAGCACCATGCCAAAACAGTGATAAAACGGCACTGGCACACAAAGCCGGTCCTGCTCTGTGAAGTGCATGGCACGGGCCGAGAACCAGGCATTATTGAGAATATTGTGATGAGTCAGTAATACTGCCTTGGGAAAGCCGGTGGTCCCGGAGGTATATTGAATATTGATCGGATCATCCCGATCCAGCGACATCGTCAGTTCTTCTATTGCCTGTTGATCAACTGACTGCGCTGCATTCAAGACCTCCTGCCAGGTGGTGAAACCGGGACAGGGCCATTCTGTGCCAGCGGGCTGTGTCGGGTTATAGATCACGACTCGACGCAGGAAAGGAAGTTTTTTACTGCTGATCTGGCTGGACTCGGCCGTCTTCAGTTCGGGCAGCAGCTCCACCAGCATGGCCACATAGTCGCTGGAACGAAATGATGGAATGGTAAAAATGCCCTGTACTTCGGAACGCTGCAGGGCATAGGCCAACTCCCGTGGCCGGTAGGCTGGATTGATGTTGACGAGTATCGCACCGATACGTGCCGTTGCCATCTGCAGCAGCAGCCACTCGATATTGTTGGTTGACCAGACCCCGATACGATCACCTTTTCCAAACCCTGTGCCCAGTAGTCCACGTGCAAGCTCGTCAACGCTCGTGGCCAGTTCACGATAGTTCAAACGACGGCCCTGGTGAACTGAAACAACAGCTTCATTATCGGGATACTGCTCAGCGATAGCGCCAAAGAACTCAGGGATAGTCTGTCCCAAAAGAGGCATCTCTCCACCACGGTGAAAGTAACTATTATGAGTTTGAGTGTGGCTCATTGGAATTTTGTAATGTATCAGTCAGGGGCGGCAGAAACGCTTCAAGAGTCTACTTTTCCTGAGCCGGCACCTTCTCCCAGTAGGCATCTACCTTTGCCTGGATCTCGGCCAGCAAGGCTTCGTTGCGCTCTGGTTCAAAAAGATGGGAAAAGCGCCCCTGCAGCTTGAGGTACTCTTCCACTGGCACCCTTTGCCGTGGAATCCTGGTGTGGACAAGCTGGCCATCCACATACTCCTTGAGCGGCCAAACTCCGGTCTTTACTGCCAGTCGTCCGATATTCACCGTTTCCCTGGGATCATAGTCCCAGCCGGTCGGACAGGGGGAGAGGGCGAGTATCATGCGCGGCCCCTCGATGCTGCGGGCCTTCTCGATCTTTTTTGCCAGGTCCAGCGGGTCCGCGCCGATCACCGTGGCTACATAGGCGGGTTTGTGCGCCACCCAGATATCGAAAAGATTCTTTTTATATCCCGCAAACCCGCTCACTCCCTGGCTGGTTGATGTACGCGCTGCGTGCGGTGTCGCACCGGAGTACTGCTGACCGGTATTGCCGTAACCTTCATTGTCATAGCAGATATAGATGTAGTCAAGCTTACGTTCCATGGTGCCGGAAGTAGCAGACAGCCCCATGCCATAGGCCGCTCCGTCGCCCGTCAGCACGACCACCTCGAGATCCTCATCCTGCTCGATGCGATTTTGTTGCAACAGAATATCCAGTGCGTCACGGACACCCTGCGCACCGGCCGGTGCCGAAGCCATGGCAGTGTAGAGCCACGAGCCGCGAAACGGCGTAAACGGGTAGACTGACAACAAGGTCATACATCCCGCTGCGTTGACAAAAACGGTCTTCTTGCCAAGGATGTCGTAAATCTGATGCACCGCCTCGAGGGCACCACAACCCGAACACATGGGTGTACCAGTGCCCAGCAGATGAGTAGAAGGCAGATCCTTGATGCTGTGTATGGTGTGGTTTTTGTCAGTCATCCGTCATTTTCATGTTGATAAAGTACTACGTTCGACCTGCGCAATAGCCTGCAATTTGCGTACTTCTCGCAGCTCGGTCTCTGTATATAGCAGCCTGGGCGGTGGTGCCTGTCCCAACTTGACAGCCTGACGAAGCGCCTGTGCCATCTCGAAGAATTCCTCGGTACTGATATCCCTTCCGCCCAGCCCACCGATGAAACTCGCCAGTACCGGTGGAGCATCATTCCTGCCGTACAGTACCGACGCCAGCTCACTGTGCAGTACACCACCCATACCCATGGATATATTCTGATCGATGACAGCCACCCCTTTCCTGCCGGCCAAAAGTTGTTGCAGACGTGCTGCCGGCAACGGCCGTAGCAGGCGTGGCCTGAGCAGACCAATCGCCCAGCCTTCTTCACGCAAGCGGTCCACAGCCTCCCTGGCCTTGGTGGCAAAAGACCCCATCATGACGAACAGGTAGTCTGCATCGTCAGTCTTATAGGCTTCCACTGCTTCATGTTTACGGCCAAAGCACTCACTGAATTCCTCAGCGATCTCATCGTAAACAGCCAGACCGTTCATCGCCGCAAGATGGGTCTCGTAACGAAAATAGGAATAAGGACCCCCACCGAGCACGGCCACCGCCTGGCTTTCCGGTGCACTGGCACGGAAACGTATATTTTCGGCATCGAACGAACCAACGAACTGCCGGGCAGCATCGGCATCGGGTATCTCCACCGGTTCACGGGTAAACGAGAGGTAGAAGCCATCCAGATTGACTATCACCGGCAGGCGGACCCGTTCGTCCTCGGCCAGGCGATAGGCCATAAGCGTGCTGTCCAGTACTTCCTGGCAGCTGGCACAGTGGATCTGCAGAAAACCGCTGTCGCGGGCGGCCAGGATATCGTTGTGGTCCGGCTCCAGTGTGATGGGCGATGACAATCCGCGCGAGACATTGGTCAGCACGAAAGGTGCACGCCATCCGGACACCGTATAGAGCATTTCCATGGCGTACAGCAGGCCCTGACTGGATGTGGCGCTGAATACCCGAACTCCGGTTGCTGCTGCACCGCCCGCGGCTGTGATCATGGAATGCTCCGATTCCATCGTCACCAGGCGCCCGGCCATTTCTCCGGCATCGATCCAGTCGGCAAGGGTTTCAATGATCTCGGTCTGGGGCGTAATCGGAAAGGCAGGGACATAGTCAACAGCAGCCAGTCTAGCCCCCCAGGCAGCCGCACCGTTTCCGGTAAGCAGAGTGCGCTTCATGTTGTTTCTCCCATGACCAGTCTGGCGTCTTCTTCCTTTGCCTGTGCCTGTTTTTCCGGGATCGCCTCAATGGCATGAGAGGGGCACTGGGCGACGCATACCATGCAGCCCTTGCAATGGTCGTAGTCGATCACTGGCATGGCATCGACGACATTGATGGCACCGTCCGGACAATAGCTGCTGCAGACCCACCAGCAGCCCTTGCAGCGATCATAATCGATGACCGGTCGCTGGGTACGCCACAACCCTGTCTTTATCATGACACTGGTGGCTGCGGCATGAATGCTTGGGGCTGAAATTCGTGCGTCGTCAAAGGGAAGGTCGATCCAGTCAGGAACCTGGTAACCGTCAGCCGACACCAGGCTACCCTCCTCTACCTGCCCTGCATGAGGTGCCATGGCCTGGTAGGCAGTCAGTGCGTTGTGCAGGTTTTTCTCAACAACGTCCGCTCCCAGCTCGGCCAGTTCATCCCTGATTGCCTGTTCCAGGCTGGCCTCCGTAATAACACCCGTCAGACAGGCTGCGGCACCGGCGCATGCTGCACCCACATAAGGCAGCTCGGCCTTCTCGATCATGTCTGCTGCTACCGGCAACGTCAGTATGGAACCGCTATGATTGAGTCGTTCCTTCCATACTTCTTCTTTCTCGGCACTGTTGATGAGCATCAGGGTGTGTTCGGTAATCCCGGCCAGTACTCCGGCGGCGGGTACCGGCACGAGGCTGTCATCGGCCACGATGACCAGGTCAGGATGCCGGATGATGCCACGTTCATTGATAGGCGCCCTGTCGGCACGTACGTAGGCAAAAATGGGTGCACCACGTCGTTCAGCACCGTAGCGCGGCGCATCCTGCACTTCGTAACCCTCGAGAAAGAAGGCAGTGCCCAGAATACGACTGGCGGTCTTCATGCCCTGGCCGCCGCGGCCATGGAATCGAATGCGATACATTTCAGCTGTCCTGTTGCCTCCCTATATCCAGCCTTCTGCTGTAGAGAATAACGAGTAACGCCTGAAACTCATGGCCCGGCTTATGCGTTGCATGGCCAGCGCCATTGAGGCCTCTCGTGGCAGAATCTGTTTGCGCCTTGCTGCTTCCAGCACCTGTTCGGTATTACGCCGCAGCTTCTCCTCGATGGTCTGCAGCGCTGCGGCCTGACTTGCTCCCTGGTACTCCATCGCCGCGCAGATCACACCACCGGCATTGGCGATGAAATCGGGTATGCATAGCACGCCTTTTTCATGCAGATATTTTTCAGCCCCGTGCGTGAACGGGATGTTGGCCCCTTCTACTACCAGCCTGGTATTGAGGCGATGGACATTTTCCTCGTTAACGACATCAGGACGAGCTGCAGGAATCCAGATATCACACTCTACATCGATAACCGCATCGCGATCCAGTTTCTCCGCATCTTCGTAATCGATCACACTGCTGCCTGCACTCTTCAAGTCCAGAAGCCTGTCTACGTCCAGCCCTGTGGGGTTGTGAATAGCACCGGCAGAGTCGGCCACAGCGACCAGCATTGCTCCTTTTTCGGTCAGAAACCGGCTTACGTTCTTACCCACAGCGCCGAAGCCCTGGACCACCAGACGCGCTCCTTTCAGTTCAAAGTCGCAGTGCTCAAGGGCCACATCAACTACATTACTCAAACCCCAGCCGGTGGCACCGATCTCATCCAGTGGGATCCCGCCGATTTCCCGAGGCAGCCCCACCACACGACCAACCTCATCCCGTATCCAGGCCATGCACTCCTCATCGGTACCCATGTCCGGTGCAAAAATATAGCTGTCTTCATTACGCAATGCCTGGGCCAGGCCTCTGAGCAGCCTTTCCTTTTCTGCCCCGGGCATCTTTGGGTCACCGTATATAACGATTTTACCGCCACCATGCGGCAATCCCGCGGCTGCATTCTTGAAAGTCATCGCACGTGCCAGGCGCAGGCATTCCTCTGTTGACACATCCGTTGCCATACGCATGCCGCCGATTGACGGGCCCTTGGCCACATTATCCACTACCAGCACAGCTTTCAGCCCAATGGATGGTTCATGAACATGAATTACCTTAAGTGGCCCGAGCTTATCGGCAAATGTAAAGACGTCTTCCATCATATATCCCTGTCTTGCTGCGACTAAATACCTATGCTAGTTGTAATTAATAATTATTTCACTGCATATCACGATTAAATGTTCTTAATTCAAATTTAGCATGGAGACAGGAGATACGGTAGTGAGGCGCAAGCAGCGGGAACATAGCCACTAGAATGCCTCACTATGTTAAAGTTTAATAATTCCATACCGGCACTAATGATTGAGTGACATCAACACACTACAGACACCGTTAGAAAAACCTGGCCACTGCAACGCCCGCACCGAAAAGGACAAACCATGGCGATCAATAAGCTGAAAGCATCCGATCTATATCACAGCTGCGACACAAAGCAGCTTCGCTTCAAGACCACAGCAAGGCTTAAAGCGCTATCTGAAGTAATTGGCCAGGAAAGGGCGGTAGAAGCAGTGCGTTTTGGTGTCGGTATACAACGTGACGGTTACAATCTGTATGCACTTGGCCCAAATGGAATCGGCAAGTATTCCCTCGTTCGCCGCTATGTCGAGGAGAAGGCCCAATCTAAAGACATTCCATCCGACCGGTGTTACGTCAACAATTTCCAGCAACCGCACAAGCCTCATGCACTTGAACTGCCGCCCGGCATGGGTCAGAAGCTGAGCATCGACATGGAACAGCTGATTGACGATCTCCACGCTGCCATTCCGGCCGTATTCGAAAGTGAGGAATATCGGACCCGTTCGCAGGTGATAGAAGAGGAACTGAGTGAGCAGAAGGAACGAACCATTGCTGATATCAAGAAGGCAGCCAGGGCAAAAGGCATCAGTCTGATCCATACCCCGACCGGCATAACCCTGGCACCGATTCGTGGTGAAGAGGTTATCAGTATTGAAGAATTCAAACGCCTTCCGAAGAAGGAACGCAAGAGGATAGAGGAAGATACAGAGCTTCTGCAGGAACGTCTGCACAAGGCATTTCACGAAGCACCACAGGAGGAGAAAGTAGCTCGCGATAAAATCACTGTACTCAATCATGAAATGGCCGCCTATGCGGTGGGCAATCTCGTTGATGCATTGAGAAACAAGTATCACGATCTGACAGCGGTGATTGACTATCTCAACGATGTTGAAGTGGATGCGGTCGAAAATTTCCGCAATTTTCTGAGGCTGGAAGAAGAAAAACCCTCATTCATCGAAGCCCAGTTCCTCGGCGCCGAGCAGACATCAGACACACGCTATCGGGTCAACGCAATGGTCGTTCGTGATACAGATGGCGGTGCTCCGGTTGTCTACGAGGACAACCCGTCCTATGTCAATCTAATCGGGCGTGTTGAACATCGCGCATACATGGGCACGCTGGAAACCGATTTCACGATGATCCGTGCCGGTGCCTTGCATCAGGCGAATGGCGGTTATCTTATTCTTGATGCGTTAAAAGTGCTGATGCAGCCGTTCGCCTGGGAAGGACTGAAACGGGCATTGCAGTCAAACGAGATTCGCATGGAATCGCTGGGGCAGATGACCAGCCTGGTGAGCACCGTATCTCTCGAGCCAGAGCCAATTCCGCTGCAGGTCAAACTTGTCTTACTCGGAGATCGCAGAATCTATTATCTGCTCTCCTATCTCGATCCGGAGTTCAGCGAGCTGTTCAAGGTCGCGGTGGATTTTGATGAGCGCATGGACAGGAATCCTGGCAGCCAGAAGCTTTACGCCCGTCTGATTGCAACCATGGTGCACAATGAGAAGCTGCTGGAATTTAACAGTGCTGCGGTAGCGCGTGTCATTGAGAACAGTGCCAGGATGGCCAGTGATGCTGATAAATTATCCACGCACATGCGGGGCCTGATGGATCTGCTGCGGGAGTCTGACCACTGGGCCAGAGAAAATAAGCATAAAATTGTAGACAGGATGGATGTGCAGCAGGCGATCGACGCGGCAGAGCACCGTGCCGACCGGATACGTGACCGAATGCAGGAGGAAATCGAGCGCGGCACCCTGTTTATCGATACCTCGGGAAATAAAGTGGGCCAGGTGAACGGATTATCCGTCATCAGACTCGGAAATTTCTCCTTCGGTCTGCCTTCACGCATCACGGCCCGTGTCCGAGTTGGCGGCAGTAAGGTTATCGATATCGAACGCGAAGTCAAACTCGGCGGCGCCATACATTCCAAGGGGGTGATGATTCTTTCAGGATACCTCGGCTCACACTATATGCTGGATCATCCTCTGTCATTAACTGCCAGCCTGGTGTTCGAACAATCCTATAGCGAAGTGGAAGGTGACAGTGCATCATCGGCTGAACTGTATGCATTGATCTCGGCGCTATCTGGTATACCCGTCAGGCAGTCGCTGGCTGTCACCGGATCAGTCAATCAACATGGAGAAATACAGCCTATTGGTGGTGTCAACGAAAAGATCGAGGGTTTCTTCGATGTTTGCAGAAAGCGGGGGCTTAATGACACACAGGGAGTCATAATCCCGGCATCGAACAGAAAACACCTGATGCTTCGTGATGATGTCTGCCAGGCTGTCGAGAAAGGCAAATTCGCTGTGTATTCCGTCGAAACAATAGACGATGGAATCGAACTACTCACCGGCATGACTGCTGGCCAAAGAGATGACAGCGGAAAGTTTCCTGAAGACTCCATCAACGCTCGTGTGGAAGCAAAACTCACAGAGTTCTCGACCAGGATGCATGCCTACGTCACCCGTTCCGGTTCGTCCGGAGAAAAGAAATGAAGGCGGGGAATCCTGAAACCATTATCCGGCGGGTCGCCGTTGCATTAGATGCTTCTCTGCAAAGCAGTCAGGCCATCCAAGCAGCGGCTGAACTGGCTGCCAGCCTGCAGGCTGAACTGGAAGGTATATTTATTGAAGACATTAATCTGATCCGTCTTGCCGAACTGCCTTTTACCCGTGAAATCCGACCCGCCTCTATGACCGAGGAAACCGTCAATGTGCAGCGAATGGAACAGGAACTCAGATCCCTGGCGCGGCAGGAGCAGCAGAAGCTGGAGCTGGTTGCACACGAGAAAGGTATCAGTTGTTCATTCAGGGTTCGACGTGGGCAGATCAAGGCAGAGCTGATGGAAGCTATTACCGAGGTCGATGTATTGACGCTCTGCAGGCCGACGTACGTATCGGAAAAGTTCAGTCGACAAGCTATCGGCTACAGCTTGCATGCTGCTGCTTCTCCCGGGCATCAGGCAAGCTCTTCTGTATCGGTGATTTTCGGTAGTGCGCAGAATGAAAAAAAGGCACTGTTGGCTGCTGCTAGTCTCGCCACCCGTATGGAGGTTGATATTAGCGTCCTGGTCACAGGAGACTCTGATACCGAGATGGACAATCTGCAACGTGAGGCAAATAAGATAATTGGATCACAGACACTGCGGGCTAATTACATACGTTTGTCCGGCAATCAGCTATCTGACCTCGTAATAGCCACTGCGTCATCAAACAGCCAGGTTCTGCTGGTTAACAGCAACAACTCCTTAGTGACAGGTGGGCAGCTCTGGCACTACCTTGAGCAGGTGACCTGCCCGGTTCTTATCGTCCGCGAACAGACAGCTGAATAACCCGGTGCTCTGTCACACAAATTACATTTTTATTTCTCCAGGTATTGCAATTTTCCCTCTACGCCATTCCATTTATCGGCATCGGCAGGAGCTTCCTTTTTCGCATCGATGACAGGCCATATTTTTATCAGTTCGGCATTAATTTCGAGAAACTTCTCCTGCCATGGGGGACAGCTCGGGAAAAGGAAAGTGGTCCATCTACGATACCTTCTGCAGCCCGAAGCTTGCCTCCCATCAATGTGGCCAGATCATCAAAGCGTGCCTTCATCTTCGGATGCTGCCCCTGTGAAGAGAGGGACCAACCGCTAATTTGAGAGAAGCTGTGTGGAAGTTGATCAATTGACAATTGAAAGGGGTTGGTGGATTTGACAGCACAGGCCACGTACCCCAAGCGATTCCGCCCCGATGATTTTAAGCATCATGGCCCCCACTTTCTACAATCAGAGCCTTAATAAACAATTCCCATCCATCCTTTAGTAACCCACTTTGTCTATTAACAAGGAAAATATGTCTTTTTTCAGGTTATAATTTCCTCAGCAATCTATGGAAAGATTGAAAACCCAGGAAATGATGCCATCTAATTATGGCAGAATTTATTATCAAGAGAGTACTTTCTAATGACCAGGCAAGCCGAAATCATCAGCCTGAAAGACCCCTGGGTGGTGCCTACAAAATATTGGCACCAGCTGGATGACGGGCGGATCCAATGTGACCTTTGCCCCAGATTTTGCAAACTCAAAGAGGGACAGCGTGGCCTGTGCTTTGTGCGCGCCTGCATTGATGGGCAGATCGTACTGACCACCTATGGCCGCTCCAGTGGTTATTGTGTTGATCCCATTGAGAAAAAGCCCCTCAATCACTTCCTGCCAGGCACACCTGTCCTCTCCTTTGGTACTGCCGGCTGCAACCTCACATGCAAGTTCTGCCAGAACTGGGACATCAGCAAATCCCGGGAGATGGATACCCTGGCCGATCATGCCGATCCTGAAACCATTGCACTGGCCGCCGAAAAGCTCGGCTGCCGCAGTGTCGCCTACACCTATAATGACCCGGTCATTTTCCACGAGTATGCCATCGATGTTGCGAAGGCCTGTCATGAGCGTGGAATCCGTTCTGTTGCAGTAACGGCAGGTTATGTCACTGCCGAGCCGCGGGCCGAGTTCTACCGTCACATGGATGCCGTCAACGTTGATCTCAAGGGATTTACCGAGGACTTTTACCATAAACTTACAGGGGGACATCTCGAGTCGGTGCTGGATACTCTTAAATATATCCGACACGAAACTGATGTCTGGCTGGAACTGACCACGTTATTGATTCCGGGTCAGAATGATTCTGATAAAGAACTCAATGAGATGACCCGGTGGGTGGTAAAACATCTGGGACCCGATGTTCCCATGCACTTTTCTGCCTTTTACCCTGCCTACAAGATGATGGATGTACCCCCTACACCGCCTGAAACCCTCTATCGTGCACGTCGTATCGCGTTGGACAATGGCGTACGCTACGCCTTTACAGGCAATATCGACGATGATAAGGGCGGTAGCACCTGGTGCCATCACTGTGGTGAGCTGTTGATTGGCCGCAAAGGTTATGATCTCAGCCACTGGGGACTCACAGCAGCAGGGACATGCCAGGGCTGCGGCACTGCTTGTGCGGGTGTATTTGAAGCCGAACCCGGCACATGGGGTTCACGGCGTCAACCGGTGAGGCTGTCGGACTTCAGAGTAGCCAGCGTTTGAGTGGCTAATGGTGTCTATGAGTCGTAGTTACTGAACTGCCGTCAAGAATTCTTTCTCCTGGCTGGCTACCCGGTAGACCACTTCACGCACCCCAATGTCTGACCAAACTGCACAGGAAATGCTATCAAATAAACGGTAAGCCCTGTTGTCAATCCGCTACCGATACGTCTCTTGTGGTTAGTGCAAATACTTATAATCGTTGTTGCGATATTGACTGTCAGTCGGCGGGTAAATACTGAGCAGGGAAAAGCAGCGATGTTGGAACATAAAAGATGAACACACTGACCTGGATCATTGGAAGCAGCCTTTTGATGAGTGCTATCGCGATGATTGGCAGTGTCACCCTTATCTTAAAAGAATCCACCCTTCAGCGGATCCTCCTGCCACTGGTCGCCTTTTCGGCCGGCGCCCTGATTGGAGGTGCCTTCTTCCATATGATTCCTGCGGGTCTCTCGCAGTATGGCAATAATACTTCATTCTTTGTCTGGATCATTGCCGGCTTTAGCGTCTTTTTTGCGCTGGAGCAGTTGTTGCACTGGCATCACTGTCACCGCGCCGCGGCAAGTTGCAAACAGCCTCTTACTTACCTGATTCTCCTTGGCGATGGCCTGCACAACTTTATCGGGGGGCTTGCGATAGCTGGCACGTTTATAATTGATATTCGACTGGGTATCATGGCCTGGCTGGCTGCTGCAGCACACGAGGTTCCCCAGGAGCTCGGTGATTTTGCTGTACTGGTGCATGGTGGCTGGGATAAACGCAAGGCATTACTATTTAACGTGTTGTCGGCGCTTACCTTTTTGGCAGGCGGTTTGTTGACCTATGCTGTCTCCTCCAAAATGGATGTTTCCTTCCTGATACCTTTTGCGGCAGGTAACTTTCTGTATATCGGTGCTTCCGATCTGGTTCCCGAGGTCAGAAATCATAAAGACCCTGGCGTCAACATCGTAAACTTCATTTTCTTTCTTTTCGGTGTTTCGCTGATGTTGCTTATCAAGATCGTGCCTGGGTCGTAAACGACAGCGATAGAAAATCAGGGCGAAAGCCTGTTACTTGAGTGGTGGTAAATATGATTACATTTGGTCCCGTTCCCT
>JAYEGM010000222.1:0-64307 GCA_034659075.1 Pseudomonadota bacterium
AGTTTTGTCATTAAACTAAGCGATACTGAGCCGGACACTCCCCGGCGTCACGGCCTGGATAAAATAGAATACCTGGTCGCGGCGAATCCCGGTCAGTCACCGCAGCCATTAAACAAAGTTGCCTCGGGCGGTGAATTGTCACGTATTGCCCTGGCACTTCAAGTGGGTGTGATGGAATCATCCACCACACCGACACTGATCTTTGACGAAATTGATGTCGGCATCGGTGGCCGGGTTGCGGAAATCGTTGGTCAGCAACTGGCAAAGCTGGGAACAGTTCGACAGGTGCTATGCATCACCCATCTGGCACAGGTAGCTGCCAATGCTCATCAACAAATTCTAATCAGCAAATCGGGCGATCCGGTAGAAGCCGTCATCGAGACCCTGGGGAAAAAACAGCGAGTAGAAGAAATTGCCCGTATGATGGGAGGAATTGAAATTACAGAACAGACGCGTGCACATGCGGAGGAAATACTGAAACAGACGAATGGTTAGAGTAGAAGATTCGGTTTACGGTTTACGGTTTAAAAACATAATACATAATACGTAACACGTAAATCTTATGATTTTATAACCTGCTTTTTAGAACACTTGCCGTTCTTTTTCATGCCCCCGCAAACTCCGTACAGATACAGGCTATGGTCTTCAATACAAAAGTCTGATTCTTCGGCGACCTGTTTCTGGCGTTCTTCAATACGCGAATCAAAAAATTCAAATACTTCACCGCATTCTACGCAAACCATGTGATCATGGTGTTTCCCTTCATTCAGCTCAAAAACTGAGCTGCCGCCTTCAAAGTGATGGCGGATAACCAGACCTGCGCCTTCAAATTGGGTCAGGACACGATAAACAGTAGCAAGGCCAATATCCTCATCAGCATCAAGCAACTGGCGGTAGACATCTTCCGCCGTCAGATGACGTTGATCGCTCAGTTCAAGCAGGCGAAGAATCTTCAGCCTGGGTACAGTCGTTTTGAGTCCAGCCTTCTTCAGGTCTGATTTATCCGGCATTTACGGCTCCAGAGAGTCATTTGAAGGATCAAAATAGTAGTCTGACCCGATACTATCAGCTATCATCCCATGCTGTCTAAAAGAGTAAGGGTTAATTTTCGTATGTCGAGATTATTGCGTATCACTGGAATTTTTCTGGCCCTGCTATTGCTGGCTTCATGTATCAAAACTTATAAACATGATGTGCAACAGGGCAATATCGTTGATCCTGACCGCCTGGCCAGGCTGGAACTGGGCATGAGCAAAAATGATGTTCAGGCCTTGCTCGGCACATCAATGCTGCAGGACAGCTTCCACCCGGATCGCTGGGACTATTTTTACTCGCTGCGCAAGGCAAGAGCAAAAAATACCGTACAAAAATTAATCACCCTTTATTTCGAAGACGATAAACTTTCGCGGATAGTCGGCACTATCACATCAACAGATGGAACAGAGGCAGGCAGCCAGACAAAAACTGTCATTATCGATGAAAAACCCTCATCAGGCGGAATAATCCAGCGCGGCTGGGACAAGGTCTGGAAATAAACAAAAGGTAAAAGGTTAAAGGATAACCGGTTACGGTCCTGATAATTTTTTACCTTTTACCTTTTACCTGATTTTCTCTTTCGCCCGCTGTTTGCGCATTTCCTTCGGGTCGGCAATCAATGGCCGGTATATCTCTACCCGGTCACCCGGATGCAGGACCGCATCTCTCTTTGCCGGCTTGCCGAAGACCCCCGTTTTATTGACCTCAAGATCGATTTCGGGGTATTTCTCCATTATTTTAGACTCTCTGATGGCATCATCTAACGTTGACTGCGCGGGCAGTTCAACATTAATAACGGCCTGCTCATCAGGCACGGCAAAAATAACATCAATGTGCATGGTTTCTTCATCTTTGGGTGAAGAATTTAATAAATCATTCATAAATTTCTCGGTCCATACATTTCTACTGCTCGCTGCTGAAAAGCATCAACCATGCCATTGGCGATTATGCTGAATACCGGACCTATAACGGCCCTGGCAAGCCGGTTGGAAAAATCAAATTCAAGATCAAAAAGAATCTTGCTTGCCTGCTCATCCAGTTCGATAAATTGCCAGACGCCGCTGAGAGAACTGAAAGGGCCCTTTTCCAACCTCATTGTAATCTGTTTTCCTTCATCATAGATATTTTTTGTAGTGAAGGATTGCCTGACTGCTTTAAATGCAATATCAACCTGTGCCATCACCTCGTCACCTTCCCGTTGAAGAATACGTGCCCCACTACACCAGGGCAGGAATTCATCATAATGCGGGACATCTGTCACCACATTGAACATTTCCTGCGCCGTATAGGGCACCAGTGCAGAGCGCTGAATTCTAGGCATGGGCATCATCCTCCTGCATTAGATCAGCCCGAACAGATTCAGAATAACGACGGAGACCAGGGCTGGTGCCACATACTTGATCAGGAACTGCCATATCCTGTAACTGTGATTTAGAGCAAGCTCTTCCTTACTATGCTTCGGTTTCATCATCCAGCCGGCGAAGATTGCGATCAACAATCCGCCTACCGGCAACATAATGTTAGCAGTAAGTATATCCAGAATATCAAACACACCATTATGCTTAACCGTACCAAGAAAATTAAAATCGAATGCCCAGTGGCTGAATGAAAGAACCGTTGCTATACCCACCAGCCAGGTAATCACACCGCACCAGACAGCAGCCATGATCCGAGTCATGCCATGATTCTCAATCAACCAGGCAACAGCTGGCTCAATCAGGGATATAGATGATGTCCATGCAGCGACTACGATAAGGACAAAAAACAGCGCACCGAATATCTGTCCACCCGGCATCTGCGCAAAAGCCAGTGGCAATGTCTGGAATATAAGCCCCGGACCGGCTCCCGGCGCTAATTCAGGAAAGCTAAAAACGATAGGAAAGATGGCCAGTCCGGCCAATAGTGCAATGCCCGTATCAGCGATAGAAATTATTATCGATGTCCTGGCTATAGATGCATTCTCAGGCAGATACGAGCCATACATCATGATGGCTCCCATGCCCAGGCTGAGAGTAAAAAAGGCATGTCCCATTGCCGTGAGTATGGCCCCTCCGGTTAATTCACTAAAATCAGGCTTGAACAGAAAATCGATCCCTTCGTAGAAATGACCGGTATTCATCGCATAGCCAACCAGTACCAGCAGCAATATCAGCAGCACCGGCATCAGGAAGCGCACGGCTTTTTCAAGTCCCTGTTTTACACCACGGGCAACAACCACCATCGTCATGGCCATAAAGATGGTATGCCAGGCCAACAGTTTTTCAGGATCCGACACCAGTTCAGAGAAGATATCCTGTATGCCTGCTGCATCGGCAGCCTGAATAGCACCAGAGCCTGTCCTGAACACATATGCCATCGCCCAGCCGGCAATCACACTGTAATAGGATAGAATAAGAAATCCTGCCAGCACGCCCATCCAGCCTATCCAGGACCATATTCCATGTCGTCCTTCAGTCTTCGCCAATGAACGCATCGTATTAATCGGGCTCTGCCTGCCACGTCGACCAAGCATGACTTCTGCCATCATGATAGGAATCCCAATCAGAGCGACACAAACCAGATACACCAGAACGAAAGCCCCGCCACCGTATTCACCCGTTATATAGGGGAACTTCCAGATATTTCCCAGCCCTACCGCCGATCCGGTAGCAGCCAGAATAAAAGCCCAGCGACTGGACCATTGACCATGAATTGAAATATTTTTTTCTTTTGACATACTTGTATACCCTGATTCTTTCTACAAAATACGCTTTTATCCGAAACCAGCTTCGCTGTTGACCTGTTTTATGATTGAATGCGACTTTACTACAGAACATTATTTAACATACTAAAGCCATTACACCAACCATGTCCGGAAAATCAAAAAAGAAATCCTCACCTGGCAGCACCATAGCCTTAAACAAAAAGGCAAAATTTGATTACCACCTGGAAGAAAGGTATGAAGCCGGTATGGTACTCGAAGGCTGGGAAGTCAAGAGTATGCGTGAAGGCCGCGCGCAGATGAAAGAAAGTTATGTGATTATCCGTAATGGTGAACTGTTCCTTTTCGGTGCGCATATCTCTCCGCTGATATCTGCCTCAACTCATATCCACCCCGACCCGACACGCATGCGAAAGCTGCTGCTCAACCGCCGGGAGATCAGCCATCTGATCGGTTCGGTAGAACGCGATGGCTATACCCTGGTACCGGTTGCCCTGTACTGGAAACATGGCCGAGCCAAGCTTGAAATTGCGCTGGCGAAAGGTAAAAAACAGCACGATAAGCGTGCATCTATCAAAGAGCGGGAATGGAAGCGGGACAAAGAGAGATTAATGAAACACAATCATTAAAAGTCACCTCGATTCATCAGTGGCACCCTTTGCACTTGAAATCCTCAACATTGCCAGCAAATAACTTGCTATAATGATCAAACTTGGGGGCGACCGGTTTCGACACGGGTTACAAAGCCTTCAGTGCATGTCGAGGAGCAGATCCCCTCGTAAATCCAGCTGCACAACATAGTTGCCAACGACGACAACTACGCACTAGCCGCCTAATACCGGTTAGTCCTTTCACCTTTGCTTGATTGTGGGCGGGGATTCGAAAGGTCATCTCACACAGTATCGCGATGAGGCATGTCTGTGGCCAAGTCGTTAAACTTTAAGCAGAATCGCCGTACGTTTTCCCAGTTTGCCGGGTAGCGGCCGGTTAAATCAAAGGTGCAAACTAAGCATGTAGATCTGGAGTGTAGAGGACTTGTGGACGGGAGTTCGATTCTCCCCGCCTCCACCAATATTTAATACAACCCCTTGTTAATCAAGGGGTTTTTATTGGGTGAAATCCAATGAATTCACTGGTGAGATACAAAGGTATGTTACCAGTGAGTTCAAGAATCCCATCTTAACCTTACAAAAAACTGTTGAAGCACTACCTGTTTGAATAAAAACATTGAATCAGAATCATCCTCAGCAAAGCTTACAATACCAATAACTTTCTTATCACTTCGCACATGCAGAGCCTATTTTTTTGAATAACTCGGTAGATTCAACAGGATGGCGTAGTGAATTCTTGAATCCTTTTCCATCAACTTTAGAGGATTTATTATTTCCAATATTGGAATGACTAAACTTGATAAGGGCTAGAATGTCCTCAGAGAATTCAGAAATTTCATTTTCATTTAATGTGTCAACAACTACGCCATATTTGCATGAACAGCTTTGAGCAGCGTATTTTTTGAGCAGCCTTGATTCATCTTCACATGACCTTACATCGCTATTTGATAACACTGCTAGCCGCATTTTACGTGAAAGTTTTTTCGTTGCTGTAATTGAAGAAGCAACACATTCATTGTAATCATTAATGAAATAACCTCCCCTTTCCCTATAGATTTCCGTGTATTTAATAATATTTTTTGGAAGTTTTTCTCTTTCAATCTTCGCTTTGGCATATAACTCTTTTCTTTCCTCGTGACACTTTTTATATTCTGCCTGGAAATCATGAATTGTCTTATTATTTGATGCAAGACTTACATATTTTGACGGAGGCTCTTCATTCCGACAATTCATAAAATCTTCACCTGCTTTTTTACAAGTTAGGGAAATCAATTCAGTGTCATAACATTCTGTATATCTGGTAGCGATATATTCTTCAAGCCCATCAATCTTATCAAGCATTTTTGCTTTAGATGCATATTGATTTGGTTGTAGTTTTTTCAGGTTTACTGCATCTTCCTTCCCGCTCTTACATACATCTTCTATCAGCATGTCTGCCTGTGTCTTTTGTTTTAAGTAGAGCTCCTGGTTCTCCCTCTGAACCCTATTTTTCTCTTCTTCTATACGCCTTTTCTTTATCATTTCGAGTTCAGCCAGATATCCCTTTTTCCTCTTAGCTACAAGCTGTTCGTCTAATTCCCTCATTGCATTATTAGTTGCTTTGATATTTGCCAATGCAATACTCACTCCGGACAAATACGGCAAAATCATTTGCCGTTCAATATTGCTCATTTGATAGTCGAAAGGGGCCCCTTTAGTTCTATCAAACGCATTTTTTACATCTCTTTCACCATATGTACTAAATGCTTCTTCCGAGTAGCCAATCTGTCCTTTCATTTGCTCTAACTGTCTCTTAAATTGGTCATCCCACAATGCAAAGCTATCTAGATTAAACTCTTTCCAGCCAGTAATATTGCACCAACGAGCAATAAGCGCCTCATCATTTTTACTAACTAAATAGGCATTCTGGCAACTTTTATTGAATCTCACCCTCAAATCCTCAGCACGTTTCTTCTCAGTGGCATAGCGACCTGGAACTTCTTCTACCACAGATATCCAGTCATGAAACCAGGCAAATGGTTTTTCAGATGTATGAGGAGGTAGTTTTAACCCTGAAACATCATGATTATTCTTAGAATATTCCTTATTATTGACCTTTCTCCTGGTAATTTCTTCTGGTGTAAAAGCAGCAGCCTTGCTACCGCTATTATTGTTGTCTATAGAAGGAATTGGGGTACTTGAAATAGTCGAATTATTTCGCCTGTAACATTTCTCATATTCTTTTCTTATAAGTGCTTCAAGTTCGATATATTTGCTACCAGCATTTTTCAGGGAGATTCCCCCAGAGTCCATGGTTTTTCCGCTTTTTGCATCATCTCTACCCATCTGACAACCCTGCTTAATCAACATATTATGTTGATTAAGCACCTCTGCAGCATTTGAGTCTGAAATCATAATGGGAACAAAAAGTAATATTGCAAAAAAAGAAACTGCAATTTTCATGGGTACTCCAAATAGTTAATAATTATCATATTACGGATAAATACTTGCTAATTTTAGTACATATTTTTTATTTGTGGTGGAAAGAATTATCATGAAACAACTACTAAATCAGGAAACAAATTAAGCAAGTTGGGGGTGTGTTACAAAGGTGTGTTACACCTAAATTATCGTCATAATACAGCTGTTAATTCAATAGGTTGTGTGAGAGTGGGCAACCTCTCCCTGCCTCCTCCAAATACCCCCAGCAGTGCAGCAAGAGCCGCCCACCAGGGCGGCCCTTTTCACTTTATATGGTAATGAATGGCTAGTCCCGGTAGTGTGGGTCCATCCAGCACTTTGGCAAACTTTCGCCTGAAGGGAAACTTACCCCCACCTTCTTGAAATTTTCTGGTTCTGCGACATCTTCACCGAAATCCAGACGACCTGTGAATGAATCCTTGAAAGGATCAAATACCTCTGTAGGATCCAGTACTTCGATCAGATGACCGGAATTTTTTTCCATAAGCAACATGACAAGTCTCCTTTTTTAATGCTGTGTTAAAACTCAATTATAATCCGAGTCTACGTAATAGCAATGATACAGATCAACTTCACTCTTGCAGGTTTTATTAAAACCTGGCCTGTTATCTGTTTCGGCTTCTTTACTTTCCTTATTATCCGTGTTTTTTTAAATATGGACAATTCCTCAGTCAAATTCTACCTTTAGTCATTCCCTGCTTGAATCTGCTATTATTGACAGCTACTTTTGCTATATGGATCTTTACCTGGACAAAACATTACAATTAAAACCAATGCTTGAAGCTCTGGCACATTCATTAGCGGAAACGGATTACACGATTAACCGCGCCGATGTAGTTCGCTGGCTGCGCCCCTTTGCGGCGACCACACCTACTTTTTATCTACTATTTGTAATCCCGTTTGCTCTACTGGGATATTTTGCTCTGCTGCTGTTTCCCGCTCTTTCGATCTGGCTATATTTCAAGCTGATAAACTCACTTTATTATGCTGCCGACTACCAGCACTGGCCTGACGCCATGATGATTGGCAGCTTCCTGTTACTCAGCACATTGGCAACCATCGCGCTGGCTAGACTGGCTTTCAGAAACCCGGCAGGAAGTGCTGTCAACGATGAGAGGACGCCGGTACTTTTCCACCTTGTAAAAAAGCTGCAGCAGCACTATGGCAATCCCGGAATTTCCAGGATACTCATCACGAGAGACGATAGTATACAAATTACCCGCAACCCTGTTAGCGGATTTCCAATTAAGTTTAGAAATACGCTCGAGATAGGCATGTCTGCCTTATTATGCACCTCACCAATGGAATTTCGCGGCATGCTTGCCAGGGAAATTGCCAAACTAGCCAGTCAGAAGAACCCTGTAACAGGCTGGATGTTAAGCCTGCATCGACAGTGGGCAGATTATCATTATTATCTTGAGCGTAGCGGAGGCCTTATACTGAAGCCACTGAGCTTTTTCTTTCGCTACTATTCACCTTTATATAATACCGTGTCGTTCTTCGCCGCTCGTCGAGCTGAAATACGGTCAGATCGCTACACACTGGAAGTCATGGAGGACGACGATGCCATCAACGCCATCATTCAAACAATAATATTTCAGAATTTCCTGCGGGAAAAATACTGGCCACAGGTCGTGAATCAACCGAAAGACGGAAAACACCGGGTATTCCTGCCCTATAAGAAAATGAGCCAGACTGTTCGAAAAAACGTCAAACAAACTGATATAGAACGATGGGTTGAACTGGAGCTGCGAAAATTTGGCGATACCAGCACGACTCTACCGCCGCTAAAGACCCGCCTTCATCTGTTAGGGCATATAATACCTGTCTATCCACCAGCACTTGAAGAAACTGCAGCAGAACACTATCTTGATTTATCTATGCAGCAGCTATTAATTAACAGTTTCGATAAAAGCTGGATTAGGAAAGCAGGAATACAGTCCTCATAATTTATCTTCGTGGATAACGATGTCAGATAATTCATACAGGCCACGCTCGTAGTCTGAGAATAAATCCTCGCCTTTACGTTGCTTTATAACTAATCGAATTTGATTACGGATATCCTCTGGGACATCCTGTGGATTTCCAGGCAGGATTTTTGTAACCGAAAAGATTACATAGTCGCCATTTGCCAGCTGTACACTTCCTGCCGCCTTGTCATTCGCATCAGCACTGACAGAAGAACGGAATACCTCACTCAACAATGCCGCCGACAAGCCGGTATTTCCACTACGGGAAAGTTCTTTATGATTGGCTAGCGCTAAGGCTTCTGTTTCAGCAATCAGCGCAAGTGTCTTATCTCCTGACTGCAACGTCTTTATTAACTCAGCCACCTCTTTGGCAACCAGTTCATTGCTGCGCTGTTTGAGTAACATTTGCTTTATTTCATCAGAGACATCTGCCAGCGGCTTTTGCTGCGGCTCACGATGTTCCAGCAACCTCAAGGCAACAAGAGTATCGTCTGATGTTTCAACTACTTCACTGTTCAGCCCTTCAAGCAGCACATCTTCTGTAAATGCAGAATCAACAAAAGGACGCTTTTCAGCTATACCCTGCCCGCCTGCTCGCGAAAACCATTCAGTGGTCGCTATTTTTAACCCCAGTGCATCTGCTGCAGGCTGTAATGTCGTCGGCTGCTCATAGACGATATTTTGCAATTCCTCTGCCATTTGGCCATAGCGTAAAGATGCCTCACGAAGTGCGTACTCTTTACTGATTTGATCCCTTACATCATCAAAACTTTTCCCTGACTCTGGTCTGGTATCATTTAATTTAATGATGTGGATTCCGAAACGGCTTTTCACCGGCCCGGACACCTCACCTTCCTGCATGGCAAAAACCTTTTCATCAAAGGCTGCATCCATTACACCTTTTTCAAAATATCCCAGGTCGCCGCCATTTTCGGAACTTATGCTATCGACAGAAAACTTCATTGCCATTTCAGCAAAATCCTGACCATCATTCAGCTGCTTCACAAGATCAGTTACCACTTCCTCTACGCGTTTAATTTCCTCATCACTGGCATCACTCGCGAGAGCAAGTAATATATGTTGAGCCTTACGCTGCTCAGGCTGTATGTACTGGTCTTTATTCTCCTGATAATAGGTACGCAAGGCCTCTTCATCAGGCTGTATCTGCTCTGCTATACCCATCAGCGACAAAGAAATGTACTCTACCTGCACTTCTTCCTCTGTCATGTACTGCTTTTTATTTGATTCGTAATTCTGCTTAATATCTTCTTCCTGGATTTCAACTTTATCAAGGAAACTATCAGCCGCAAGCGTCACTGATTTAAAATTTCGCTTTTCCTGCTGCAGACGTAATAAATCATCCAGTTCCGCCTCGCTGCTAATAACTGAACGCGTAAAAGCTTCCTTGATCTGGCCGACAATATTTCCCATCCTTATCTGGCTTTCAAATGCAGTGGGACTAAGGCCATTGTTACGCACTGCCTGAGAGTACAGTTCAGGTGAAAAGGAGCCATTCATCTGGAAAGAGGGGTTGGATCTCAAAAAACTGGCGAGTTGCTGATCACCTATCTGGTAATTCTGTTTCTGTATGTCGGCAGTCACCAGGCGCTGGGTAATCATTTCATTCAAAACCTGTTGCTTGAAAGCAGCTGATTCGAAAATTTTATTATCAACCTTACCGGCAAACTGCTGCCTCAGAGCGTTTCGCTGTCGTTGCAGCTGCCTCTGGTAATCCTGGGACACCAATTCACTACCATTTATTTCGGCAACCGGTACTTTTTTCTCTGCATCGAAATATTCATTAATACCCCATAAAGCAAAGGGCACGGAGATAAGGATTACGATCACCCAGGCAATCCAGCCCTGGGCCCTTTCACGAATTGTAGTGAGCATGTCTGATTAATTTATATTGTGATTAGAAAAAAATTAAAAAGGGCAAATCCTTCCGGATTTACCCTGTTTTTTAATGGCGGAGTGGACGGGACTCGAACCCGCGACCACCGGCGTGACAGGCCGGTATTCTAACCAACTGAACTACCACTCCTAAAAGTATCGCTATGCGTTACAAATACATTTGGTGGGTGCTGAGGGGATCGAACCCCCGACCCTCGCCTTGTAAGGGCGATGCTCTCCCAGCTGAGCTAAGCACCCGAGGGCGCGCTAGTTTACTGCATCCTTTAGTGCTTTGCCAGCCTTGAATTTAGGCATTTTAGAGGCTTTAATCTGGATAGCTTCACCAGTACGAGGGTTGCGTCCTGTACGTGCAGCACGTGCGCTTACAGAAAAAGTACCAAAGCCAACCAGCGTGACTGTATCCCCTTTTTTCAGGCTGTTTGAAATGCCTTCGAATACTGCGTCAACGGCACGGCCGGCTGCAGCTTTTGAAATATCGGCTGCTTCAGCAACCATATCTATCATTTCTGATTTATTCACTATAATTTCCTCTCTTTCAATTCTAGGTTTGGTGGATTATATTCTTTTCCAGGACGGCTTTGTGTATCCTTTTAATGCCCATATTTACCACGGCACAGGATTGTAACCATGCTGGGCACTAGTATTCAAGGGGAATCCCGCTGAATGGGGCAGTTTTTATGCGCAAGATAGAAATAATTGCCGTATTATGACGAAATGTGCAGAAAACCCTCTTTTTAGAGAGTTTTCTACAGCAAATATTAATGCGTAGTCACCCCTTCATCACCGGCTTTCTTGCTGCTCCGTGTAGCCGTTTTTTTGCTTTTTTCAGCCTTACTGGAGACCTTTTTCTTCAACGGTGTGGGTGCTTTTTCCAGCGCCACCTCCAGCACCTGATCGATCCATTTGACGGGACGGATATCAAGTCCTTTCTTTATCACATCAGGCATATCTACCAGATCCTTGGTATTCTCATCAGGGATCACAACAATCTTAATCCCCCCCCTGTGGGCGGCCAGCAATTTTTCTTTCAATCCGCCAATCGGCAGCACTTCACCTCGTAAGGTGATTTCCCCGGTCATTGCCACATCAGCTCGTACCGGAATACCTGTCAGCCCGGAGACAATAGCCGTACACATACCGACACCGGCAGAAGGACCATCTTTAGGTGTCGCCCCCTCCGGCACATGCACATGGATATCATTTTTCTGATAGAAGTCGGTGGCGATACCCAAAGACTCTGCACGGCTACGTACGACACTCATGGCCGCCTGGATAGATTCCTGCATAACTTCGCCCAGTTTACCGGTAAACTGCTGCTTGCCACTGCCTTTAAGTACGACGGCCTCGATGGTCAGCAACTCACCGCCAACTTCTGTCCACGCCAGACCTGTTACCTGCCCGACCTGGTTATGCTCTTCGGCTTCGCCATAACGGAAACGGCGCACACCAAGATATTTTTCCAGCTGCTTTGGCCCCACTACGGCTTTTTTGTGACGCTTATCCATCAAAAGGTCTTTCGCCACTTTACGTGAGACCTTGGCAATTTCGCGTTCCAGCCCACGGACGCCGGCTTCCCGCGTATAGTAACGCACCATGTCACGCAATGCCGTGCGGGAAAGAGAAAGCTCATCATCTTTAAGACCGTTGCTTTCTTTCTGCTTTTTAACCAGATATCTCTCGGCTATCTGAACCTTTTCCTCTTCCGTATAACCTGCCAGTCGAATCACTTCCATCCGGTCAAGTAAAGGACCCGGTATGTTGAGCGAGTTAGCTGTCGCTATAAACATGGTTTCCGACAGGTCGTATTCCACTTCCAGATAATGATCGGTGAAAGTACTGTTCTGCTCGGGATCCAGCACTTCCAGTAAAGCGGAAGAAGGGTCACCACGGAAATCCATCGACATCTTGTCGACTTCATCGAGCATTAGCAGCGGGTTTTTAGTCTTTACCTTACTCAGGTTCTGAATAATTTTACCCGGCATAGAACCAATATAGGTGCGTCTGTGTCCGCGAATTTCGGCTTCATCACGCACGCCACCCAGTGACATGCGAATGAACTTCCTGCCAGTCGCCCTGGCGATTGATTTCCCTAGCGAGGTCTTGCCCACACCTGGAGGACCAACAAGGCAAAGTATCGGGCCTTTAATCTGTTTGACGCGTTGCTGAACCGCCAGATATTCCAGTATGCGTTCTTTAACTTTTTCCAGACCATAGTGATCAGCATCAAGGACTTCCTGCGCCTTTCCCAGATCCCTGCGCATCTTCGAGCGCTTCTTCCACGGTACGCTAACCAGCCAGTCTATGTAGTTCCTCACCACCGTCGCTTCCGCCGACATGGGTGACATCATTTTAAGTTTTTTGAGTTCGCTCTCGGCCTTCTCTTTGGCTTCTTTGGTCATCCCTGCTTCAGTAATCTTTTTAGCCAGCTCTTCAAGTTCGTTAGGTGCTTCATCCATGTCACCCAGTTCTTTCTGAATGGCTTTCATCTGTTCATTCAGGTAGTACTCACGCTGGCTCTTTTCCATTTGCTTCTTGACCCGGCCGCGAATGCGCTTTTCCACCTGCAACAGGTCTATCTCGGCTTCCATCACACCAAGTATATGCTCCAGTCGCTCACGCTCGTTGCTGATCTCGAGTATTTGCTGCTTTTCTTCCAGCTTCTGGCTGAGATGCGCTGCAATCGTATCAGCCAGTCTGCCAGGCTCTTCTATACCAGACAACGAGTTCAACACTTCAGGAGGTATTTTGTTGTTTAATTTGACGTACTGCTCAAAACTCCCCATGACAGTACGCATCAATGCATCGGCTTCGTCCTCACTGAGGCCTTCAATTTCAATTTTTTCCGGTACGGCCATGAAGCATTCATCCGTTTCCGTGAACTCAACCACACGCGTGCGATCGCCCCCCTCAACCAGGACTTTTACCGTACCATCCGGAAGCTTCAATAACTGCAGAATACTGGCCATAGTACCGATGGTATACAGATCACCTTTTACCGGATCATCATCCACCGCATCCTTTTGTGCCAGCAGCAGTATCTCTTTACCGCTATCCATTGCACGATCCAGTGCAACGATTGATTTTTCACGGCCCACAAATAGAGGAATAACCATATTTGGAAAGACCACAACATCACGCAAAGGCAATACTGCTACGGTTTTATTCTGCGGGCTGGGATGCTGTATGCTTTCGTTTTCGCTCATATTAGATATCGACCTGATTTATGTTATACGTATCGTATGTTATGAATTCGGCCTGCCATTTATGCAGGCTGTGATATGGAAGATAGTGTCTGAAAAGCAAATATCAAGCATCTAAACACTGAGGTTTAATGCGGAATATTAAAATACTGACGAAGCCTGCTATTCGCTCATGCAGAATAGAGGCGCTCGTCGCATGTTAATGCGTGGCTGCACTGGCTGAAACAGCTTGTTCGTCTTCGTAGATAAATAGGGGCTGAGTGCCGTCAGTGATTGCATTAGCATCAACGACAACTTCTCTTACTCCTGTCATGGCAGGTAGTTCGTACATGGTCTCGAGTAAGGCATGTTCAAGGATAGACCGCAGGCCGCGTGCACCAGTTTTTCGTTCCATTGCTTTTTTGGCTACTGCGCGCAGAGCCTCTTCGCGGATCGTCAGATCCACACCTTCCAGGCTGAAAAGCTTCTTATACTGTTTTACCAGTGCATTTTTGGGCTCTTTCAGTATACGAATAAGCGCTTCTTCATCCAGTTCTTCCAGCGTAGCGACAATAGGCAGACGCCCGACAAATTCTGGAATCAAACCATAGTGCACAAGATCTTCTGGCTCGATACCCTTGAGAACTTCTCCTATCTTGCTCTCTTCATCCTTGCCCTTGATGGTTGCACCAAAACCAATACCGCTTTTTTCCGAGCGATCCCGAATTATTTTGTCCAGGCCGGCAAATGCACCACCAACGATAAATAGAATATTCCGTGTATCGACCTGCAGGAATTCCTGCTGCGGGTGTTTTCTACCCCCCTGAGGCGGCACCGAGGCAATCGTACCTTCAATCAGTTTCAACAGCGCCTGCTGTACGCCTTCACCAGAAACGTCGCGGGTGATCGATGGATTGTCCGATTTGCGTGAAATTTTGTCGATTTCATCAATATAAACGATACCCCGCTGAGCAAGTTCTATTTCATAGTCACATTTCTGCAGCAGTTTCTGAATGATATTCTCTACATCTTCCCCGACATAACCCGCCTCGGTCAGGGTCGTCGCATCAGCAATGGTAAATGGTACATTCAGTAATTTTGCCAGAGTTTCAGCTAATAGTGTTTTACCTGACCCCGTAGGACCAACAAACAGGATATTGCTCTTGGCAATATCGACCTCATCGGCATCATCTTCATGTTTGATACGTTTATAGTGATTGTAGACCGCAACAGAGAGGATTTTCTTGGCTTCCTGCTGGCCGATGACATAGTTGTCCAGACGCTCCTTGATCTCGTGCGGCTTGAGGAACCCTTCGCCTTCGGTCTCCTCTTTCAGATCGACATCAATTTCTTCGCGAATGATCTCATTGCAAAGTTCGACGCATTCATCGCAGACGTAGACTGACGGACCGGCAATCAGCTTACGAACTTCATGCTGGGATTTTCCGCAAAAAGAACAATAAAGCAGCTTTTCGTCATTATTATCTTTTTCGTCGTCTGACATTAAATGCACTCTCTCTAAGTATAGTCAGAAACTTATCAGGTATATGACACTATTGGCAAGCCCAATAGACTGACAGCTCTAGTGGTTTATCCAGGTTCGCTTCTGTCTGTAATGACTTTGTCGATAAGCCCGTATTTCATAGACTCTTCTGCTTCCAGGAATCGATCTCGTTCTGTATCGGCCTCAATGGTGGAAAGATCCTGACCGGTGTGCTTCTGTAAAATTTGATTAAGGCGCTCCCGCACACGGAGAATTTCGCGGGCATGTATTTCAATATCGCTGGCCTGGCCCTGGAACCCGCCCAGCGGCTGATGAATCATCACCCTGGAATGCGGCAGGCAATACCGCTTACCGGCAGCACCGCCAGCCAGTATGAGTGCACCCATACTGGCAGCCTGGCCCATACATACTGTACTGACATCAGGCTTGATAAACTGCATGGTATCGTAGATGGCCATACCTGCAGTCACTGCACCACCGGGAGAATTTACATACAGGTGTATGTCTTTATCCGGGTTCTCTGATTCTAAATAAAGCATCTGTGCCACAATAAGGTTAGCCATGTGGTCCTCTACCTGGCCGACCATAAAGATCACGCGCTCTTTCAGCAATCGAGAATAAATATCGAATGCACGCTCGCCTCTACCCGTGGTCTCGATGACCATAGGTACCAGACCGAGTGCCTGTGGATCTATCCTGTCATTGCTGATTTCTGTCATAGCTACTCCTGTTTGCCAGCCTCAATTGCGGCCGGATTTACCAGCTCCTGAAAGCTGACCGCCTTATCTTTAATTTCAGCATCTTTCAGCAATTTGTCAACAACCATGCTTTCCAGAACCTGGGCTTCAATTTCTGACAGGCGCTTGCGGTCTGATTTATACCATTCCACGAATGACGCGGGGTCTTCATAGCTTTCTGCAAGTTTATGCAAGCGCTCTTCGACTGCTTTGGCCTCTGGCTGCATTTTCTCGTTTTCAGTAATCTCAGCAAGGATCAGACCCAGTGCCACACGACGCTCAGCAAGTTTGCCATACATGGCCAGCATTTTTTCATCTTTTTTTACGTCTGGCTGCTCTTTCTCGGCAGTCTCAATGAGCATATCCTTTTCCTGCCTGACCAGAACCTGCGGCAAATCGATTTCATTGCTTTCCAGGACGGCCTGGAAAACCGTGTCCCGCGTCATGATCGCCAGACGGTCTTCAGCCTCTCGTGAGAGATTCTCTTTGATTTCCTCTCGAAATTTTTCCATGCCACCTTCCTTTACACCAAAGGCTTCTGCAAGTTCTTCGTCGATTTCAGGCAGTTCTTCTTCAGCAACCTCAGTCGCCTTTACTTCAAATACAGCCTCTTTCCCAGCCAGATCTTCTGCATGGTAATCATCCGGGAAAGAAACGGTTAATGTTCTTTCCTCACCTTCTTTTATACCGACCAACTGATCTTCAAAGCCAGGGATCAGAGAGCCGGAGCCAATCACTACAGGCATTTCCTTGCCTTCACCGCCGGCGAAAGGGGTGCCGTCTACACTGCCGGTAAAATCCAGTGTGACTCGGTAGCCTTCTTTTGCCTCGCCATCCGTTTTATTCCAGTTCATACGCTGACGACGTAAAGATTCCAGCGTTGTATCAATATCCTGATCAGATATTTCACAAACAGTACGTTCTATTTTAAGCGCTGTCAGAACCAGTTCTTTCAGATCAGGGAAAACCTCAAAGGTAGCAGTGTATTCAAGGTCCTTGCCTTCACCACCGGCCGAGGTTTCTATACTGGGCGGGCCTGCAGGCCGAATTTCCTCCTGTCCCAGCGCCTCCTGATAAGAAGACTGGATCAAATCTCCGATGACATCCTGCATAACCTGCCCGAGATAGCGTGATCTCATTATTTTCATCGGGATCTTTCCCGGGCGAAAACCCGGTACTTTTACCTGTTTAGACAGTCGCTGCAACTGTCTGCTTATTTCGCTATCCACGCGTTCAGCGGGAACTGAAATAGTCATTTTTCTTTCAATATTACCCGACTGCTCTAGGCTTATTTGCATTTTAATATTCTCACTGGTTACTCAATATCTGGTGCGAAAGGGGAGACTCGAACTCCCACGGGTTGCCCCACTGGAACCTAAATCCAGCGCGTCTACCAATTCCGCCACTCTCGCTTGGTATCACGAACATTCCTGGCAAATAAGCGTTATTTGGCAGAAAATGTTACAGAACCGCGTGATTCTAGCGTAATACAGAATTAATTCAATCTACATTGATCATCACACGGCATGAATTATTATTTTTCACTGCGTCGTGATAGCCAGACTTCCAGCCCCTGCACAATGATACCGAGATCCAGATCAAGAACCTGAGCCAGCCGATCACTGCCCAGCTGACAACCGTGTTTTTTCAGTTCCTGATAAATATATCGTTCAACCGCCGGTGCCAGCGCCCTGTCAGAATCATCACAGTCAGTCGCCAGGGTAGCCAGCTCATCGATCATTCGATGCAGGGTGTTTACATAGAGAACGGGTTCATCAAGCTGGCCGAAATGCGTTAAATACATACGCTCCGGTTGCCATGCCATCAACCGGTCAATCGAAGCATGCCAGGCGGGCGGGTCAAACTGTACCGGGGTAGTCGGTGGAAAAATGAAAGCACGCCCGTCACAAGCAAGCTCGGGATAGGCGATGCCAAAAGTGTCACCCGTAAAAAAACCCCTGCTCTGCTCATCCCATACACAGAAATGGTGCCGGGCATGGCCCGGCGTATCGAGGACCAGTAATTCTCTTGCACCAACTCGGAAACGGTAGGAGTCAGCCGCTTCAATGACACGGCTTTCATCAACGGGAAATATTTCCCCAACGCTATCGCGTAAACCCTGCTTGCCGTAAACAGCTTCAGCACCGGCTATCAGGCGAGCAGGATCAATCATATGCCGGCTGCCAAAGGGGTGAATGACCAACCTGGCATGCTGGCAAAGCTGCATCAGTTTTCCCGCCCCGCCTGCATGATCAAGATGTACATGGGTAGGAACGATGAAGTCTACATTATTGAACGTTAAGCCCTGCTCTGCGAGCACAACTTTCACACGATCACTAGTTCGTTCTACCCCTGTATCAATAACCGCCACACGGCTGTCATCAATGAGCAGGTAACAGGCCGCCAGTCCGGTTCGTAAGTAACCGCTATCAATCTGTATAATATGATGATCAAGTAATTTGCTGAAGGAGGCCATATAAGTCACCCCTGTTATTCGAGATATCAGTATCTTACATGTTTTTTATTTTAGCTACAGATGCTATTACTAGATAATTACTGAAAATAACCTATATTTCAGGCATAGGACACTCATAACATATCCCCTGTACAAAATAATGGCAAAAGATACGGATAATCAGGTATACCGCGTAGTCATGGACGGTTATTTTCTTGCTGATACCAGCAAGACACAGGTGATTCGAAAATTGAGAAGGCTGTTTGGTATCACTGAAGAAAAAATGTTGAATATGTTTGATGGCCAGCCAACCATTATCAAAAGCCAGCTTCCCAAGCATAAGGCCTATCAATACCTCAGAACGATTACCAATGCAGGCGCCGCCTGCCACATCGACAGGCTGCACCTGACCGGCCCGGAAGAAACAACGCAGCTTCCTGTTCATATTGAAAGATTCAACGATATAGATAGCTTCGACCCTCTGGACAAAATAAAAAGGCGCATCCAGGACAGAAACGATTTCAGTGAAGTTATGCGACTGGAACTGATGGAAATGGATCAGGTGCGCAAAAAAAGCGATCTGATTATTACCACCCTGTTCATTTCACTGTTTCTCATTCTTATTGCCGCAGTTATTTTTCTTTTCCTGTTTTAGGGTATTCCTGCAGATCAAGGACGCCCTGGATAGTTTCAAATTCTCAATACTATTAGCCTGTTTCTGCTGTATAATCCCCGCCCTTTCTCTCCCTACCGGACTTAGAACGTGTCTCGCAAACTTAGAAATATCGCTATCATCGCCCATGTCGATCATGGCAAAACAACTCTCGTTGATGCTCTGCTTGAACAATCTGGCACCTTCGGTGAGCGTGAACAGGCACCCGAACGAGCCATGGACTCCAATGATCTTGAGCGTGAGCGTGGAATTACCATCCTCGCAAAAAACACCTCAGTCAGCTGGAAGGGCCACACAATAAACATCGTCGACACCCCCGGCCATGCCGATTTCGGTGGTGAAGTAGAACGCGTACTATCAATGGTCGATTCAGTCCTGCTGCTGGTCGATGCCGTGGAAGGCCCGATGCCGCAAACCCGCTTCGTCACTCAGAAAGCCTTTAACATGGGCTTCAAACCGATTGTCGTGATTAATAAAATTGACCGCGATGGCTCGCGTCCCGACTGGGTCATGGACCAGACATTCGATTTGTTCGACCGTCTCGGCGGCACTGATGAACAACTTGATTTCCCGGTCGTTTATGCCTCAGCCATCAATGGTTATGCTACGATCGATCCGGATGTTAAAACTGACAACATGGATGCCCTGTTTGACATGATTATCGAGCATGTCAGTGCGCCAGATGTCGATGTCAACGGTCCGATGCAGTTGCAGGTATCCGCACTGGATTACGATTCCTTCAAAGGTATTATCGGTATCGGCCGCGTTTCTCGAGGCAAGTTAACCCCCAATACCCCAGTAAAAGTCATCGATATCGACGGTAAAGTAAGAAACGGACGTATCCTGCAATTAATGGGCCTGCATGGACTGCAGCGCACAGAAATAGAAGAAGCCGAAGCAGGTGACATCATCGCCTTCAGCGGCATGGATGAATTGCATATCTCTGATACGCTCTGTGATCCGGACAATGTTGAGGCACTCACGCCTCTTTCGGTTGATGAGCCAACAGTAAGCATGTTTTTCCAGGTAAATAATTCCCCATTTGCCGGTAAAGAAGGTAAATATGTGACTTCCCGCCAGATTCGTGACCGCCTGCAGAAAGAATTACTGCATAATGTTGCCTTACGCGTAGAAGATACCCCGGATCCTGATAAATTCCGTGTATCCGGTCGCGGTGAGCTGCATCTTTCAATTCTCATTGAAAACATGCGCCGCGAAGGCTTTGAACTTGGCGTCTCTCGACCTGTAGTTATCATCCGTGAAGTCGATGGCGAACAGCAAGAGCCCTATGAAATGCTGACGGTCGATGTAGAAACAGACCACCAGGGTACCATTATGGAAAAACTCGGTGAACGCAAAGGTGAACTGGCTGACATGCAGCCGGATGGGCGTGGCCGCGTCCGGCTGGACTACATGATTCCTGCCCGTGGGCTGATCGGTTTCCGTACTGAATTTCTGACCGCCACCCAGGGCACTGGACTGATGCACCATGTGTTTGATCATTATGGCAAGGTTAAACCCGGCGAAGTTGGTCAACGCATGAACGGTGTATTGATCGCCAATGGGTCGGGTAAATGCCTCGGTTTTTCTCTGTTCAATCTACAGGAACGGGGTCGTCTGTTTCTCGGTCCCGGTGCGGAGGTTTACGAAGGCAGTATTATTGGCATTCACTCTCGCTCAAACGACCTCGTTGTCAACCCACTCAAAGGCAAGCAACTGACCAACGTCCGTGCCTCGGGCACCGATGAAGCTATTGATCTGGTTCCACCGATTAAATTCACCCTGGAACAGGCACTGGAATTCATCAATGATGATGAACTGGTTGAAGTGACACCGGAAAGCATACGTATCCGTAAAAAACTACTGCTGGAGCATGAACGCAAGAAAGCCTCGCGGGTGCCGAAATCTGAAAGATAAAACTTCTCTGTTAACCACAGAGGGCAGAGGGGTACACAGAGAGAACCTTTTTTGAATTAATCCGTCATTGCGAGCACAGCGCGGCAATCTCTTTGTTTTGCTGCAGCCGTTTTGAGATTGCTTCGTCACTATGTTCCTCGTGATGACGAACCGAAGTCACTAGAATGTTTACATGATTCAGTTTTGCATTGGTGCAGACACAAGAAAAAATATCATAAAGGAACCTCTGTGACCTCCGTGTCCTCTGTGGTGAAATAGCCTTTAGCCTTTAAATAGGAACTCCCCAATGCGTGATGCCACCCCTTCAGCTATATACCTGAAAGACTACCATAAACCCGATTATCTGATTGACACGGTTGATCTTGAATTCGACCTAAAACCTGACCAGACGACTGTCTCTTCCCGCATGCAGGTTCGTCGCCGTGAGGGCGTTTCAGCCTCTGCACCGTTGTTGCTTGATGGGCAGGAACTTGAACTTATTTCAGTCACTATTAACGATGCACAACAGGATGTATCCAGCCTGCTGCTGACCGATAGTGAACTGACACTGACATCACTGCCGGACCGATTTACCCTTGAAATTATCTGCGCCATCAGACCTGAGTTAAACACTAAGCTCGAAGGTCTGTATAAATCCGGCAGCATGTACTGCACGCAATGTGAAGCCGAAGGCTTCCGGCGCATTACTTATTTTCCTGATCGGCCGGATATCATGGCACGCTTCAGCACCCGTATTATTGCCGATAAAACCGACTATCCCGTACTGCTTTCAAACGGCAACCTTGTGGAGGATGGAGACAGTGATGACAATCGTCACTGGACATACTGGGAAGACCCCTACCCTAAACCCTGTTATCTGTTTGCTCTGGTTGCCGGCCCGCTAACTGTACTCGAGGACAGCTACCGCACAACATCTGGCCGCGAAGTCGCGCTGAAGCTTTATACCGAACCCCACAATAGCAGTAAAACCGATCATGCCATGTGCTCTCTAAAACAGGCCATGCAGTGGGATGAAGAAGTCTTTGGCCTCGAATATGATCTCGATTGTTTCATGATCGTCGCAGTCGATGATTTCAACATGGGTGCAATGGAAAACAAGGGCCTGAATATTTTTAACACCGCCTGCGTACTGGCCCGGCCTGACACAGCGACGGATGCCGACTATGACCGTATACAGTCTATTGTTGGTCATGAATATTTCCATAACTGGACCGGTAACCGCGTCACCTGCCGCGACTGGTTTCAGCTGAGTCTGAAAGAAGGTTTAACAGTTTTTCGGGACCAGGAGTTTAGCGCAGACCTTAACTCTCGCGCAGTCAAACGAATTGAAGAAGTGCGCGTGCTGCGCGGCCATCAGTTTCCTGAAGATGACGGCCCGACAGCACATTCTGTAAGACCGGATAATTACATAGAAATAAGCAACTTCTACACCTCTACCATCTACCGCAAAGGAGCTGAAGTTATCCGCATGATGCATACACTGATCGGCGGCGATGCCTTTCGACGGGGCATGGATCTTTACTTCAAGCGCCACGATGGCCAGGCGGTCACTACGGATGATTTTGTCTGTGCCATGGAAGATGCAAGCCAACAGGACCTGGGGCAATTTCGTCTCTGGTACAGCCAGGCCGGGACACCGGAACTTGAAATCAGTACGGAGTTTGATGAAGTAAAAGCTGAGCTGAAACTTGAGGTCAGTCAGCATACGCCTGTCACCCCCGGTCAGTCGAATAAACTGCCTTTGCATATCCCCTTCTCCATCGGCCTGATCGATAAATGTGGCAACGACATCACCGTGCAACTCAGCAGTGAAAAGACTGCCCCTGCAGCAGGCACCCGGACATTGGATGTTCGCAACAGCAGCGAAACTTTTATTTTCAAAACAGGTAGTAATCGACCGCAGCTTTCGCTGCTGCGAAATTTCTCTGCACCGGTTCGCATCATCAGCAAACAGTCACTGGAAGAACTCTGCTTTCTACTACGCTACGACAGCGATCCGTTTAATCGGTGGGAAGCCGGCCAGCAACTGGCCATGGCACAGATGCAGGCTCTCATAACAGATAAAAACCACCAGGTCCCGGATACTGTCTTCGATGCCTACGCAGAGGTACTCGAAAATCCAGCGCTGGATCCCACTCTGATTTCCGAGATATTTATCCTGCCGGGTGAAAGCTATCTTGCCGACAATATGGAAACCGTGGACATTGATGGCATACACAGAGCAAGCCGGCACTTCGCAAAGCTTCTTGCAAAAAAACTGGAAAGCCAGTTCAGCGCAATTGCAGAGAGAAAAGTCACCCGCACAGCTTACAGTTTTAACGCCAAGGACGTTGCCAGGCGAAGATTGCACAATCTGTCTTTATCATACCTGATGGAACTACCCGACAGTAAATATGTAAAGCTTTGTTTGCAGCACTTTCAGCAGGCAGACAACATGACCGACAGCCTGAATGCACTGATTGCCCTGTCAAACCGCGATTGTGGTGCATGCAACCAGGCGCTGGAGTCATTCTACGAAAAATGGTCTGCTGATGTTCTGGTGGTGAATAAGTGGCTATCTGTACAGGCCATGTCCCGCTTGCCGGGCACACTCGACAGAGTTCGTGCGTTAACTGAACATGAAGCTTTTGAAATCAGAAACCCCAATAAAGTACGTGCACTGATTGGCACTTTCTGTAGCGCTAACCAGGCCCAGTTTCATGCGGAAGATGGTCAGGGTTACGCCTTTCTGACTGAATATATCATCAGTATTGATGCACTGAATCCGCAGATTGCTGCCAGGCTATTGACGCCCCTGACAAGATGGAAGCGCATGGATAGCAAGCGTCAATTGCTGATGAAAAAGGCTTTGGAGATTATACTCTCGCATGCAGGACTGTCCCGTGATGTGTATGAAATTGTCAGTAAGTCGCTGGCCTGATTCTATGTGAAGCCAGTCTGCGATTCTCTCCCTTACAAGCAACGCCACTGATAACACGGTCTTTTACAGCAAAACATCAGTTATAATCATCAGAAATTAACTTTGTGATCTACTGATGAATTCATCCAGCCAGCAATCAATCGCTGACCTTTCCTTTGATTCCCTGAATACTGTTTCAGGCCTGCAGCAATTGGACCAGAACTTTCTTGCTGTGCTTGCTAACAGGGATCCATCGTTGCACAGGACATTGCTCGCCTATCGCCAGCAAAATATAAATCTCACTGCCATTGATCTGAGTGAATTTCTCCTTGCACTAGCACCGTATATCGAAGCATATATTGCACTGAATTTCGGAATCGAAAATGAAACCGAAGCATCGCATAACCGTATCAATAACGAAAAAGCAATCCACGTATTTAAAAAACAATTCGTCCAACGCCGCTCACGCCGATATCGTGGCGACATGGACATTCCTTTTACTGAGCTTGATCAGTGGCTGAATAAACAGATAAGCAACAACGAAGACCGGGAACTTGCTGTCTCTCAATTTGCCATTGGTTTGCTTGAGGACACTGAAAAATTTAAGGAAGACATCCGGCGCCTTATACAATGGGTCATCCACATCCGGAAAAATAATGTGGCCACCGATATCCTTGAAAACTGGGTCAGTTTCAAATTGCCGGCACTTATCGATTATGCCCAGTTAGTCCCGCTGGAAGATATTGACAATGACCCTGTAGGCAGATGTCAGGCCAGCATGGAAAATCATGTAAGACGTGACGGCTTCAGCCTGACCGACCAGCGAATGAACCTGCGCCAGATCATGGGCGAAATTAACTACTGCATCTATTGTCACGACCATGACGGGGATTTCTGTTCACGTGGTTTCCCCGAAAACAAGAAGGATTCCGACTCAGGCTTTCGTGTTAATCCGCTCGGTGAAACCCTGACAGGCTGTCCGCTGGGAGAAAAGATCTCCGAGATGCACCTGCTCAAGCGCGATGGTTATGATATTGCCGCCCTCGCCATGGCAACTCGTGATAATCCCATGCTGCCCGCTACCGGTCACCGTATCTGTAATGATTGCATGAAGTCCTGCATCTATCAGAAACAGGATCCGGTGAATATCCCGGAAGTGGAAACCGGCATTCTGACTGACGTACTAAAGCTTACCTGGGGGGTAGAAATTTATTTGCTGCTGGTGCGCTGGAACCCTTTGCGTCAGGAACAATACCTGCCCGAAGAAAACAACAAACGCCGCGTACTGGTCGTCGGCCTGGGACCTGCAGGTTTTACCATGGCACACTACCTTAGCATGGCAGGCTGTAATGTTACCGGCGTAGATGGTTTGAAGCTTGAACCACTGGATGAACATCTGCTGATGTCCCCCATACGTAATTACTCCAGCATTGTAGAATCGCTGGACGACCGGGTGCTGTCCGGTTTTGGTGGTGTAGCCGAATATGGAATAACCGTACGCTGGGATAAAAATTTTCTTAAACTGATTTATATCAGCCTTGCACGGCGCAAGAATATAGGCCTTTCCGGTGGTGTCCGTTTTGGCGGCACACTCACCATCGAAGATGCCTGGGAGCAGGGCTTCGAACATATCAGCATAGCCAATGGCGCTGGCCTGCCCAGGGTAATACCCATGATTAACAGTCTGGCCCGCGGCATGCGACAGGCCAATGACTTCCTGATGGCGCTGCAACTGACCGGCGCAGCAAAATTTGATAGCCTGGCCAACCTTCAGGTGCGCCTGCCGGCGGTGGTAATTGGCGGTGGTCTGACAGCCATCGATACTGCTACCGAACTGCAGAGCTATTATATCCGCCAGGTTGAAAAGGCTCTCATACGCTTTACAATTCTTGATACAGAAATGGGCAGAGAAAAAATCTTTGCCGGCCTCGATAAAGAAAATCAGGGCATACTTGAAACCTTTCTCGAACATGGCAAAGCCGTCGTCAACGAAAGAAAACGGGCGGCTGCTTGCAATGAAAAACCAGACTTTCTTCCTCTGCTGCGGCAATGGGGCGGCGTTACCCTGACCTACCGCCGGGGCCTGAATGAATCACCGGCTTATTTGCGCAACCACGATGAAGTGGTCAAGGCTCTGCAGGAAGGCATCTATTATGCCGAAGGCGTGGAACCCGTCGAAGCCATGCTTGATGAGTATGGCCATGTATCAGGACTCAGATGCAGGGTTAAACAGCAACGCGATGGCCGCTGGCTGGCCAGCGAAGAACAAGTTTTACCCGCACGTGCGATCATGGTGGCGGCCGGTGCATCACCCAATACTATTTATGAAAATGAATACCCCGGTAGCTTTAAAATGGAAGGCAATCACTTTTTGCCGCATATTTGCCACCCTTCAGGGGTGCAGCCCGTGGCGGTTGCCGAAAACTGCAAGGTGGATGAATTTGGTCCATTTACCTCCTATGCGTATCAGGACAAACGCATCAGTTTTATTGGAGACACGCACCCGGTTTTTCATGGCAGCGTGGTAAAAGCCATTGCCTCAAGTCAGCGCACTTACCCTGAAATCATCAAATTACTCGATCAGCAAACTGAAGACCCAATGCGTGAAGAGGGTGATAATTTCACATCAGATTTCCAGCAGCAGCTATCTGCTACTGTTGATCGCATCGATGCATCACACCCTGCCGTTGTGGAAATATGGGTCAGGGCGCCAATGGCGGCAAAGAACTTTCAGCCCGGACAATTTTTCCGCCTGCAGACATTTGAAAAATATAGTCGCGTAGTGGCCGGCACACGTTTACAGATCCCCTTACAAACGGTCAGCGGCGCCGGAGTGGAGGGAGATTGCGTGCGACTGCTGCTATTACGTTTCGGGGCCAACGCTCGCATTGCTGAACAACTCAAGCCCGGCGACCCGCTGGTGCTGATGGGGCCGACAGGATCACCGGCAGAGCTGGGGCACCAGCGTACTGTACTGGTGATTGCTGGAGCATGGGGAGCTGCAGTAATGATAGACCTGGGCAGAGCCCTGCGTGCAGCAGGTAACCGTGTCCTGTTTTTCGCCTCCTTTCGCTGCCAGGATGACATCTATTTTAAAGATGAACTGGAACAATGTGCAGACCAGATCGTCTGGGCCAGTACATCAGAGGCACTTATTGAATGCCGCCGTCCTCAAGACAGCAGTATTCAGCAAGCCAACATCATTCAGTTGATCAAGGATTATGATAACGGCAGTATTTCTACTGACAATACTGAAAAGCTGATCAAGTTGTCTGATGTGGATGAAATTATGATTATGGGTTCTACCGGCCTTCTGAAATCCATGCAGCATTCACTTAAAGATGACCTGAAACCTCTGTTCAAGAGGGGTGTACATGCCACTGGTACTGTCGGCAGCCCGATGCAATGCATGATGAAAGGTGTTTGTGGACAATGCCTGCAATGGCAGATAGACCCTGCGACAGGCAAACGCACACGGGCCGTCTTTTCCTGCGCCAAACAGGACCAGCCCCTGTCATGGATTGATCTTGAAAACCTCGCTGCGCGTCAGTCGCAGAACAGGCTGTCAGAATACATGACAGGTCTATGGGCAAATCATGTACTTCAGAGCAGCTGAAACAGGTTTTGTTAAAAATGGATTTTATTACTATATATGTCTTCAGGTTTGACGGGCCTGCTAAAGTAATAGCCCTGCCCCATATCACATCCACTCTCAACCAGGAAATCGTACTGTTCCTTCTTTTCAACACCTTCCGCTATGACACTTATCCCAAGCTCCCTAGACATATTTATGATGCCGCGAATCAAGTTGCTGTCAGCTTCATCATCCGGCACGCGCTGAATAAAGGCCTGATCAATTTTCAGGATATCTACAGCAAAGCGGCGTAAGTAGCTCAGAGATGAGAACCCCGTCCCAAAGTCATCGATTGCTATTTTACATCCCACCTCACGTATCTGCTCCAGAATGATTTCATTTTTAATATTATTTTCCATCAAGCTATTTTCTGTTATCTCAAGAATAATTCTTTCCGGGCTGACATTAAAATACTGTAGCTGGCTTCGCAAAAATTCCACGAAGGTATCATCCTGCAACTGACGCGGTGACAGGTTTATAGTCAGGCTATATCGCCTGTCGCTCTGATTATCAAGGGCGTGCAGATGTAACAGAGCATTCCGTATAACAAACTGGCCTATCGGACGAATCAGACCTGTCGTTTCAGCCAGCGGGATAAATTCAGCTGGTGAAATATTCGGGAAATCTGGATGTGAGAACCTCAGCAGAACTTCGAACAGCTCACTCGACTTGTTCTTAATATCAACAATGGGCTGAAATACGAGTGAAAACCTTTCTTCCTGTATGCCCATGCGCAGGACGCTGTCAAGATGAAGCTGCTTCTCCATCCGCTCGTGCATGTCGCCTTGATAAAACTCACAGGCATCACCCCCTCGATTCTTTGCATGGTACATAGCGGTATCGGCTGCGCCAATCAATTCGTCCGGGTTTTCACCATCGGAAGGGAAGGTGGCAATTCCAATGCTTGCAGATAGATGTATCTCATGCTGCAGGATACGAAACGGATCAGCCAGTGTGCATAGAATATTTTCCGCCACCTTTGATTCCAGAACTTCTTCACGCGACTTATGTAATGCAACAATAAATTCATCACCACCAAACCGGCTAACCAGTGACTGCGCCTCTGTGGCATTTTTTATTCTAGTTCCCGCCTCTGCAAGCAATACATCACCGACACTGTGACCAAATGTATCATTGACCCATTTAAAACGGTCAAGATCAATAAAAATTACGGAGACTGGACCTTCCGTCCTGCGAGCAGTATCAAGTAATGAGCGAAACCTGGTAGAAAAGAAAAAACGGTTTGGTAAATCTGTCACTACGTCGTAATTTGCCTGCCTGAAAACAGTATCCTGTGCATGTACCTGTTTACTGATATCAGTCATCACACACAAACTCGTCTCGACAGACTCATCATCACTATCAGGACTGAGGGAAATGGTATTTATCAAAACATCTATTTTCTCTCCGGTATTCGTTTTGATACAGGTTTGGAAATTGGATAAACGACCGCCCCTTTCCAGTCTGTCTGGAACCTCATTGCCTTTACCCGGGAAGTTATCACAAACCATTTCAGATAGTGTGAGTCCGATCAATGACGCTTTCCTGTAGCCCAGCTTCTGCAGAAAATAAACACTCGCATCGGTAACCACCCCTTTCGTATTCATAGAAAAGAGCAGTGCAGGCGTTTTATTATAAAGATCCTGGTAGCGCAATGCACTCTCTACCAGGAACTTCTGATTTTTATTAAGCGAACGCTGCATAGCATTAAAGGCTGCTGCCAGTGTGCCGAATTCATCGTTCCTTTTCCACTCTATTAATATTGTATTTTCCCCTTTGGCATTTTCCACGAGGGCATCCATAATCTTGTGAATAGGCGCATGTATATGCTGCCGGTAGACACGAAACAGTACGGCAGTGAAAGCAATGAGCAATACAGTAAGCAGGAAAAGCAGCTTTATCATTTCAATAATAGCCGTGTTCAGAAAATTTTCCGGTACCAACTGATAGCGAACTACAGCCGCAGTTCTTTTCTCACCTTTCGCTACTGGTTTTTTTATTATTCTTGTGACAGGCATTGCCTGTATACTGTCTACCTTTCCGACTGCCGCAATTACATTTCCGGAGCTATCACTCAGTTCAATAAATGGAACATTATTATTTACAGCTAATAGCGCAAGCAGTTTTTCAGCTTTGACTGAATCAAAATCCCCGATATCATCAGGTATAACCTTATCAAGCAGATGGAGGAATTGTTTCTGTGATGCATCCTGCCTGTTTAGTGCTGAATGCTTCTCATACAGAACAATTAATATTGCAGCCAGGATAAGCGTAAGTATGAGCGAAGGTATCAATACGCGTAAAAAAGCGGATAGAATTGTCTGCTTCTTGTTTGAAGAAAAAATCATTGACTCACGGTATCGCTAATATCTATTCAGATGTCGAAAAAAAATTTTTAATATTTTTATTTAGTGGGTCTCTGTATTATTTCACTCAGAGTCAGTTCGAATCCATCTGGCATCACTGCCAAGTTCATAGGATGCCAACCCTGCCAGTATCATAACTGCACCAACCGTAATTTGCAGGCTAAGTGGCTCATCATTCAAATACCTCCCGAGCAATAATGCCGTAACGGGTGTCACCAGTGTAATTAAAGACACGCGTGTGGCACTAACATGCTTAAGTATATAGAAAAAAAGAGCAAATCCTAATACAGATCCAAAAATTGCCAGATACAGAATCGACATCGCTGCACGGCTAACTATCACCTCTGGAACAGTTCCATCAATCAAATACCAGATTAAGATATAAAATGGCATAGCAAACATAAGTCCTGTAGCCGTAATAGTCAATGCGGGTATACCATGATTGTGCTGTTTCACCTTTATTGCCGTATACGAATATATGACAGTTGACAGCAAAACGGCAACGATACCCAGCACAGCATTCACACTGAGTGAAAAACCCGTGGTGAAAATTATGGCAAGCCCTGCCAGGCCGAGAAATAGTCCAATCAGCTTATCTTTACTAAATTCATTCTCTCCATACAGAGCAAGCATTAACAGCCCGGTAATAATGGGTGACAGGCCAAAAATCAATGATATCCAGCCTGAAGGAATATATTGAGACGCCCAGTAGACAAACATCATAGAAGCCGCAATACCGAAGCCGGAAAAGAAATATGCCTTGACTGCAGGTTTATGCCATGGGATATCCAGTCGCATAACGAGCATCAATATTATCGCTATCACGGCACCCAGCACCATTCTGCTTGATACAGCAAAAGCAAAGCCTGTGCCCTCTGCACTCCACTTAATCGCCAACGGCGTTGTAGTCCAGATTAAGATAACTGTTATATATGACAATGGTACAGACACGACAGGCCCTCCTGACATAAAAAAAGGCCACAATTCCAGGAATTGTGGCCTTCGCGAGCGGTAATGCTAAAAATCTGTTACATCGTTCTACACACGCAAAGGCCACTGGACGCCAGCCAGACCACTCTCACCAGTCGGAAAAGCTGCGCCGGAATCTTTACGAATTTGATTGAAATGATAATTAACATGATTGAAGTCAGTTTGCCTATGTAAACGCAATTCTGTCAAGTATAAAGAGGAAAATAGCCAATTTGTTTTTCTTACCCTGAACAACTGGATAGACGCTCCACATGGTTCTGGTGCCTGAAAAGGTAATACAATTATCCAAAAATAGTATTTTGGTCTATTATTAAACAGAGGGTGCAGGGATGCTCCTTTGTCAGGGTATGGAGCCAACAAGGATAATACTAAAAAAATTAATAGAGTAAGTTCCCGAGTATTTTATCTATGTCTAATCGATTGTATAGATTGATTGCCGGATTAGCTCTGCTTACCGGGCTATATTTTGATCTGCCTGCAGTGATCTATGCATTGATTGCCGTCGTCCTTTTCGAAGGCATCACCAACCTTCGCATACCAGTTATCATATCAGAAATGCGTAATACTGCAGGCGATGAAAATGAAGGAACTCTTGGTTTATCTCTACACCCACGGTTTAATTTTGATGCGGAGCGGGCCTGGCGATTAGTCCTTGGCAGCGTCCTGATTCTTGTCTACGTCATATTCTTTGATGAGGTCTGGTATCTGGCCTGGTTTATGGGCTTTGCTATCCTTGGTGCCGGCCTGAGCGGAGTTTGTCCTCTATTCATTTCTTTGAAATATCTAGGGTTCAGATGAGAAAAAAGCCAGCTAACGCCAATAATATCGGTACAATCTATACCAACCTCCCGGTAAAGATTACCGGCATTGTTTTCTGGGGTCTGGTTCTGCTCGGCCTGGTTGCATCAGCAGCATTCATCAGTTTTCTTGAGTCCCAGCTCACTGCTGAACGTGAGCTCAAACTGGATCTCACACATGACTCAGTAAAATACATATTCAGCACCCCGCAGCCTGCATCCCCCCTCAACTACAGCTCAGCGCTTGAAACTCTCCGTCAACGTTTTGGGTTTAGCGCCATGGAAGTACGCCTTAATAATGAAGTCATACAAGCCGGGGAATACCAAGCTGATCTGGATGTCAGTGAAACAACTTTCCCCGTTTATACTTCATCAAAAGACGGCATAAATTTTCAGCAGCAAGCCAGAGTAAAGATATATTTATCGCCATTGAAAGATGAAATCACCCGCTACCGGAAGAATATCCTGGTCATCATGGCGGCAATTTTTCTGGGTTTCGGTCTTATTCTTCAGGCTATTTTGAAACATGTACTGTCACGCCCCATAATCAACATGGTACAGACTGCTGACAGTATAGTCAGGGGTAACAGCAGTATCCGCTTCGATGAAAAAAGAGAGGATGAATTCGGCTTTCTCGGTTCCTTCATTAATCGGGTACTCGATCATCTAACGACAAAGCAGGAGGAACTTGAAAATTCGCTTTCCGGACAGCAAATTGCAGAGCAATTCCTGTCCCGTGAAAAGGAACGTGTTGAGATCACTCTTTATTCAATTTCCGATGCTGTCATCACGACTACACGTTCCGGCCACATTGATTTCATAAACCGTGCGGCAGAGGAGCTTTCCGGACTTAATGCCACAAGCTTGCACGGCAGGGAAATCAGTGCGGCTTTAAAATTACATTTTGATGATGGCAAAACACCGATGCAGCTTCCGGTAAATGCAGCTGTACACACGAATACGGACATCAAACACGTGCCCCTCAGAGGCACATGTGTAGTTATCCGTAATAATGGGAATAAATTAAATGTCCGCTATAACGTCGCGCCAATTCTGGATCGAAAAGGCGTCGTTATGGGCAGTGTCATCGTCCTTCATGATATTACAGATACACTGGCACTGACAGAGAAGCTTTCGCATCAGGCAACGCATGACAGTCTGACCGGTTTGTTCAACAGGGCAGAATTCGACCATCGCATTCATCTCCTGCTTAAGCAATTACAAAACTCGAAAATTCATACCAAGCATGCGCTGTTATATATGGACCTGGATCAGTTCAAGATTGTCAATGATAGCTGCGGCCATATGGCAGGGGACCAATTGCTTAGACACATCAGTGAGCGATTACAGCAACGTCTTTCTGATTCCGGCACTCTTGCTCGTCTGGGTGGGGATGAATTCGGCGTATTGATCGAAAATTGCAATAGAATATCTGCACATAAAGTAGCAGATGAACTAAGAAAAGAAGTTGAAAATTTTCGCTTTCAATGGCAGGAAAAAACCTTCAGCCTCGGCATAAGTATCGGTGTCGTCATGATAGATAAAAATAGCGAAAGTCCTGACCTCCTTCTCAGCATGGCTGACCGTGCATGTTATGCTGCCAAGGATACAGGCCGCAATAAAATTTGCATGTATCAGCCCAATGATATCGAAATGGTCCGGCGCAAGCGTGACACGCAATGGGTATCTCGCCTGAGAAAGGCGCTGGAAACAAACAGCCTGTTACTTTCGCAGCAGGCTATCGTAGCTGTTGGATCAAAGCAGAAGCACGGCAGTATGTTTGAAATACTGGTAGGTCTTGAAAATAATGAAGGTGAACGTATACCAGCAGGTGCTTTTCTGGCTGCAGCTGAACGGTTTGGCCTGATGCCACAAATGGATCGCTGGATCATTAACAATATTTTTCTGTGGTTGTCTCGCAACCCGGAGCAGTTACATCAACTTGATAGATGCATGATCAACCTTTCCGGGCAGACACTCAATGATGAAACTATTGCCAGTTACATCATGAAATGCATGGAAAAATCTTCCATACCTGCTGAAAAAATATGCTTTGAAATCACAGAAACATCAGCAATTTCGAACCTCGCAAAAACCAGCCGCCTGATCAGAAACCTGAAAACTGAAGGCTGCCACTTTGCCCTTGATGATTTTGGGTCAGGCATGTCTTCCTATGCCTACCTTAAACATTTGCCAGTAGACTACATCAAGATTGATGGTATTTTTGTTCGTGATTTAGCTGAGGACCCTATCGATCTTGCACTGGTACACTCGATCAACGAAATCGCCCATATTCTTGATAAAAAGACTATCGCTGAATATGTGGAGAATGATGATATACTGAAAAAGTTGCAGGAAATAGGCGTCGACTATGCTCAGGGCTTCGGTATTGCCTACCCGGAAGCGATTAAGGAAGAAATACCACCGGATGGTTCACAGGCATCGCAATAACAGGTTTCAGGTTTCAGGTTTCAGGTTTCAGGTTTCAAGATGAAAACTGAAAACAATTATTTAATCAGAGGCTCCTTAAACTGTAGTAAAATTATCACTCAATCCTCATCAACCATTCGAAATATCCCCAAGCGATTCCTCTGCTATTTCACGTACCATTGCCGAATCATCATTTATACATTCCTGCAGTCGTTTAATCGCCGCATCACTCCCCTGCAGTGAAAGAAAATGACAGGCGTCTGCTCGTGTTGTTTCGTCCACTGATTTAGACAGTTGAAGTAAATCAGGCAAAATATCGTTAAGTGCAGCAGGGTCTTCCCGCAGGTCTTCAAGGATGGCACTTATGCCAATACGCACAGACATCGGTACCTCTTCCTCTCTTAACAATGCCAAAAGCTCAGATAGCTGAGATTTGTCACGTTCAATCAGTGCAGAAACCTCATCAAGCTGTCCATTTTTCAGCTGCTCAAAAAGATACTGTCGCTGGCCATTATCACTGCCTGACATCTCGATAGCTTTCTCTAAATCAGCCCGGGATTGTGCACCGGCGAACTCCATCTCGCCCAGCTTTAACCACGGTACCGAGCGAACATTGTATTTAGCTGCTTCATCAGGCTGCTCTGCAATATTGATCATTAACAAGCGGGAAATCTTGCCTTCTTTAAGCAAGTCACCCAGTAAGCTCATCATCGTGCTGCAATACTGACAGCCCGGTGCAATCAGCAGTTTTGCTTCTGTCATAAGGGTACCCTCATCCTCTATCAGGTAAATCTTCAGTAAAAACTCGTCTTAACTGTCTGGAAATAAAAGAAAGAGCCTGATGCTCCTCAACAAATTCTTTGTAATGGGAATCTGAGCTAAGCACGTTCCCACAGACCTTTTCTTCAAGCTCTGCCCATCTACTGCAATTATTATAGATCTGGCTCAGCTCACTTTTACTAAACTGAATTTTTCGTTGATATGAACCCTGGTTTGACATAAAACCATCATCCAGCTGTGACACATCAATATAGGCCGCCATAACCTGCCTGAAATCGGTCAGTAAATTCTCGGTGCGAATCCAGTGATAGATGCTGTCCAGTTCATAATAATCAAAAATCACCTCATCAATTTTCACCAGTCGCCAGTCAGAAGTATAGGGCTCCAGCCACCAGATCATCCCCTGTAGCAACTGCCTTCGGGTGTAAGGCCGGTCATCATTGCCCGGATTCCACTTACTGTGCTGACTATAGTGCACCCCCCAGCTTTTTAGTAATGAAGGCAAACGCCTGATATTTGAAATCCGGTTAAGTCCTGCGATGCCTTCCTGCCTGAATGAGTTGTGTTTTTCCTGCCCGTCAATAAACCGTAGGCTACCGTCATCCACAGTACGAAATAATAAATGCGTACTGTCTCCGCCTGTTTTGGGTATATGCGCCCAGGCGAATCTTTCACCTATAGCCATCTATAGCCACCATTTACCCATTTGAGGGTGCAATCACGACCAAGCTCTCAAACATGTCTTTTTAAACTGCTATAATCAGCAGCCGATTTATCGAAATAGTGATTCTAGCATTGAAAATTGCACATTGGTTATTGGGGATTTGCCTGCTGATCTTTCTAATGGTAGTGATCGGCGGCATGACACGCCTGACTGGCTCCGGCCTTTCCATGGTTAACTGGGCTCCGGCAACAGGATTCATTCCTCCGTTTACAGAAGCCCACTGGCAGGAACTGTTTGACAACTACAAACAGTATCCGCAGTTCCTCAAGCTTAACCAGCATATGGAACTTGTCGACTTTAAAGGTATCTTCTGGCTGGAATTCATTCATCGCGTACTGGGAAGAGTCATCGGCCTCGCTTTTTTACTGCCTTTTCTTTATTTCTGGTTTCGCGGCATGATTACAAAAAGTCTGGCACCAAAACTCGTCATCATGTTTATTCTTGGCGGCCTGCAGGGCGTTCTGGGCTGGTACATGGTCAAAAGCGGCCTGGTCAATGATCCGCATGTCAGTCAATACCGGCTAACAGCCCACCTGATGCTGGCGGTGGCTATCTACTGCTATGCACTGTGGGTCGCGCTTGGCCTGTTAGCAGAGGACAGGCCAGCTACAGGCTATACAATGGATATTGAAAAACTCACGGGAAAAAGCCTGCTATTGCTGGGGCTGGTGCTCATCACCATGGCATCAGGCGGTTTTGTCGCCGGTCTCAAGGCCGGACTGATTTACAATACCTTCCCACTAATGGGTGACAGCCTGATAGCCCCCGGAGTCTATTCCCTTTCGCCCTGGTATTTGTCCGCATTAGAAGATGCCGTTACAGTGCAATTCAATCACCGCCTGATTGCCCTGACGACTTTTTTCCTGATTGTCGGTTTATTTTTTTACAGTCGTAAACTTGACCTTCCCACACTGACAAAAAACCTGCTGACCCTGGTGCTGGTTGCCAGCATAATTCAGGTGAGCCTGGGAATTTCGACACTGCTGCTGAAAGTCCCGCTGGTACTCGGAGCCAGTCATCAGGCCGGTGCACTGATATTGTTGAGTAGTCTGCTGCTGCTGTACCACCATGTGAAAAATACAAAACCGGTATGAGCATGGGGCTGTAGTGATTAACACGAAACTTAATAAATATAAACACTAGGGAACTCGAAGGAACTCACTATACATAACTGGTGTCTTTATTCTTGACAATAACAGGAAAACACCATGTTCATAATACGATCCAACGATATCGGACAAAACTCTGGTATCAGCCCCAGTGAAATTACCAGTCAAGAAGTCTTCCAGTCACGCCGCCGTTTTCTGCAGGGAGGCGCCGCACTGGCTGTCGGCAGCGGCCTGGGCATAACATCCATGCTGGCGACACAAAAAGTCGGCCACGCAGCTGCCAAATTCAGCAACCTTATCAAAAGCCCCTTCAATACGGACGAAACGCAGACTCCCTATAAAGATGTCACGACCTATAATAACTTTTACGAATTCGGCACCAGCAAGGCCAGCCCGGCTGGCATGGCGAAAAACTTTAAAGCTGAACCCTGGGCCATTGCCGTCACAGGTGAAGTAGAGAAACCACTGACGCTGGATATGGAAGACATACTCAAACGATACACAATGGAAGAACGCATCTATCGCCTGCGCTGTGTCGAAGCCTGGTCTATGGTCGTGCCCTGGGTCGGCTTCCCGCTGGCGAGTTTAATCAGGGATCTGAAACCCACTTCAAAAGCAAAATATGTCGCTTTTCGAACACTGCATGACCCGAAGCGAATGACAGGACAGAAAACTTCCCTGTTCGGCAGTGGGCTGGACTGGCCCTATCGCGAAGGCCTGCGCATGGATGAGGCCATGAATCCGTTGGCCATACTCGCTGTGGGTTTATACGGGGAGGTTCTGCCAAATCAAAATGGCGCACCTATACGCCTTGTTGTGCCCTGGAAATATGGTTTCAAAAGTATCAAATCGATTGTTTCGATTGAGTTCATCGAGAAACAACCCGAAACGACCTGGGAGAAGTTAGCGCCAAAAGAATATGGCTTTTATGCCAACGTCAACCCTGAAGTCGATCATCCACGCTGGAGCCAGGCCAGAGAGCGGCGGCTGGGCGAGTTCCGTAAACGCAAAACGCTAATGTTCAATGGCTATGAAGAACAGGTCGCCGGCATGTATAAAGGCCTTGATATGAAGAAGTTCTTTTAAGCTCCATGACGAACAGACAAATCACTTTCACAAAAATAAGCGTTTTCTTTCTGGCGCTGGTCCCATTTTCTCTACTTTTATTACGCGCCTGGAACAATGAGCTGGGGGCCAACCCTATCGAGGCCATCACCGACATGACCGGCATTTGGACTATACGCTTTCTGGCCATTACACTGGCCATCACTCCCCTGCGCAGACTAACAGGACAGGTGATATTCATCCGTTTCCGACGCATGCTTGGACTGTTCACTTTTTTCTATGCCAGTCTGCATTTCCTCACCTATGTCTGGCTGGATCAATATTTTGACTGGCCATTTATAGTTAAAGATATTGCCGAGCACCCCTATATCATCGTCGGCTTCACCACTTTCCTTATCTTGCTTGGCATGGCGGTAACATCGCCTCGTTTTATGGTTCGCAAGATAGGTAAGAACTGGAAAAGATTGCATCGCCTGATCTATCCAGCAGCCTTCCTTGCATCATTACATTTTATCTGGCTAGTGAAATCTGACATTCGTGAACCACTACTTTATTTTGTTCTATTTACTGTGCTTATGCTATTGAGACTGCCGTCAGTGCAGCAGAAAACACCACTAGTCTCCAACTGGTTTCGTTCTGTAAAGATTTGAACTCTATGTTCATTTCTTTTTTTATGAAAAAAGAAATCCACCCAATATGTTGGCCTACGGCTGCTCTGCGTTCTTCTGGGGTAGACGACAAAAAAAAAGGGGGGGGCGTGTCAGATCATAACCGAAGCCCCAGCTCATCCTGAAATTCTCGACAAAGGTAAAATCGAACAGGCCGTCGCATGCAGCTGTTCGTATTGCAGCAGGCAAATGCTTTAGCATCGATTTTGACCTGTATATCTCTTTTTGTGTTATCAAGCGGTGCGCTTGTCTGAGGTATTTTCGATCATCAGTCAGGATAAAGAGGCTCTAATACATCGCGGACAGGCTTTTCACTTGCCCTGAAAGCCAGGCCATTCCTGAATTTTTCATAAAACCGCCGGCCATCCCAGCCCGTCTCATCCGTGGCATAAAGAAACCTGTCCAGCAGGATCAACTCCTCACTGCCCTGATCCAGCAAGGCCGCCAGAGCAGGCAGGGTTTTCGGTGGGTTTTCCGGTTTCGCCAGGGCGGCCATTTCCAGCAGGACGTCTACCGCAGCATTCGCATCATTACTATTGCATGCTTCATGTAAACGCTTCTGCAACTCACGCTGGCTCCGTATATGTTCTGCATTATCTTCTGCAACAAAAGGTATATTACGGCCCTTATCAGCGTTTTTACCAGAGACTCTATTCCGTCGCAGAAACAGTGCAATAATCAAAACCAGAAGTATCAGCAACAACCAATATTTCTGCAGAGTATTACCTAACCAGCCTGTCTGCCGGCGGCTGTCAGGATCATCTACACTATCACCTATGGGTAAATCCGACATCTGGCCTGCCTCGGCTGTATTTTCAGTCTGTACCACAGAACCAGCCGGAAGATTTTTTCCGGCTACTACATCCACACTCCATTGAGGCAGCACCGCCGTGCGTTCAACTCCTGCCTCGGTATCCCACCAGTGTAATTTCAACTCAGGGATGACCAGTGCACCTGCCTTTGTCGGCATATAAGTCAGGTTTTGTTTGCTGATACCATATACCCAGACTCCATCAGTTTGGGTTTCCGATACAGGCTGTTCCGGATAAATCTTAACGCCATCCACCTCATTGACGTCCAGAGTTGGCAGCAGAGTTGCCAGCATGCCTTTTGCCTGAATTGTAATGCTGCGGCTGACGGGCTCACCGACTTTAAATTCCGGTGGCTGTTCAAGCCAGCTATCATTAAGTTTCAGTTCCGCCGATGGCAGCCAGTCGCTGGCTGAGTATGAAGCTGGACGTGGCAGGACCTGAATACTTAACGCCTTACCCTGTACCGTAACGGGTCTTCCACGGTCAAACGCGCTGGCAAATGGATCGCCGCCAAAAAATCGCCGCATGCTCGGGTCAATACCAGAAGGCTGTCGCCTGCCTGCCGTCCTGCTAACCAGACTTCCGGTGAAACGTAATGGCGGTATCACTAGCTCACCGCTTTTTTCAGGAAAGATCGCATAGCGACGCTCAATAACGGTAAATGGCTTGCCGTTGCGCTGGCTGGTATAACGTTTATTCTTAGCTAGCTGTTCAACCAACGCATTATCAGGTGCAGGCTCGGACAAGCTGCCATCCAGTATAGGCTGATCAAAAACCAGCCGCACGGTGTAGAGTATTTGCTGCTGTAAATAGACAGGCTGGTCAGATGAAGCAACTTCGGCCTCTATAAAAATGTGCTGACCATCTTTCGCGGAGGATGCCACTGGCGGCGCTGATACTGTAACCTGTATCGGATTGGTCAGTTCTTTGCCTACCCGCAGTGACGGGATATGGAGCTTGCCGCTTGTTTTTGCCTGCAAACTAATCGTCCACGATGTTTTTGACGTCATCACACCATTGATAATCTGTACCTGCTGGCTGTTACCGGTACCCAGAATTTGAAAGTCTTTCTCCAGCAGCGATAAATCAGGCATTTCACGCTGCTTGCCATCACTGCTGATGAGCAGGGTGAAACTTTCACCTTCATAGACTATCGGCCTGTCGATACTCGCCTGCACAGATGCCTGGCTGAGTGATGTCGCCGTCAATAAGCCAAGTATTACCAGAAACTGGACAAACAACTTTCCATTTCTTGAAATCATAATTTTTCTATAGTTCCACTTCAATTTGTTAGCTCTGTGCAGGTTTCCCTTAAGAATTAAATCCAGGCTAACGCTGTATTAACATCCTTCTCATGTTCATCAGCGGGTAAAAACGGTCCATGATTTCTCCTCTCCTACCATGGCTGTGGGTCACCGGCTTTACCGGAACCACCGCCACGTTGTATATACTGATAACGTAATTTCCGACGCAGCAAACCCGCCGGATCATCTGGAATCCGTCGCAGCCACTGTTCGGCTGCTATTTGTTCTTCGGAGCTTAAGTCTTCAGCTTCAGCAGTGGCTCTTCCTTTTCCTTGCTGATCACCATTCTCAGCTTGCTGTGGCTCTGCTGATTGAGCTTCTGACTGCTGAGCTTGTTCGGTACCTTTTTCACTGTCATTTCCTTCCTGCTGCTGAGCTGCCTGTTCTTCCTGCCGCTCAGACTCTTCACTTTCTGTATCCTTTCCAGCTTGTTCAGCGGCATCAGAAAAGGCGTTTTCATTGTCTTTCTTTTCTCCAGCGCCTGGCTTGTCCTCTGCCTGCTGCTGTACCTGTCCACCGCCTGAAGAATTGGATTCATCTCCCTGCTGACTATTCTTGCCCTGCTCATCCTGCTGGTTTTGCTTATCCTGATCGCCTTGCTGCTCTTTGTTGTCCTGCTTAGACTGTTGATTCTGTTCCGATTGCTTTTGCTGCTGCAGTAATTTCTCCACGGCTTTCCTGTTGAATTCAGCATCATCCATCCCTGGCTGCTCTTTCAATGCCTTATCATAAGCATCAATCGCTTCCTGCAACTTGCCAAGTTTTGCCAGCGCATTGCCCTTGTTGTAGGCCGCGTCAACACTTTCAAGTGAAAAAAAATCTTTAACCGCTGCTTCGTAATCACCCTTACGATAATCTGCTACACCCTTGCGCAAAGGGTCCTGCGCCAGTTCAGATGCACGCTCTGCCTCACCTGCGAGCAGGGCTTTATGCGCCTGTTGATCCTGGCGCTGCCACAGATCCGTCATACTGAATGCCATCGCCTGTTCATTTGGCATTACTGTAATGGCGAGCAGACAAACGCTCAGCAGCCAGCCACGCCGAAATGCCAGTGCGGCCAGTGGCAGGAGCAGGATAGCCAGCCAGGGCCCGGTTTCTTTCCAGCGGGTGGCCTCAAAAGTTTCATTTTCTGTATTGCTGCGAGAACCTTTGACGCGCGCTTCCATTAGCCGGCTGATATCCGCATCACTGGCAGAAAGGCTGACATAGCTGCCACCACCGGCATTGGTAAGCTTTTGCATTGCCGGAATATTAAGACTGGTAGTTATCACGTCACCGTCATTATTGGTAAAAAAACCACCCTTTCCGGTCGGCAATGGTGCGCCCTGCTCTGTGCCCATTCCCAGTACGGAGGTAATAACCCCCTGTTTTCGGAGTTTCTCTGCGACCTCGATAGTGCGCTGATCAGTATAAGAGTCGGCCAGCAGCAGAATTTCTCCCCGTAACCGCCCTGCCTGCTGCAGCAGTTCTGCTGCCTTCAGCAAACCCAGATCTGCGCGGCTGCCCTGCACCGGCATAATGCCAGGTTTCAGTGCCGGCAACATGGCGCTAATGGTGTCAGCATCACGTGTCAGCGGTGACACAACAAAAGCATCGCCGGCAAACACCACAAGCCCGATAACGCCTTCCTGCTGTAGTTTCAGTATATCGGACACTTTAAATCGTGCACGCTCAATACGGGAGGGTTTAAGGTCGCTGCTGTTCATGGAACGGGATAGATCAAGTACGATAACACGCGCCTGATCTGTCTGAAAAACAGGCTGCGGAAGCTTCTCCCATACCGGGTTAGCCAGAGCGATGACTGTAATGAACCAGCCTGTCGACAGCAGCCAAAATGGCAATCGGTTGCCGCTGCCGGCTTTAGAAATTCGCAACCAGCTCAATAGCTTTTTATCAATAATACTGGACCAGGCGTCATTTTCACTGCCACCCTGCCTCAGCAGCATGCCAAGAAGGAGAACTAAGGGCAGCAGTAAATAAAGCCACTGTGGCTGTAGAAAATGAAAATTTTCAGGCATGTTTCGCCTCTCTGCGCAGGAGGAAGCTGAGCAAAGACAGTTTCGACAAGGCCAGCAATATAGATAGAACCATTGCAATCGACAGAGGCCAGAAATACAGTTCATTTACCGGCCGGTATACTTCTACGTCATCGGCTATCGGCTCCACCTCATCCAGCAGACTGTAGATTTGCAGCAGTGATTCAACATCCCTGGCGCGGTAATAACTGCCGCCTGTCTTGTCGGATATAGCCTGTAAGGTTTCTTCATCGATATCGGCACTGACCGCTTGCTGTCGGCCAAACAAGTCTCGAACCATGCGACTGTCGGCACCCACGCCTATGGTATAAATTCTTATCTTTTCCTGCGCGGCAAGATCGGCGGCCTTCAGCGGCTCGATAGTGCCTGCTGTATTACTGCCATCTGTTAACAGGATTAGAACGCGATTCTGTTCAGGCTCATTGCGTAAACGTTTGACTGCCAGGCCAATGGCATCACCGATGGCTGTTTTCTTTCCGGCCAGACCTATCGCAGACTCCTGCAGCAGTGTCTTTACTGTTTTTCTGTCCAGCGTCAGCGGAGTCTGCAGATATGCCCTGTCACCGAATAGAATCAAGCCAAGGCGATCACCGACACGTCGGTCGATAAACTCTCCGGCAACCGCCTTGACCGCGGCCAGACGTGATACCTGCCGGTTGCCAATTACCATATCATCGGCTTCCATGCTGCCCGAAAGGTCGACTGCAAGCATCAGGTTCCTGCCCTGTACCGGCAGTTGGATCGCATCACCAACTGACTGGGGGCGAGCGGCAGAAACCAGCAGCAGCAGCCAGATGACAACCGCAATTATGAGCCGGATACGGGACGCCGGTCCGGCTTCATGCTGCAGTTGTGAGTGCATGGCAGCGTAAAAGGGTACACGGATGGTAGAGATCTGCAGCTCATCCGCCTTCGGTAGCAATAGCCTGATTAATAGCGGTAAAGGCAGCAGCAGAAAAATCCATGGTAATGAAAAATTTATATCCATTGTTGGCTTATATTTCTAAGTCCGCTGCACTCTCACAATCTCGTCTTTCCGGCGAATGCCGGATTCCAGTGGCGGTAAAAAATAAAATACTTTCTGGATACTCGCATACGCGTGCAGGACGGTTTTTTTGTATCGGCATTGTTCTAGATTACCCTCGTATTTCGTTCAATCCATTTCCTGGCCAATTGCAGCAGGCCTTCTTTGTCTACATTACTTTTATGCATATAGGGCCCGGCCTCCAGCACACTGCCTGCGCCATTGACAAAGTCACCTTCTCCGCCATGCATGTCGAGAAAAGACAGCCAGCCTTTGCCTGTCAGTGCCGCCACTTCTTTTCGCGGGTATTTGAGTAAGGCAACGCGGCGCAGCAGCGTCGACACTGATGCCAGAAATTCAGGTATTTGGTCATCAGTCACCGTTTTCGATAAATCATCCAGTAGCAAAAATATTTCCCTTTGGGCTCTTTTCCGTCGCCAGAAACTGATCAAACGAATAGCCAGCCAGCAGAGAATCGCCACAGCAAGCAGAGCTACTATCCACCAGCCGGGTGCCGGCGGCCAGAATTCAGGACTGGCGGGCAGATGAACGTCTCGCAATTGTAATGTTTGCTCAGCAGGATTCATGCCGCCGCTCTGCCTGGCACAGTTGCACCACTATTAGGATTCGCCATAAACCGGCGCAAAGCTATCGCCGCATCATCAGCTGTGGATAAGCGCAGTAAAGGGATAGCCCGTTTACGCATGACTTCGGCAACTGCCGAATTATGCTCAATGCACCATCGCTCATAGCGCTGACGTTGTTTAGTGGCGCGGGTATCAATAATGGCTGACTGTTGACCGTCACTGACCCCGTAAACCCCCGCTGGCGGCGGGGATGTTTCTATTGGATCAAACAACTGTATAGCCACCACATCATTATGCTGACGCAGTCGCAATAACTGGGCCGAAGTCTCTTCGCTGACATGATAAAAGTCACTGAGGATAAAAATCAGACTGCCGGGCTTTGTCACCCGACGACAGCGTTTTAGCGCACTATCAAGACCGGGATTATCTGTCTTCTCCTGCGCCGACTGCATACCTTTCACAGGGTCCGTTGCCGACATCAGCAGCCTGAACAAACGCAGAGCACCCTTTGCCCCACCGGCAGGGGGAAGCTCCTGGTGTCTGCCATTAAAGACCAGGGCTCCAATTCGGTCGCCATTTGCCACCCCGGTCCATGCGATCAGCGCTGCCAGACGTGCAGCCTGTACAGACTTGAATGCTCCCCTTGTGGCAAAGAACATACCGGGATTGAGATCAATCAACAGCATTACCGGCCGTTCACGTTCTTCCTCATACATCTTGACGTAGGGATGACCGGCACGTGCGGTTACCCGCCAGTCCATGCTGCGCACATCATCACCCGGCTGATAGGCACGTGACTCCTGGTAATCCATACCACGGCCGCGAAAGCGGGAGGCATGCGCACCAGTAATAGAACTGTTTTTTACCCGTGCCGAAGTCAGGCTGATGCCGCGTACAGCCGCTTTCAGTGCAATCAGTTCGCCTATACTCACCGCCACACAGGATGATGCTGCCGGATCATTGTGCCCTGCATCAGTCAGGGGCTTGTCGCCAAAACCCAGTTTATTCCAGATCCTCTGCAGCATCAGGAAACCGGCACTCGCCTCACCAGTTCATTAATAAAGTCATCAGGCGAGACGCCTTCTGCCTCGGCTTCAAAAGAAAGCAGTACACGATGCCGCAATACATTGTGCACAACTGCCTGTACATCTTCAGGCGAAACATAATCTCGCTGCTGCAGCCAGGCATGCGACCGCGCACAACGATCCAGCGCAATAGTTCCACGCGGACTGGCGCCATAATTCACCCAGCGCACAAGATCCTCACCATAAGACTTCGGTTTCCGACTGGCCATCACCAGCTGTACCATATAATCCTCAACGGCTTCCGCCATATGTAAATCCAGCACTTCATTCTGAGCCTGCCGGATCTGGTCTTTGCTTAGAATCACTTCCACTGCAGGCAGGTTTGCAGTCTCAATCCTGGCCTGCTCTTTCGCCAGGGCAAGAATCTGTTTTTCTGTACCGACAGCCGGATAATCTATACTGATATGCATCAGAAAGCGGTCAAGCTGAGCTTCAGGCAACGGGTAGGTCCCTTCCTGTTCAATCGGATTCTGTGTCGCCATTACCAGAAATGGCCGCTCCAGCTTATAAGTAGTCTGGCCGACGGTAACCTGATGTTCACCCATCGCCTCAAGCAGTGCAGACTGCACTTTGGCCGGGGCACGGTTGATTTCGTCTGCCAGCAATAAATTGTGGAAAATCGGCCCATGCTGAAAGTTAAACTCGCCGGTTTGCGGTCGATAGATCTCGGTTCCGGTCAGGTCACCGGGCAGCAGGTCCGGGGTAAACTGCAGTCGGTGAAAATCACCTTCTATGCGTGATGCCAGCTCTTTAATAGCTGTTGTCTTGGCCAGGCCCGGTGCACCTTCAACCAGTAAATGACCATCTGCCAGCAAGGCTATCAGCAGGCTGTCAACCAGTGACTCCTGTCCGATAATTTTTTCCTGCAGCTGCGTACGCAGACGATTAAACGACGTGTATACTGTTGCCGAAGCTGTCGAGGCTGCTGCAACATTTTCCTGCGATGCCAGTTGTGAATCCATTAATACTCGCTCCTGTTTCTGAAATACACATTATGACCTGAATAGTCTTCTTTTGTTCCGTAATTCAGTTATTCCGGTCACTATTATTTACGGTCTTCTATTGAAGGATTCAAGCTATCTGATACAAAAGGACAGCCTGCTTGTACTTATTTATCAGACAGGAATATTATCCTTGAAACCTCTGCACATCAGGATCACTCAGAATGAAAAACTTGCTTAGCTCTGTCGCTATAATACTTTCAACGTTACCCGCACCGCTGGCCCTGGCCACTGACGTCATCAGACACCGCAACATTGGCATGGAACTGGCGCGTGATCTGGCGACTGAAGCTATCATAGTCTGTCGCAAAGACGGTTACCACATCAGCGCCGTTGTTGTTGATCGTTTCGGTATCCTTCGCGCAGCACTGCGTGATGATATAGCATCACGCTTCACGCTGCAGATTGCCGAGGAGAAGGCGAATGCTGTTGTCCTGGCCGGCATACCTTCAGGACAGTTTCGTGACAGCCGCGGGGATATCCGCCCTGAACTGAACCATATAAATGGTATTATCATGATGCAGGGCGGCCTTCCCATAAACGCCGGTGGCAGCCGTATTGGGGCAATCGGTGTCAGCGGAGCGCCGGGTGGCGAAAAGGATGAAGCCTGCGCGGCAAAGGCACTGGAAATAATGATGGAACGGCTGGAGTTTGCTGAATAATGAACCAAAAGCCTCTACGCTTGCAGCCTTCATTCCTGCTTAAAGGCAAAGAAATCTGCAATAGTAATTTGATCAATTACGAGAGTGGAAAATCATGACAACCTATAAAACTGTTTTAGTATCACTACTGTTACTTCTTTTGACTAGCTGTGTAACCGATAACGAGATTTCACAGGAGGAGCTTGAGAAGCAAAATAAAGTATCTGAAATTATTTCTGCCGTTTTATTCGACAATGATCTTGATAGCCTGGCTTCCTATAATATTAGAAGGAGTGGCTTCGTGGTCATTATTTTCGATGAATCTGTAGCCGATGAAAAATATAGAAAAGTTGTGGATCTGCTGCGATCAAATGCTGTCATCAAAGGCGTCAGGGCAAAGCAAAATGGCGTGGAAATCTGCGGCCTGCCCTAGGGAACTTCTGATTACATGGCATATCTCTGGCTCAGCAGACATGCCGCCTGTTGCCCGATTCATCCCAGCCAGACACGGGCATTTCTGAATAAACGCATCCAGCCACTGTCTTCACCCCAGTCTGCCGGGTGCCAGGAATTGGCCACGGTACGAAATACCCGCTCAGGATGCGGCATCATGACAGTGTAGCGGCCATCTGCTGTCGTCAGCCCGGTAATGCCCTGTGGTGAGCCATTTGGATTTGCCGGATATTTTTCTGTTTTCACACCGTAATTATCGACAAAGTGCATGGCAACTATGGCGTTCTGCTGGTCTTTATGGGTAGTGAACTCCGCCCTCCCTTCGCCATGTGCCACGGCAATCGGCAGTGTAGAGCCTGCCATGCCTGACATGAATATGGACGGGTTCTCGGGGATGCTGACCAACGAGCTGCGTGCTTCAAACTGTTCGGACTGATTGTTAACGAATCGCGGCCATTTTTCAGCCCCCGGGATAATGTCTTTTAATGTTGCCATCATCTGACAGCCGTTGCAGACACCCAGGGCAAAGCTGTCCTGCCGCCCAAAGAACTGGCTAAATACATCGCGTGCCTGGTTATTATAAAGAATCGACTTTGCCCAGCCGCCGCCGGCACCGAGAACATCGCCGTAGGAAAAACCGCCACAGGCAACCAGTCCCTGGATCGCTTTCAGTGTTTCGCGACCACTCAAAATGTCACTCATGGTGATATCTATGGCATCGAAACCTGCGCGATCGAATGCCGCCGCCATCTCCAGCTGTGAATTGATTCCCTGCTCCCGCAAGATGCCCATTTGCGGACGTTTGCAGCTATTGATATAGGGCAAACTGATATCTTCGGATGGATCGAAACTCAACTCGGCATGTAATCCCGGATCTTCCTGATCCAGCAGCTGATCAAATTCCTGTTGCGCATTGTCGGGGTTATCGCGCAGCGATTGTATGCACATGCTGGTTTCGCTCCAGACCCGATGGAACTCGGTGCGAGAGCCATGCAGACAGACTTTGCCGGCCTGGGAAAAGTATACTTCATCGCTGTCTACCGGCGCACCGATGACATGTGCACATTCAGACAGGCCGGCACTGGCAAACACAGCCAACACCTTTTCCAGATCATTGCGGCGAATCTGCAGTGCGGCCCCAAGCTCTTCATTAAACAGAATGTTCGCTACTTTATTGCCCAGGGTATCCAGCGTGATTGTCAGACCACAATGGCCGGTAAAAGCCATTTCAAGCAGACAGGCAAATAGACCACCGTCAGAGCGATCATGGTAGGCCAGCAGCATACTCTCTTCATTGAGTGTCTGAATGGCAGCGAAGAAACTGCTCATGTCTTCTGCCTGGTCGAGATCAGGACACTCATTGCCCAGCTCACCGTAAACCTGGGCCAGACAGGAACCCCCCAGGCGATTCTGCCCACGGCCGAGATCAATAAAAATTAGATCGGTTTCACCCTGATCAAGTACTAATTGCGGTGTAAGCGTCTGGCGTACATCCAGCACCGGTGCGAAAGCAGATATTATTAATGATAACGGGGCGGTGACAGAGTGCTCCTCACCCTGCTCCTGCCACACGCTACGCATAGACATGGAATCCTTGCCAACGGGGATGGAAAGCCCCAGCGCAGGGCAGAGTTCCATACCGACACTTTGCACAGCATCAAACAAATTGGCATCTTCACCCGGATGGCCGGCAGGTGCCATCCAGTTGGCAGAGAGCTTGATATCGGACAACTCTTTTATCCGAGCGGCAGCAATATTGGTCAGCACTTCACCCACCGCCATGCGACCGCTGGCAGGGCCGTCAATTAATGCCAAAGGGGGTCGTTCTCCAACCGCCATAGCTTCGCCGGTGTTTTCTCCAAGATTTGTAGCCGTCACGGCCACATCCGCCACCGGCACCTGCCAGGGACCGACCATCTGATCACGACAGACCAGGCCGGTTACACTGCGATCACCGATAGTAATCAGGAATGACTTACTGGCAACTGTCGGCAAACGCAGTACGCGCAAGGCAGCTTCATTCAAGTCTATGCTATCAGCATTGAAAGGCATGAGCTCAGCTGCCTTATGCTGCACGTCACGCAGCATTTTTGGCGGCTTGCCGAGCAATACATCCATCGGTATATCAATCGGCCAGGCCAGATCACGACAGGCTGATGAGTTATCAGCAGGCTGATCAACAAAGTGCTGGTCATGCAAGCTCAGTCGCCGCTCTTCCGTAGCTTTTCCCACCACTGCATAGAGGCACCTTTCACGCTCACAGATCTGCGTAAAACCGTCCCAGTACCGGTCAGCAATCGCCAGCACATAGCGTTCCTGTGATTCATTGCTCCACAGTTGCATCGGTGACATACCCGGCTCGTCATTTAATACGTCGCGTAATTCAAAATTACCGCCACGGCCTGAATCATCCACCAGCTCCGGCAGGGCATTGGATATACCACCCGCGCCGACATCGTGGATCGACAGAATGGGACTGTCCGCTCCCTTTTCACAACAGCGGTTAATGACTTCCTGACAACGACGTTGCATCTCAGCATTACTGCGCTGTACAGAAGCAAAATCGAGATCTTCGGAACTGGAACCGGAAGCCATGCTGGACGCCGCACCTCCACCAAGTCCAATCAGCATAGATGGCCCACCCAGTACCACTATTCGACTACCGGCAGGGATGTTAGATTTTTCTGTGAACTCTGCCTGTATCGAACCCAAACCACCGGCCAGCATGATTGGCTTGTGATAGCCACGCACTTCACCGGATGGCAATGCCTGCTCATAGCTGCGGAAATAGCCGCAGATGTTCGGTCGGCCAAATTCATTATTAAACGATGCCGCACCTATCGGGCCTTCGAGCATGATGTCCAGTGCGCTGGCAATACGTTCAGGCTTGCCATAGTCCTGCTCCCAGGCCTGCACAGCATCCGGCAGCCTGAGATTGGAAACGCTGAACCCGCAAAGTCCTGCTTTAGGTTTACTGCCGCGACCGGTCGCCCCTTCATCGCGTATCTCGCCGCCTGATCCAGTTGCTGCACCGGGGTGCGGGGCAATGGCGGTCGGGTGATTATGGGTTTCCACCTTCATCAGTATATGAGCATCACCTTCCTGCCAGCGGTAATGCCGTCCCTCTTCATTGAGGCGGAAGTTAGCCGCTTCATAGCCGCTGATAACTGAAGAATTATCGCTGTAAGCAACTACCGTTCCCTGCGGATGGCTTTCGTGCGTGTTACGAATCATACCGAACAGAGATTTTTCCTGTTCTGCACCATCAATAATCCAGTCAGCATTGAAAATTTTATGGCGACAGTGTTCCGAATTCACCTGTGCGAACATCATCAGTTCTACATCGGTCGGGTTCCTGCCCAGTTCAGTAAACGATTCAAGAAGGTAATCAATCTCATCTTCTGATAACGCGAGTCCCCATTGCTGGTTGGCAACTAATAGTGCATCCTTTCCTTTGTTAAGCAGATCAACACAACGCATCGTGGCAGGGCTGTGCTGATCAAACAAAAGCTTAGCCTTATCCAGCGAGCTGTATACAGATTCCACCATGCGATCATGAATTAGCTCATGAACACTTTTCTTTTCGGATGCTTCCAGCAGGCGATGTTCTCTGGTGCTGATATGCCAGACCACGCCACGTTCTATGCGCTGTACTTTTTCAAGGCCACAATGGCGGGCGATATCCGTTGCCTTGGTAGACCAGGGTGAAATCGTTCCGGGTCGAGGGATTACCAGAAAAGGCTCACCGGGAACATCCAGTTCATGGCGTGACGGACCATAGTCAAGAATAACGGAAAGGTGCTCGAGTTCAGCTTCATCCAGATCGCTGGAGTGTTGAACAAAATGGTAGTAACTCGCCGAAATCTCGTCCAGGTCAGTAATTTTTTCCGACAGCAGACTGTGCAGCTTGTTGAGTCTGAAATCAGAGATGGCAGGTGCGCCTTGTAATGACAGAAAACTCATTTTTCAGGACTCAATCTTGATCAATGTAGGGTAAAGCCTATGATTAAATGAAAAAACCCGTCTGAAGACAAAAGACGGGTTTAGATACTGCAAGCAATATAGCACAGGCCTTATCTTAATTGCTCATAAAGCAATTTTACGATCTGACTAGATACTTTTTCTGCTGCTGGCGAACCGTCTTTCTCCAGCACATCAAGCTTTGTTTGCTCACCGTCCGCCGTTAGTAAAATTTGATAGATACTATCTTCAGTAACATTCTTGTTTTTCTTGAACATTTTGCTGAAAAATCCGGGCTTTTTTCCATCCAGATCAGGATTGGCATAATCAACGAAATACTGCCATTGACTCTTGTCCCTGTCTTCTACATTAAAACCTACTCTGTCCAGTGTCTGGCCAACTCTGCGCCAGGCTATATCGATGGCATTATTGACTATCAATCGGGGCTGGCCATTTTCAGCCTTAATGATGCTGGCCCGATCTGCTGACTTATCTGCCTTCGCATGGCTTGTTACTGCAGCAGCTTCACTGGCACCCATTTCTATCATTAACAACGACAGCATTTCAGCTTCAATACTGGGATCAGGGGGGGTCGCCTGCCAGGCAGTCTTAACAGCATCAACGCCAGTATCACTAACAACTGTCTCTATCATGCCTTTGTGAGTAAGGTAAATTTCTGTGGTATCCGTAGTACGGCCAGGCTCAATTCTGATACGAAACTTGTCTCGACTTGCGGAAGTATAAATGGATCCTAAATATTTGTTAAACAATTTTTGCGTTCCACGCAAAACACCGGATGCATAATTGTCAGCCCAGGTCGTTTCAAGTATCCCGGCATCCTTGTCCTCCCGCTCCAGTGCCAAACCAGAGGACAGAATATAATCCCGCGCATCCGACCATGTCTCAGGATAAGACTGGTGTACGACCAGCCAGCGCTGGGAACCAGCCCGTTCGATATACATCTCTGGTGCATTACCCTCAGCCGAGGATATGGCTTTGGCAGCAGGTTCTGTCGTCTCACTAACTTCCAGGGCACTATCTTCAGCCGTTGCAGGTGATGCTATCTGTGCACCGGCAGCCGTGGCAGGTTTTTGCTTATAGGCAGGGACACTGAGACTCTTGTCAGAGGCATCGGAACTAAGATCTGGAGGTATTTCCAGTGCTGAACGTTCTCTGCTTTCACGGTAATCCGTCAGAGCCTTCTGTTTCGGGTCTTTATCCTTTTTTGACCAGCTGCAGCCACTGGCGAAGGCAACGATCAATGCAAGTAATATGATTCCAGTAAAAGATTTTTTCATCGTATCAGTTTGTCACTTTAATAAATTCAAGAACGTTATATGCGGATCGATTACTAAAAACCCACCCTTGCTAAACTAAACCCTGCCTGGCCCCGTCACTGCACATCTTCTATTTCACGCCGGCTTTTGCCATGGCATCCCGGACAGCCTGATGATTTTCACTGGAAAGAGTGGTCAGAGGCAGACGTATCCCGCCTCCTATCAAACCCATCTGCTGCACTGCCCATTTGACCGGCATTGGATTCGCTTCCACAAACAAGTCCCGATGTAAGCCGGTAAGTGGTTCGTTGACTACTTCTGCCTGTTGTCGGTCACCCTGCCGCGCAAGCATTATCATCTCATGCATGGCCGCCGGTGAAATATTTGCGGTCACGGAAATCACACCGTCGCCGCCTGCCAGCACAAATTCCATCGCTGTTGCATCATCCCCTGAATACAGGGCGAATCCATCCGGACGATGCTTCACCAGCCATGCTGCACGCTGCAGATCTCCTGTTGCATCCTTAAGACCTATAATATTAGGTATTTCAGCAAGTCTCATGCTTGTTTCATCAGACATGTCACAGGCGGTACGTCCGGGTACATTATAAAGTATTTGCGGGACATCAACAGCTTCTGCAACAGATTTGTAATGCAGATAAAGGCCTTGCTGGCCGGGTTTATTATAGTATGGGGTTACCAGCAGGCAGGCATCGACACCCAATTCAGCTGATCGGGCTGTGAGCGATATGGCTTCACGGGTAGAATTCGCGCCGGTGCCGGCAATAACGGGAATTCGACCATTGGCCAGGCTGACTATCTGCCTGACCACATCACAGTGCTCTTCAACGTCCAGCGTGGCAGACTCTCCAGTAGTGCCAACAGCCACTATTGCATCGGTCTGGTTGTCTATGTGGAATTCGACCAGGCGCTCAAGCGCTGCCTGATCAACATTGCCGTCCTCATCCATAGGCGTGACGAGGGCAACAAGACTGCCGTAAATCATGTTTGTTGTCCGCAAAATAAACTAAGCAGGCAATACTACTGTGCTACCCGATGATTGACAAGAAAAGACGCCTGTCAAAGTAGCAAGGCGTAGAATTAAGAGAGGAACAGATATGAAAGAGATAGGCGTATTTTCAGGGAACCGCGATTAATATTCAGATAGTCGCCCTTGTGAGCAAAGCACCACATCCTCTATCATAAAAATCAATTGCTTAGAGACTGTTTCGTCACCACGTTTCTGGTATTGACGAATAAAATAGAGCTTATTCAGGCGGCGTGCTCAGTCAATGACTCCCCGCGTGGAACATTGATAAACTCCCTGTGTCCATCGTCATATTCGATTTCCACTTCCGCCTCTTTCAGCCAGTGAAGGCAGGGTACGTCAGTACGATAGGGAACCAGTCCGTTGCTCAGTAATTCAGGATGCTCATAAAGAATTTCGTCAGTAAGTGGTATAAAAATATTAATCGACATAATTTGTGCTCCTGCTATCAGTTGCCTCTATGTTGCTTCGCTGGAGGATTTCAGTAACCTGAAAGCCTGCCCGTTTCGTTATATATAGTGAAGCAAATCGGACTGGCAGTGGAACCGCAAAGGAATGGCAATATGATGTGTAATTATGGTGAAAAAATGGTTTTTTCACAGGGCGCTGATTTCGCCAGCATACTGATATACTGTTGCGCGCGAAATCTATGGAGCCGCTATTTATGAGTAGGAAAATTGCCATCGTTGAGGATGACCCTGATCAACGCGAAAACTATGCTGATGCCATGACTATGCATGGCTTTGAAGTAACCACCTACCCAAACAGGCCTGAAGCCCTGAAGGGCTTCAAGAACGAACTGCCAGATCTGGCCATTCTGGACATCATGCTGGAAGACGAGCCGGATGGCGGGTTCGACCTGTGCCGGGAGCTGCGAAGCATGTCCAGGAACCTGCCTATTATTTTCCTGACTGCTCGCGATAATGATATTGACACCGTTTCAGGCTTGCGCCTGGATGCCTGGGATTACCTCACCAAGCCGGTAAATTTACAGTACCTGGCGGTACGCGTGTCCTCATTATTCCGTATTGTAGATACCCTGAGTGCGCGCACAGTAGACGAAGACAAGGTCTATCGACTGGGTGATTTGATGGTTGACCAGCAAAGCATGTCCATCGCCTGGAAAGGCCAGCCATTGAATCTGACACTGACAGAATACTGGCTGGTCGAATCAATGTCACGGCATCCCGGCCACGTCCGCACCTATGACCACATGATGCAGGTTACCCGGCAAAGCATGGTTGAGCGAAATACTATCAATGGCTACATCAGGAGAATTCGCAACAAGTTCAAGGCGCAGGACAGTAAGTTTGATGCCATTCAAACCGTTTTTGGCGTGGGCTACCGCTGGAAAGCCTAGAAGAACTAAGGAATTCCTTCAATGATTCGGGTAAGTATCCGCTACAAATTACTGCTGGTCGTGCTGACCCTGCTGCTGATTCCCTGGATGGGCTACCAATACGTAAGGGAAATGAAAACGTTTGCCCTGCAGGGACAGGAAGAAGCACTGTTGCTGACCGCGGGTGCCATCGCCACCGTACTGCACGACCGACCTGAACTATTTTCGTCTGAGAAAATCGTCCCTGCTACAGATAGAGAAATTGGTGATCTTCGGGTAATGAGACTTGACCATCCCTTAACGATGGACGGTAAACTTGATGACTGGGGACGACTGGCTGAAAATGCCGGTCATTACTCCGTGCCCAGGTATTTAAAAAAGCCTGGCGGTCATGAAAAAGATCTGTCTTATAAGCATGTACTCGGCAGCTGGGGACGTTATCTGTATGCATTGTTCATCGTGCAGGACGACAAGGTCACGTACCGGGACACTAGCTATCGTCGACTGGATAACAGCGATCATCTGCGGATTTATTTACGTAATGAAAAGGACACAATGACCCAGTTTGCTGCAGTGGCCGCTAAACCCGGCCGGATGGATGTATACGCTATGGATGAAGAATGGCGTTACCCGATTACCGGTGACCCAATCTACAGCATCGTCAGCTATTTCAGGCCACTGGAAAATGGCTATGCCATAGAACTTAGAATCCCGGGCAATATGGTGTCCGATGATACCCGCCTGGCGATCGCAATTGCTGATGTAGATGACGTAAAAAAACGAAAGGTGGAAACTGTACTCGGTACTTCTACCGCCAAAAACACGACTGATCCTGGCAGAGTACGGATACCTTCCCCGGAGATTGACAGGATTCTCCGGGGCCTGGACAAACCCGGCACCAGAATCTGGATCATTGACCAGAATAAATATGTCCGGGCTCTGGTCGGTGACCTTTCAACTCCACAGAACAGGGAAATCAAGCTCAGTGGCTCCAACATGAAGTCGCTGCAACAGTGGATGAATAAATTTCTTGGACCCGTTTTCAGGATAATACTGAATACCCCGGTGACCGAGTTTAAAGACCTGCCCGATGATACACGCACACGAAACGAGGCTGTTATCTATCAGGTACTGGAAGGAAAACCGGCAACAGACAGGCGCGCCAGTGTTGACCAGCAGGCTGAACTGCTCATGGCAGCACACCCCATTTTAAATAATGACAAAATCATGGGTGCTGTGATTGTCGAACGCAGCAGTAATAATGTCGTCGACCTGCAAAACCAGCTGCTGCAAAACCTGATTGCTGTAACGGTGATTGTGTTCGCACTTGTGGGTGCGGCCCTGATGACCTTTGCCTGGCGACTGACCCGGCGCATTAGACGCCTCAGCAGAGCCAGCGGCCATGCCATCAACCCGGAGGGGCGGCTACGAATGGAGCATGGGCTACCCGATACAAATGCCGGAGATGAAATCGGTGACCTGTCACGCAGTATATCGGGCATGCTGAAACGCCTGACACATTACACACGGTATCTTGAACGCATGCCAGACACCCTTGCCCATGAGCTTAACAACCCGCTAAACGTCGTCAATTCCTCACTGGAGAACCTTGGCACACAGCATCCAGATATTGCACAAAGCAAGTATATGTCACGCGCCCGAAACGGAGTAAACAGACTGGGCTCGTTACTGGCCAGCCTGACTGAAGCCGGCAACCTGGAAGAGGCGCTGGAAACCGAGCACCACGAAAAATTTAACCTCAATAAAATGCTGGCCATGCTCATCGAGGGCTACCAGGAAAGCCACCCGGAATTCAAACAGGGCTTCATCACCCAGCTGCCCGAACATCAGGTAATCCTCGAAGGCAGCCCTGATCATATTGCGCAAATGATGGACAAACTGCTGGATAATGCAATGGACTTTTGTGCACCTCGGCAACCGGTATCATTTTCACTCAGCATCTGGCACCAACAGGCCATCATCAAGGTTATGAACATCGGCAAGACCTTACCCGAAGGTATGGAAGAACGGCTATTCGACCCCATGATTTCACTGCGTCAATCAGGTGAATCACGCTCTCACCTGGGCATGGGATTGCACATCGTACGACTTATAGCCACAGCGCATGGCGGCACAGTAGATGCCAGGAATAATGAAGCGGGGAACGGGGTGGTGTTCGAGGTCAGACTGCCGTTGGCTTAAATCGTAAAAACTTATTTTTTCAGGCTGCTCTGGTCCCAATGCACGGTGCAATCAAGCAGAGACAGTACTGAAATCAGGTCATTGCGGCTACCGCGACCCAGAATTTCTACCGGACGATGGTTATCCAGATGACGGTTTTTCTGTTTGATCCAGAACATGGCCATTTGAGGATTGGTCGGATAAGTGGTTCTTAAGGCATCACTGATATGCGCCAGAAGTGAGACCCGCTGCTGGATCTGTTCATCATCAGGGAAAGGCTTGTTCTCGCGGTGCTGGCGCAATGTACGCGTGCGCGTGCCTTCTGGAAACCCCAAAACCCGTATCTGCTGCTCTGCATCCAGTCCGAACTGGTCAAGCATACGAATTATGCCCTGTGTCTGCTGCATCTTTTTTTCCTGTAAGTCCTGATCCATAACTCTCACCCTCAATAGAGCCCGAAATTATACCTGACTTTATTCATCAGGTATAATCATACACATTATTTCAGGGGATATATCAGGAATATAATTAAAATGAAATGGATAGATAAACTGTCATGGCCGGTGGTGATTGTAATAACCGCCACACTGGGTCTTGCACCCTTTTCTCCACAACCTCATGTAGTCGAAAAGCTGGCTATGCTGCTCAATGGAACACTGTCCAGACCCATTGATATATTCGACCTTCTGCTGCATGGTACGCCGTGGGTTTTTCTTGGATATGGGGAAAGAAGCTAAATGAAAGTATTACGTTTTATGGTTTAGGTTTTACGTAAAACCTAATACCTAAAACCTAAAACATCTGTCCTTCATCCAGCTCTTCCATGTGACAGGTAGCATTTCTGTGAGGTTTGTCATCAGGCTTCATTTCGGCCATAGTGCACCATATTTTTTAAAATCGTGACCTTATAATCTGAAATAAACATCGTGTCTCAGAAAAATTGTCGAGTGCGGCTTTACATCATAATCCAGTACAGTCTGCTATCAAAATGAGATCCTGAAATTCCATGTCAGTCCCACCTTCTTCTCATCTTCTAAAAATCTCAGACCTGACCGTGGCGATTGGAGATCAGATACTTTGCCGGTCATTATCTATTGACATGTCTGCAGGTGAGTCCTGGGCTATTCTCGGTTCGAATGGTTCGGGTAAAACCACTCTATTGCTTACCCTGGCCGGCCTGCGAGATGCCCGGTCAGGGGAAATACGGCTGCAGGGGAAAAAAATTTCATCCTACAGTCCGCGGCAACTCGCTACCCTGCGCAGCATGCTTTTTCAAAAAACAGATGATGCCTTCCCCACCATGGTTATGGAGACTGTGCTATCCGGACGCCACCCGCACATCCCCTACTGGCAAACCGAGACAATTGAGGATTTCAGAATTGCCCAACAGGCACTGGACAAGGTCGACATGTCTGGCTTTGAAGATCGTGACATCAACAGCCTTTCCGGCGGCGAACGTCAGCGTGTCTCGATTGCAGCCTGTCTGGCACAGAAATCACCAATCCGTATGTTTGATGAACCTGCCAATCACCTGGACATGAAACATCAGAATAGCATCCTGCAGTTGATCAGTGAAAACTATCAGCACCTGAATCTGGTGGTACTACAGGATATAAATCAGGCATGGCGATATTGCAGTCATGCCTTGTTGCTGTACCCGGATGGCTCGGTCGAAACGGGCAGCATTAAAGATATGCTGGTCATTGAAAAACTTGAAGCTCTGTATGGTTGTAAGTTGAAGATTGTTCAGGATGGGAATGATCGGATATTTGTTCATTCATAGTGGGGCTAAAGTTCAGACTAAGGATAAAAGATAAAACCGTCATTCCGGCATGCTTTTAGCCGGAATCCATCAAATTAAAAAAACTGGATTTGCTTTCCCCCTTTCCTCCTTAGCCCTTAGTCTTATCCGTTGACCTCCCATCCCCTTCGTCTACCTCCACCAAAATCCTTCGCCACTGCTCAAGCTTCTCATCAAAACGCATCGCCGCATATGCCGGGCTGGTAGAAGGCAGCTTTTGATAACGCAGCTCGCAAGAATAAATCTCTTTCTGGCAGAGAACATGTTTTTTATATAATCGCTCAGCAGTACCGCCATTAAAGTAGACACATCTAATCGAGCGATGAGCAGAAAATAATCGGACAAAATCATTCGCCTGCTCAGTAGCAGTCTCGATGCTCGAATCCAGACTGCCAACCCTATTGCAGGTTTTCAATACATCCCAGACAGCCAGGCCACAGTCCGTAAGCCTTGTACAACGTTCATCATAGTCGCTGCCCCGTTCGATATCGAGCAGCTCTTGCATAATCGGCCAGAACGCATTTCTGGGGTGCGCATAGTATTGCTGCTGTCGTAAAGAAGCCACGCCCGGCATGGATCCCAGAATCAGAACTCTGCAATTTTCCTGCACCACAGGATCAAAGCTTCTTAAAAGGGCCATACATCTCTTGCCAGGCGCAAGCCGGCAAACATATGGCGTTTTTCCGGCTGGTAGAAGTTGCGAAATGATGGGTGGCAAACAGTCTTTCCTGAAAACCGACTATTACCTTTTAATGTGTAATGATTGCCATCAAACCAGGGACTGGAATAGCGTTCATACGGGAAGGCCTTGAAGCCCGGATAGGGGAAAAAGGTATTGGCGCACCATTCCCACACTTCTCCGGTCGACTTATTTAACACAGGATCTGATGCCACTGCAGCCTCCCATTCGTGTTCATGCGGTAATCGGCAAGCCGCATAACGTGCAAAAGCATCCGCTTCATACCAGCTAATTCCCGAAACAGCTGCATCGGGATCAATATCTACAACCCCCTCTGGGCTTATTTCACACCAGTTTTCTGATTTATCACGCAGCCAGAATTCAGGTGCATGTAATTGTCTCTCTGTTATCCATTGCCAGCCAGCCCTGCTCCAGAAACTTTTTTGCTGATAACCGGCGGCCTGCATAAAACCCAGATACTCGGCATTACTGACCGGTTTCTCAGCAAGTTGATAAGCAGCAAGCTCTGTTTCATGTACCGGTTGTTCATTATCACAGGCCAGAACATCATTGGAGCCGACTTCGTATCTACCTTGTTCAAACGATGCTTCTGGCAACGCGGGTCCGTGTGCATCAAAGCTTTTAACCATTGAATTTGTTACAGATGCCGTTCCAAGGGCTTTCTGATGCAGTGCCATCTGCATCGTTTCCAGGTGCTGTTCGCCGTGCTGGAGCAGAAACCAGCCAATATAATCATATTCCAGCAGCGGATGCTTCTGTTGCCTGGATAGTTTTTCGAATAACAGGACGGACAATAAATTTTCCGCATCAGAAAAGTCATGCTGCAGACGTGAAAAGTCAGTCATCCCCGGCAACTCACCGCGTTCAGACTTAGCTATCATTTCCGGAAAATAACAGTGATGAAAACCTGCAGTTCTGCTGTTGTCATTCAGCAAAACTTCGCGCAACCAGTACTGCTCGATAAACGCAACATGTGCAAGATGCCAGCCCAACTGACTGAGATCAGCGTGATACTGATTACGCAATTCTGCCTCAGAACAGGTGGAAAACTGTTTTATCAGCCGATCATGTAGAGATGAAAGACCCTCTGCAACTGATGTATTCACAAATGGATTTCTACCGGCACATTACCGCCGTCAAAAACCATTAATGACTGCGGTGTCACTTCTGTCCAGTCCGCATCATCCGTCAACGGCTCAGAGGCAACCAGACAGGCGCCGGGAAATGGCGGGGGATTTAGTGAGTAATATAACGAAGGACAGTTTCCATTGATTGCACAGCGCATCGCCCAGATTTTCCCGGGGACAGCAATGATTATATTTAACAGACCGCGTTCATCTTTTAACCAGGCTTTTAATCGCGAAACCATTTCAATCAATGCCGCAGCCGGGTCATTTGTATTCATTTCCCACATGATTTGCTTAAACAGGATGAACAAGTGCTCTGAATCGGTATTGCCTTCGATAAAATCCTCGAATTCAGGTTTAAATTCTCGCCGTAAACATGAACGAAGTGTGCGTGAAAATTTATTAATATAACCGTTATGCATGAACTGAAATTTTTCATCCGCATAAGGCATGGTATTGGCAAGATTGATCGGGATATTTGTCGTGGCACTGCGCACAACAGCTACCCAGGTATCAGATTTCAACCCTCGGCCTAACTCAGGCAAATTCGGATCGGTCCAGATAGGCATGGTCTGTCGATATCGTAATGGCTGACCCATCTGATCAAACCAGCCAAAGCCGTAGCCATCAGCATTCAGCCTGGCTTCTATCATTTCTCTGGGAGCCCATGACTGCTTCACCAGGCTATGCTCCGGCTTGAGCAGCATTTCTTCTAGCCGCAAAGCAGGACCAATATAAGCTGCAAGTCTGCACATAATTCTCTCTGAAACTTTATTAGACAGTAAACTGTCACTTAGTATAATGAAAAATAATTAAAAACAAAGGAATGCTATGCAAGAAGCTGTAAAAATTGACTCAAGCCGGTTTCAGTTAAACCGGCTATCACCGGAACAGCATCTAGATTCACTGGTAGAGGACATCTACGCAGGTTTGCTGAGCCGCCCCCGCAGCTTGCCGCCAAAGTACTTCTATGATGAGCGCGGCTCTATGCTATTTGATCAGATTTGCCAGACCAATGAGTATTACCTGACGCGAGCTGAATCCGCACTTTTAAAGAAGCATGCCGATGAGATCGTCGCCACTGTAAGGCCAACGGCTATTGTTGAATACGGCAGTGGCACATCCGAAAAAACCGAGCTGCTTATTCAGGCAGCCAATCAGCATTACGACTGGTTGCATTACCTGCCGCTGGATGTCTGCGAAGAAATACTGATTGAGTCGTCGAAGCGTCTGTTAGACAGATATCCCTGGTTATCCATTGATGCATGGCATGGTGACTTTTTACATGATATGCAACTATTCAATAATAGTCATACACGCAGCCTTTATACTTTTCTTGGCAGCTCCTTAGGTAATTTTTCATATGATGAGGCCAGCCAGTTTTTGCGCGATGTGAGAAATACAGCCTATGACGATGACTGGTTTCTGCTGGGTATTGATATGGTCAAAGATCACAGCATCCTGAATGCTGCCTATAATGACATTGAGGGATACACAGCAGCATTTAACCTTAATCTGCTGAATGTACTGAACCAGGCACTTGATGGTAATTTTAATACTGAAAAATTCGAACACCACGCTTTTTTTGATGTTGATAATTCCCGTGTCGAAATGCGTTTACGCTCCTGTTGCCGGCAAACCGTTATACTCCGGGATATTGATTTAAAGATAGATTTCGAGGATGGCGAACACATTACTACGGAATACAGCCGGAAATACACAGCCGACTCGATACACCAGCTATTGACCAGCACCGGCTTCTCTCCAGAGCATATATACACGGGTGACAACAATGAATTTATGCTGATCCTTTCTCGATGTTCAAAAGCCGATTAAGAATAATAGTTCAAAGTTGGAAGACAGAAGACAATAGGGTATAAAATAACTCTCTTCTTATGACAAAAACGACCAGAACTTTAGCCCCGCGAAAAGAACTTATTTCCTGGGCAATGTATGACTTTGCTAATTCCGGCTACACCACCGTTGTTTTAACTGCTATTTTCAATGCCTATTTTGTTGGCGTTATCGCCGCATCAGTTGATAGCACTAACGGTGGCACAGGCACCTTGCTGTGGAGTTTAAGTATCGGTGCTGCAAATACATTGATTCTTTTTACTGCGCCTGTACTCGGAGCAATCGCTGACTTCTCAGCGTCCAAGAAAAAGATGCTTGCCTATAGCACGATTGGCTGTATCGTCATGACTGCCCTGCTAGGTTTTACCGGTCCAGATCAACTGCTACTCAGCATGTTATTTCTGGCGGGCTCGGCATTTTTGTTTGGTACCGGCGAAAACCTGATCGCGGCATTTCTGCCGGAAATTGCCCCGCCGGATAAAGTCGGCAAGGTTTCCGGTTTCAGCTGGGCACTGGGCTATGTAGGCGGCCTGCTGGTACTCGCACTCTGCCTCATCTATATAGAAAGCGTTAAGCCATTGGGACAGACTGCAGAACAATATGTCCCTGTTACACTCTGGATTACCGCCCTGATTTTTGCCCTGGCAGCTACACCAACTTTCCTTTTCCTGAAAGAAAGGGCTCAACCAGCAGGCAGTACGCCTTCCACAATATCTTCTTATACCCGGACCGGCTTTTCCCGCCTCAAGCAAACCCTGCAGCACAGGCACCAGTTTCGTGACCTGTTTCGGTTTCTTTTCGCATTGAGCATCTTCAGCAGCGGGGTCTATACCGTTATTGTCATCGCAGCCATCTATGCCCAGGAAGTGATGCACTTCTCCACTACTGAAAATATCATCATGATCATGGTGGTCAATATCACAGCTGCTATCGGTGCCTTTGTCTTCGGGCTGTTTCAGGATCGCCTGGGAGCTAAACGCACATTAGAGCTGACATTACTAATATGGATACTCGCCATTACTGTTGCCTGGCAAGGTGAGACGAAGACCCAATTCTGGATCGCCGCCAATTTAATCGGGCTGGCCATGGGCTCCAGTCAGTCAGCCGGGCGTGCCCTGGTGGCTCTGTTTGCCCCGGATGGCCGCACAGCTGAATTTTTTGGCCTGTGGGGCCTGTCAATCAAACTGGCCGCCATCATTGGCCCCATGAGCTATGGAATCATCGCCTGGTACAGCAACGGCGACCACCGCCAGGCCATTTTCTCTACTTTGATGTTTTTTGTTGTCGGATTAATCGTCCTGTTTACTGTAAATGAAAAGCGTGGACGGGAGGCGGCGGTGGTTGGGGAGTAGAAGTTTCAAGTTTCAAGTTTCAAGTCTTAAGACGAAAGACGAAAGACGAAAGACGAAAGACGAAAAATTATGGAGCAAGGGGGAAAATGTGTGACTACCATCAATAA